>NZ_JBHWLR010000004.1:393809-426319 GCF_042731755.1 Promicromonospora sp. NPDC059942
CCACCCTCTATCCTCCTTGGTCCTCGCCGCCCTTGCTTGGTGGGGGTGGTGTGTGGGGGTGGGGGGGGGAAAAAGGGCCAGAAACAAAAACCACCCAGCACTCAACGGGAGGGGGTGAGGAAGCGGAGGAACTCGTGGAGGGCCGGGTTCTTCGAGTCCCGGTTCCAGATGGCGTGCAGCTCCACCACGCCGTGGGGGACGTCGAGCTCCACGAACGTGACGCCCGGCAGGCCCAGCAGGCGGGCCGACTCCGGGACGAACGCCACGCCGCGTCCGGCCGCCACGAGCGAGCACATCGTCAGGATCTGGCTGACGACGTGCACCACGTTGCCGTGCTCGACGGCGATGTAGCGCACCACCATGTCGTAGAAGTACCGGGCCTTCGTGGGGTGGTGCCCGACGACGGGCTGGTCGCGCAGGTCGGCGGCGGTCACGGGCCGGTCGAGCCGGGTCAGCGCGTGCCCGGGCGGCACGGCCAGCACCAGGTCCTCCGAGAGCAGGAGCCGGGAGTCGAAGCTCTCCTGGTCGAACGGCGGCCGGCCGAGTGCCAGGTCGAGCTCGCCGCGCCGGATCGCCTCGATCTGCTCGATCGTGACGAGCTCCTGGAGGTCGAGGTCGACGTCGGGCATGAACTCGGCGATCTCCTGCACCAGCGTGCCCAGCAGGCTGAACCCGGAGGCGGCGGTGAAGCCGAGGCGCAGCACGCCCGCGCGGCCGGCGGCGATCTTCCGGGCGAGCGCGGGGGCGGCGTCGGCGGCGGTCAGGAGGCGGCGGGCCTCCTCGAGGAACACCGCGCCCGCCGTCGTCAGCTCGACGTGACGGTTGTCGCGTTCCAGCAGGGGGACGCCGACGGCGCGTTCCAGCTTCTGGACCTGACGGCTCAGGGGCGGCTGGGTCATGTTGAGTCGTTCCGCGGCGCGGCCGAAGTGGAGCTCTTCCGCGACGGCGAGGAAGCAGCGGACCTGGTCGAGGGTGTACACGATGACCTTTCCGGGATTGATGCATTCCGAGAATCAAGCAATGCAGTAAGAGGCTTAGACAGGCATCGTATGGGCTTCCTATGCTCAACGCCCGACCGGCACCTGCCCGTCGGAGATCTCAACGAGGAGAGCTGTGATGACAACTCCTACCCCCCGTACCCCGCGCCGCGGCGCGCCTTCCGGTGCACGCCGCAGCCCGCTGACCAGCAGGGTCGCGCTGGGCGCCACCGCCGCGTTCGCCGCCCTGACGCTCGCCGCGTGCGGCGGCAACGTGGGTGCCGCCGGTGGCGGCGAGGGTGAAGACTTCCCGTCCGGCCCGGTGACGATCACCGTGGGGCAGGACGCCGGCGGGTCGACCGACCTCATCGCCCGGGCCGTGGCCGAGGGCATGGCGGAGGACCTCGGCGTGGCCGTCCCCGTCGTCAACCGGGCCGGGGCCAACGGCGCCGTGGCGACCGAGGAGGTCGCGGGCAAGCCCGCCGACGGGTACGAGCTGGTGCTGCTGAACGCCTCCCTCATCACGATCACGCCGCTGGCCGTGTCGGAGGACGAGGCCGTGGACCTGGGCAAGCTCGACGTCCTCAAGGGGCTCTCGCAGGACGACTACGTGCTGCTGGCCAGCGTCGACTCCGGGTTCGAGAACCTGGACGACCTCAAGGGCGCTTCCGGCGAGATCAAGTACGGCACCACGGGCGTGGGCACCGGCTCGCAGCTCGCCCCGGCGGCGCTGTTCGCGCAGGCGGAGATCGACGGCACGGCCGTCCCGTTCGACTCGGGCTCGCCCGCGCTGACCGCCGTCGTCGGCGACCAGGTGCAGGTCGCCACGGTGCAGCTCGGTGAGGCCAAGCCCCAGATCGACGCCGGCAAGGTGGTGCCGCTGCTGGCCTTCTCGGCCGAGCGCAACCAGTTCCTGCCCGACGTGCCGACCGCCGTCGAGGAGGGCTACGACGTGCCCGTGTCGCAGTACCGCGCCCTGGCCGCCCCGAAGGGCCTGCCGGAGGACGTCAAGGCCCGGCTCGTCGAGTCGATCGACGCCGCCATCGCCTCGGACACCTACACGTCGTTCAACGAGAACAACCTGCTGACGCCGCACGAGATCTCGGGCGACGAGGTCACCACGGAGTGGACCGAGCTCGCCGACAAGTACAAGGCGCTCACCGAGGAGTACGACATCAGCCTCGCAGAGGGCTGATCCCTCGTGGCAACGGCAACCAAGGAGGAACGCGTGGACGGCAGCTCGAAGGGCACGCCGGACGGCAGCTCGGACGGCGGGGCGGACGGCGCAGCCGCCGTCGCGCCCGTCGACCCGGCCCAGGCCCTCGTCGACGAGTGGGCCGAGGAGACGCCGCCGCCGGCCGGGCCGGTCGCCAACCTCGCGGCCAGCCTGGTCACGACCGCGATCGGCGTCCTGGGCGCCGTGACGGCGGTCGGGCTGGGCCTGGGCACACTGACCAAGCCGGCCGCCGGCCTGTGGCCGCTCGCGATCAGCGTCGCCGTGGTGGTGCTGTCGCTCGCCCAGGTCGTCGTCGGACGGCGGGGCGGCGACGGGGAGAAGTTCTCCCGCTACTCGTGGCTCTCGCTGGTCGGCCTCGCGACCCTCCTGGGGCTCGTGGCGCTGCTGCCGGTGATCGGCTTCGAGATCCCCGCCCTGCTGCTGAGCCTGATCTGGATGAAGTTCCTGGGCGGCGAGTCCTGGCGCTCCGCCGTCCTCTACTCGGTGCTCGTGGTCGGGGTGCTGTACGGGGTCTTCGTCGGGGCGCTCAGCACCAACGTCCCGCACCTCTTCTGACCGCACCGCAGGTCTGATCCGCAAGGGAATCGCACGTGGAATCACTGCAGAACGTGGCCGCCGGCTTCGCCGTCGTGCTCGAACCGACCAACCTCCTGTACTGCCTGCTCGGTGTGGTCATCGGCATGCTCATCGGGGTGCTGCCAGGCCTCGGCCCGGCGGCCACCATCGCCATCCTGCTCCCGCTGACGTACGGCGTTGAGCCGGTCACCGCGATCATCATGCTCGCCGGCATCTTCTACGGCGCGCAGTACGGCGGCACCATCACGTCCGTGCTGCTCCGCCTGCCCGGCGAGGCCAGCTCGGTGGTCACGGTCCTGGACGGGCACGCCATGGCCAGACAGGGCAGGGCGGGCACGGCGCTCGGCGTCGCGGCCGTCGGGTCGTTCATCGGTGGCACCGTCGCCATCGTCGGGCTGACCTTCCTGGCCCCGGTCGTGGCCGGTTTCGCCCTCGACTTCGGGCCACCCGAGTACGCGGCCCTGGCCCTGCTGGGCATCCTCCTGGTCTCGACCATCGCGTCCGGCGCGCGGCTCAAGGCGCTGATCGCCGCCGCGATCGGGCTGCTGCTGGCCACCGTCGGGCGCGACGCCTTCACGGGTGCCGAACGCTTCACCTTCGACAACCTGAGCCTGGCCGACGGCATCGACTTCGTGCCCGTGGCCATGGGCCTGTTCGGCCTCGGCGAGATCCTCTACAACCTGGAGGAGCGGCACCGCGCCGTGCACGCGCCCGGCAAGGTGACCAACGTCTGGCCGTCGCGCAAGGACCTCAAGGAGTCGTCGGGCGCCGTGACCCGCGGGTCGGTGCTCGGGTTCTTCCTCGGCATCCTGCCCGGCGGCGGCGCGACCATCGCCTCCATGGCCGCCTACGCCGCGGAGAAGAAGCGCGCCAAGGACCCGAGCCGGTTCGGCAAGGGCGCCATCGAGGGCGTGGCCGGGCCGGAGACGGCGAACAACGCCGCCGCGACCAGCTCGTTCATCCCGCTGCTCACGCTCGGCATCCCCGCCAACGCGACCATGGCGCTCATGTTCGGCGCGCTCCTGATCCAGGGCATCACGCCCGGGCCGCAGCTCGTGACCGAGCACCCCGAGCTGTTCTGGGGCGTGGTCAACTCGATGTACATCGGCAACGTGCTGCTGCTCATCATGTCGATCCCGCTGGTAGGCGTGTTCGTGCGCATCCTGCGGGTGCGCGCGGCGATCCTGGCGCCCGTGACGGCCCTGATCACGATGGTCGGCGCCTACACCATCAACAACTCCGTGTTCGACGTGCTGCTGGTCGTCGTCTTCGGCGCCGTCGGGTACCTGATGAAGAAGTTCGGGTTCGAGCCGGGGCCGCTCGTGCTGGCGTTCGTGCTCGGCTCGCTGCTGGAGTCCAGCCTGCGGCGCTCGCTGCTGATGTTCGACGGGTCGGCCGCCGGCTTCTTCACGCGGCCCATCTCGGCGACGCTGCTGGTGGTGTTCGTGGTGGTGGCCGTGCTGCCCCTGATCCGTGCCGTCCGCGACCGGCGGGCGGGCGGGGTGCCTGCTGTTGCCGGTGGGGCTGTTGCTGGGACGTCGGACGCCGGTGCGTCGGCGAAGAACCGAGAGGAAGAGTCCGTATGAGCATCGTCGTTGGCTACGTCCCCACGCCCGCGGGGGAGGCCGCCGTGCAGGCGGCGATCGTCGAGGCGGGCCTGCGGGACGAGGACCTGCTGGTCGTGAACTCGGCGCGGGAGGGCTCGCTGGTCGAGTCCACGGTCGCCGCCGAGGAGGACCTCGACCGGGTGCTCGCGCAGGCCGCGGCGGCGGGGGTGAAGGCGCAGCTCGTGCGCGGCACGCACCGTGACGACTTCACCGACGAGATCCTCGACCTCGCCGAGCAGCACGACGCCTCGCTGATCGTGATCGGCCTGCGCCGGCGCAGCACGGTGGGCAAGTTCATCATGGGCTCGGTCGCGCAGCGCATCCTGCTCCAGGCCGAGCACCCGGTCCTGGCGGTCAAGCCCCCGCGCTGACGACCGGCCCTGCCGCCGTCCGGCAGGCCGCGCAGGCGCGGGTGTTGACCACAGCGGTTGCTGCCAGTGAGGTGCCCCTCCTGGCAGCAGCCGCTGTGGTCAACGGCTTTGCCCGACGGCGGCCGGCGGCCTGGTCAGTGGGCGGGGTCGGCGCCCGACTCCGTCAGGAGGCGGCGGCGGGACGACGTGAGGTGGACCCGCATCGCCGCCGCGGCGGCGAGCGGGTCCTGCGCGTCCAGGGCGTCGAGCACGGCGCGGTGCTCCTGGACGACGCCGGCGAAGCGGCTGCCGCCGTGCCGCGCGTCGGCGCGCGGGTCGTCGTCGGGCGCCTCGTCGTCGTGCGCTCCGTCGTCGGCGTGCAGGTCCAGCCGGCCGCGCGGCATGGCGATCATCTGCGGGCCCAGCCGGTCCAGGGCCTCCAGGAGGAACCTGTTGCCCGCGGCCTCGGCGACGAGCCGGTGGAACGCGAAGTCGTGCTGCATCGCGGTGGCGGGGTGCCCGTCGGACGCCGCGAGCGCGTCGAGCCGGTCGGCCAGTGCCGCGAGCTGAGCGGGCGTGCGCCGTCCGGCGGCGAGCGCGGCGGCCTCGGCCTCCAGCGCGAGGCGGTACTCGACCAGTGCGAGCCGGTCGGCCAGCGACCGGGCGACGGGGGCGCCGCCGTCGTCCGCCTCGGCGGGCGGGGTGAGCGCGTAGCTGCCGCTGCCGCGCCGGGTGTGGACCAGACCCTCCAGGTTGAGGCGCGCGATGGCCTCGCGGACGACGGTGCGGCTGACCTGGTGCTCGACGGCGAGGCGCGGCTCGCTGGGCAGCTTCTCGCCCGGCGCGATGTCGCCGTTGACGATGCGGCTGCGCAGCGTCTCCACCAGGGTGCCGCTCAGGGTCTGGGCCATGGGCTCATGCTTCCATCTCGACGCGGTCTCCCGCCGGAACTCTCGGAGGACGTGTCAGACGTACAGGTCCCTCGGGTGACCTGTACGTCTGACACGTCGCGGGGGATCAGGCGCGGATCAGGCGCGGGTCAGGCGGGGCCGAAGGTCGCCGTGTCCGTCGTCCAGGCGCGGGCCTGCTCGCTGAACGTCACGCCGAGACCCGGGCGGTCCGGCACGAGCATGCGACCGTCCTTCGTCTCGAGGCGCTCGTTGAACAGCGGGTCGAGCCAGTCGAAGTGCTCCACCCACGGCTCGCGCGGGTACGTGGCGGCCAGGTGCAGGTGGATCTCCATCGCGAAGTGCGGCGCGAGGTCCAGCCCGGCCTGGTCGGCGAGCGTGAGCAGCCGCAGGAACTGCGTGATGCCGCCGACGCGTGGGGCGTCGGGCTGGATGATGTCGCACGCGCGCTTCTCGATGAGCCGCTCGTGCTCCGCCACGGAGGCGAGCATCTCGCCCGTGGCGATCGGGGTGTCCAGGGCGGCGGCGAGCGCGGCGTGGCCCTCGGCGTCGTAGGCGTCCAGGGGCTCTTCGATCCAGACGAGGTCGAACTCCTCCAGACGCCGGCCCATGCGCAGGGCGGTGCCGCGGTCCCACTGCTGGTTGGCGTCGACCATGAGCGGCACGTCGGGGCCGATGTGCTCGCGGACGGCGGCGACGCGGGCGAGGTCCGTGCGCCCGTCGGGCAGCCCGACCTTGATCTTGATGCCGCCGATGCCCTCGGCGATCGACCGGCTCGCGCGCTCCTTGACCTCCTCGATGCTCGCGTTGAGGAACCCGCCCGAGGTGTTGTAGGTACGCACGGAGTCGCGGTGCGAGCCGAGCAGCTTGGCCAGCGGCAGGCCGGCGCGCTTGGCCTTGAGGTCGTACAGGGCGATGTCGATGGCGGCCAGGGCCTGGGTCGCGACGCCGGACCGGCCGACCGACGCGCCCGCCCACAGCAGCTTCGTGTACAGCTTGGCGATGTCGTTCGGGTCCTCGCCGATCGCGGTCTGGGCCACCTCCTTGGCGTGCGCGTACTGGGCGGGGCCGCCCGCGCGCTTGGAGTAGGAGAAGCCGAGGCCCTCGAAGCCCTGCTCGGTGGTGATCTCCGCGAACAGGAACGCGACCTCGGTCATGGGCTTCTGCCGGCCGGTGAAGACCTTGGCGTCGGAGATGGGGGTGGCCAGCGGCAGCGTGACAGTCGAGAGCTGCACGGTCCGGATGGCGTCGGGCTGGTACGTCATGGCGCTCCTTTGCGGCGGGATGTTCGCTTGCGATCATACAAGTTGTGAACCTGTCTGACCAATATCGATGGGACCCTGGGACATGACCTCCCACCTCGTCCTCGGCGCCGGTCCTGTCGGCACCGCGCTCGCCCTCCGGCTGGCGCACGCCGGCCGCTCCGTCGCGGTGGTGACCCGCTCCGGCGGCGGCCCGGCGCACCCCCGCGTGGAGCGGATCGCGCTGGACGCCACGGACGCGACGGCGCTCGCCGCTGCGGCCCGGGGCGCGGACGTGCTGTACAACTGCGCGAACCCCGGCTCGTACCAGGCATGGGAGCGCGGCTGGCCCCCGCTGGCGGCCGCGGCACTGCACGCCGCGGAGTCCTCCGGCGCGGTGCTCGTGACGCTCGGCAACCTCTACGGCTACGGCCCGGTCGACGGGCCGATGACCCGCGGCCTGCCGCTCGCGGCGTCGGACCACAAGGGCCGGCTCCGGGCGCGGCTGTGGCAGGAGGCGCTCGCCGCCCACCGCGCCGGGCGGGTGCGCGCCACCGAGGCGCGCGCCTCCGACTACATCGGGCCGACCGTCCCCGCCTCGCACGGCCTGCTGCCCATGTACGCGGCGGCGACGCTCGCCGGCAAGCCAACCAGTGTCATGGCTGACCCGGACCAGCCGCACACCTGGACGGCGGTCGACGACGTCGCCGCGACCCTGGTGGCGCTCGGCGCCGACGACCGGGCCTGGGGCTCGCCGTGGCTGGTGCCCTCCAACCCGCCCGCGACCGTCCGCGAGGTGCTGCGCGAGCTGGGTGCGCGGGCCGGGACGGGGGAGCCCCGGCTGCGCCGCGTGCCGCGCGCGGTGCTGCGGGCCGGAGGCCTCGTGGTGCCGCTCCTGCGCGAGGCGCTGGGCGTGCTCTACCAGTTCGACCGGCCGTTCGTGGCGGACGCCGCCGAGACCACCGGGGTGTTCGGCGTCCGGCCGACGCCGTGGGACGACGTCCTGGACGCGACGGCGACGGCCTGGCACGCCCGGGCGACCTCCTGATCTCCTTTGAGGCCCTGGTTTCTTCGCTTTGGGGCGGCTCAAAGAGGAGAAAGCCGGGCCTCAAAGGGGAGTGGGGTGGCGGCTGTTAACATCGTCGTATGGCGATGACAGAGGTGGCGGGCGATGTCGCGGCCCGCGAGTCCGAGGCGATGGTCGTGGCGGCGTGCCTGTTCCACGGGTTCTCGGACCCGTCGCGGCTGGCGATCCTGCAGCACCTGGCCCTCGGCGAGCACCGCGTGGTCGACCTGACCAAGCACCTCGGCCTGGCCCAGTCCACGGTGTCCAAGCACCTGGCCTGCCTGCGCGACTGCGGGCTCGTCGAGTCCCGGCCGCAGGGGCGGGCGTCGGTGTTCTCGCTGACCCACCCGGAGGCGACGCTCGCGGTGCTCGCATCCGCCGAGCAGCTGCTGGCGCTGACCGGCGACGCCGTGGCCCTGTGCCCGGTCTACGGCGTGGACGGCTCGGCGGTGCACCCGTCCGAGCTGGCGGCACCCGTGTCGGTTCCGGCGGTGCAGGTTGCGACGACGGCGTCGGGGTCGGCTCCGACGACGACGGCGGAACCGTCCGCGGCGTCGGGAGCAGCCTCGTGAGCCACCACCACGGCCCTGGCGGCCACAGCCACGGGCACGACGCCGGCGCGCAGCGCGACCCGGGCGGACGTCGCCGCCTGGCCGTCGCGTTCGGCATCACGGCGGCCGTCTTCGTGGCCCAGGCGGTCGGCGCCCTGCTCACCGGCAGCCTCGCGCTCCTGGTCGACACCGCGCACATGCTCACCGACGTCGCGGGCCTCGCCATCGCGCTCGGGGCGGCGTCGCTCGCGCTGCGGCCGCCGTCGTCGCGCCGGACCTGGGGGTTCCGGCGGGCCGAGATCCTGGCCGCGCTGGCCCAGGCCGCGGTGCTGCTCGCCGTCGGCGTGTACGCGCTGGTCGAGGGCGTGAGCCGCCTGGTCGGGCCGGCGGAGGCGCCGGGGCCGGGCCTGCTCGTCTTCGGCATCGTCGGCCTGGTGGGCAACGTCGTGGCGCTGCTCGTGCTGGCGGGCGGGCGGTCGGCGTCGTTCAACCTGCGCGCCGCGTTCCTGGAGGTGGTCAACGACGCGCTCGGCTCGGTCGCGGTGATCGTGGCCGCGGTCGTGATCGCGACGACGGGCTGGGAGCGGGCCGACGCCGTCGCGGGCCTGGTCATCGCCGTCCTCATCCTGCCGCGGGCCGCCCGGCTGCTGGCCGACTCGGCGAGCGTGCTGCTGGAGTCGACCCCGCCCGGCATGGACCTCGACGAGGTGCGGGCGCGGCTGCTGGAGGTGGAGCACGTCGAGGAGGTGCACGACCTGCACGCCTCCCTGGTCGCCACCGGCCTGCCGACCATCAGCGCCCACGTCGTGGTGCGCGACGTCTGCTTCCGGGACGGGCAGGCGCCGCCCGTGCTCGACGCCCTGCAGCGGTGCGTCGCCACGCAGTTCGACGTCCGCGTGGAGCACTCGACGTTCCAGCTCGAGCCCGCCGAGCACGCCCGGCACGAGGCGCCGACGCACGCCTGACGGCGTCCGGCGCCCCGCCTACGCCCCCGACACCCCGCACACCCGCTCGACCAGGTCACGCCAGCCGGCCTCGAAGCGGGCCGTCGGCTCCGGTCCCTCCAGGTCCGGACCGGCGGAGAGCTGGAGCAGCAGCGGGCCGTCCAGCGCGTACGCGAGCTGGCCCGCGAGCACCTCGACGTCGGCGCCCGGCAGGTCGACCTCGCGCAGCAGCACCCGCAGGTGGATCTCGGACAGGGGCCGACGCCGGCCGGCCTGGCGGCCGTCGAGCGTGGCGCGCGCGACGGCGTGGTGGTCGGCGAGGAACCGGACGCGCGCCGTGCCGTAGGCGATGATGCGGTCGACCGGCGGCGCCCCGGGGCCGAGCGGCGGCGGGCCGCTGAGCACGCGTTGCTGCAGCTCGCGCTCGCTGTCGTCGAGCAGGGCCTGGAAGATCCCGGCGCGGGAGCCGAACCGGCGGAACACCGTGCCCTTGCCGAGCCCGGAGCGTTCGGCCAGGAGGTCCATCGTGAGGCAGTCCGCCCCCACCTCGGCCAGGAGGTCGCGGGCGGTGGCGAGCAGCACCTGACGGTTGCGGGCGGCGTCGGCCCGCTCGGGCTGCGGTGTGCCCCACGTCATCGGCGTGCTCATGTCCGGATGCTATCCGGAACCGCGTAAGCGGGGTAAAGTCCGGTTAGGTCGGCCGGGGGGCCGGCGGAGGTCCGAGGAGGACGAGATGGCAGACATGAACACCGGGATCATCGAGGCGTTCCGCGCGAACGCGGGCGTGCTGGGCGCGGACGTCGCAGGAGGGCACTTCGACGGCAAGCGGCTGCTGCTCCTGCACCACGTCGGGCGGGTCAGCGGCAAGCAGTACGTGACGCCGCTGGTGGCCGCGACCGACGGCGACGCCTACCTCGTCGTGGGCTCGCTGGGCGGCGCGCCCAAGGACCCGACCTGGGTGGCCAACGTGGAGGACGGCGCCGCGGAGACGACCATCGAGGTGGGCGACCAGACCCTGCGGGCGGCCGTCACCGTGGTGCGCCCGACGTCGCCCGAGTGGGAGCGGCTCTACGGGATCTGGGCCGAGTACTGGCCGGACGCCAAGGTGTACGAGACCCACACCGACCGCAAGTTCCCCGTGATCCGCCTGGAGCCGACGGCCTGAGCCGGGGCTCAGCCGCCGTCGACCGAGCGGACGAACTCCCGCACGCGCGCCGCCATCTCGCCCGGCACCTCGCCGACCGTGAAGTGTCCGCCCTCCGGCAGGCGGTCGAACACCCGCAGGTCGAGGTAGTGGCGGCGCGCGAGCGACTCGGGGTACGTGCCCTCGTGCCGCTGGACGAGGACTGCGGCCGGCACCGTCGCCGGCGGGATCGGGCCGGGCTGGTCGGCGCCCTCGTAGTAGGGGCGGAACGATGACGCGATGGTCTGGGTGGCCCAGTAGATCGTCGCCTCGGTCAGGATGCGGTCCCGGGAGATGCGCTGCTCCACGGCGCGCGGGTCGCCGGGCGGGGTGTCGCTCCACTCGACGAGCTTCTCCGTCAGCCAGGCCAGCAGGCCGGCGGGGGAGTCGTTGAGGGCGGTCGCGAGCGTGTCCGGCCGGGTGGCCTGGACGTGGCCGTAGGCGCCGTCAGTCTGGTGCCGCGCGGCGATGCCGTCGAAGAACTCCTTGGCCTCGGGGTCGTCGAGCGCTGCCCGCTCCGCCGTGGTCGGGAAGTGCGCGTGCGTGGCGACGATGCCCGCCACGTGCGCCGGGTACCGGGCCGCGATGAGGTCGCTGACGTTCGCCGTGACGTCCTCGCCGTAGGTGAAGTACCGCTCGTAGCCCAGCACGTCGGTCATCAGCGCGTGCATGGTGGCGGCCAGCCGCGTCTCCGACATCTCGCCGTCCGCGTACGGCGTCGAGAACGCGAAACCTGGCAGGCTCGCGACCACCACGTCGAGGTCGGGCAGCAGGTCGGCGAAGTCGAGCTGCAGCGCGAACGTGTGCGGCCACCCGTGCAGCACGAGCAGCGCCGGGGCGTCCGGCTGCTCCGACCGGAGGTGCGCGAAGTGCACGTCCGCGCCCCCGACGTCGGCGAGGAACTGCGGGTGCCCGTTCAGCCAGGCCTCGCGCGCCCGCCAGTCCCAGCTGATCCAGTGGTCGACGAGCTCGCGCAGGTAGCCGGACGTCATGCCCGACGCCGGACGCCGGGGCGAGTCCTCGGGGATCCTGCTGCGCGCCAGGCGATCACGCAGGTCCGTGAGGACCTGGTCGGGGACGTGCACGGTGAAGGGCCGGGGCTCGCTCATGCCACGACGTTAGACGCCGCCACTGACATCCGCGGGGTGGCGTCAGGCGGTCCAGCTCCGCAGCCGCCCGGCGGCGGTGCCGTTGTTGCCGAGCCGGTAGATGCTCAGGCCGACGGGATGGAACGTGAGCTCCTCGAACGGCTCGACCTCCACCGCGCCCATCTCGTCGAGCGGGACCAGCCCCACGGTGACGTGCCCGACGTAGCTCGCGCCGCTGTGTTCGGGGACGTAGCGCTCGACGTAGTCGATCGTGGCCTGGTTGATCTCGGGTTCGGCGGCGGTGCCCACGAAGGCCTCCGCGGTTCCGCCGGACGCGACGAACGGCGCCACGGCGTCGATCAGCCGGGCCTGGAGCTCCAGGACCTCGGGCGACGCCCGCACCACGATGCCGGCCAGGCCCACGCCTCCGGCCGCCGCGATCTGCCGGATCCCGGTGGCCCGGAGAGGGAGCGCCACCAGGTCTACCGGGCCGACCGCGGAGCCCACGGCGTCGTACATCCCGGCGAGGTCGGCGCTGCGCACGTACCGCTGCAGGATCGTGACGTGCGGCTGATGGTGCCCGTCGAGCGCGAACCCGGCGGGCAGGCGGGCCAGCATCGCGGCGTTGACCGCCCTGGCCCGCGCGAGCATCGTCGGGTCGGGGTCGATCAGGATGTCGATCGCGGTCAGGTCGGTCATCTCGCGCACCTCCCGGCACCGGTCGCGGAGCTCGGGCCCGCGAGGAGGTCCCTCGCGCCACGATGCCTCCGCGACCGGTCCGGTGCAACAACGGTCAGGGCCGGACGGTGACCTTCAGCGTGCCCGCGGGGCCGGCGCGGAAGGTGAGCTCCGCGCCCGTCGTCGGCTCGGTCCAGGAGGAGCCCACCGCGAACGGGGCGTCGTCCAGGCCGCCGGCCGAACCCGGCGTCGAGTCCACGACCCGGACCGGACCCTCGCCCGAGGGCACGGACGTGTCGACCGTGTACACCAGCGCGCCCCGCGCGCCGATGCCCTCGTCGTAGCCCACGGGCTGCCGGTTCTCGACGACGACGGCGCGCGTCGCCGACAGCGGGTACACGACCATCGCGTCCTGCCCCGGGCTCGCGTCACCCGAGCGGGCGACCGGCGCCAGCCGCGCGGACGTCGTCCGCCCCTGGCCGGCGCAGACCACCTGGTCGTCGTCCAGCCAGCCGAGCTGCCACCGGTGCCACGCGAAGTACTCCGGCCCCGCGCCCGAGATCAGGCCCATGAGGTCCCAGCCGCCGACCGCGGCGTGGTAGTTGCCCGGGTCCGCCGGCGGCGCCTCGAACAGGTAGAGGTCCGGCAGGCCGAGCGTGTGACCCGACTCGTGCGCCAGCACCAGCCCGCCCCAGCGCCACTGGTCGTAGCCGAACGTGACGGCGTGCGTCAGGTGGTTGCCGTCCGCGGTGACGTCCAGGAAGTTCGTGGTCGGCGAGTAGGTGATGTTCGGCGCCTCCTTCGTGGCCGTCACCCAGACCACGTCGACGTCGGAGAAGTCGAACGAGTCGTCCGCCGCGGCGATCGCGTCGCCGATGTAGCGCACGTGGTCCTCGTAGCTCAGGCCCCGCTCGAACGGGTACGCCGTGGACGGCTCGGGCATCCGCACCCAGCCGTCCGACGTCGTCGTGGTCACGTCCAGCCGGCCGCCCGAGACCCGCTCCAGGTACTCGACGCCCGAGGCCAGGTTGTCCCGCGCCTCCTGGGCCGAGCCCGCGGACGCCGGGTGGTCGTCGAAGTCCACGAGCAGCAGCGCGGCCTTCAGCGTGCCGACGGCCGGGAGGGCCTGGTCGTCCACCGGGAAGCCGGAGCCGAGCCCGTCGACGGCGGCGGCCAGGCGGCAGTCGGCCACCGACGTCGGCGCGGCGAATGTGGACGACGCGGCGGCGACGCCTGACGACGACGGCGGGTCGGCCGCGGCGCTCGCCGGCACCGCGCCGAGAGCGAGGGTCGTGGCGGCCAACGCCGCGATCGGTAGGGCCAGGGACGGTCGGGCGGCTCGCTGCTGCTTCATGCGTGCACTCCTGTTCGCTGGTCGGTCATTCGGTGGGGTCGGCGTCGGCGGGCGCCGACGCCGACCCGTCGGCGGGCGGGAGCACCAGGGTGCGGACCGGCTCCTGGTTGCCCGCGCGGTCGGTCGCCGCGTACTCGATGACCTGCGGCGCGTCGGACAGCGCCCGGCTGAACGGCTCGGCGAAGGTGGCCCAGAACGTGTCCGGCCCCTTCCACCGGATGCTGTCCACGCCCGAGACGTCGTCGACGGCGGTCAGGTTGATCTCGACGCCCCGCGGGCCCAGGCGCTTGGTCGTCACCTTGGTTCGCGGCGGTTTGGTGTCGACGCTGACCTCGCGGACGACGCGGCGCTCCCGGCCCGCGTCGTCGACGGCGCGCGCGGTAACGGTGTGCACACCGTCGGACAGGACCAGCGGCGCCTGCCCCGCGGGCGCCCAGGGGCCGTCGTCCACCCGGACCTCGACAACGGGCTCGCCGGTGTCGGCCCGCGCGGTGACCGTGAGCTCCGCCGGCCGGAGGTACCAGCCGGTCACGCCGGGCGCCGCGGCCGGGACGATCTCCACGCGCGGCGCGGAGCCGTCGTGCGCGGCGGTCGGCGCCCGGGACAGGAGCGCGGCCTCCTCCGCCGCACGCGCGGCTTCCTCCGCCGCACGCGCGGCTTCGTCCGCCGCACGCGCGGCCTCCCGGTCGGCGTCGCCCCCGGCTCCGGGCCCGGCGCCGCCGTCGTCCTCCGGCCCGACGGCGGAGCGTGCCGCCGCCACGAGCACCTGCCGCGCCTCCGCGGCGCTCAGCAGCCCGAGCTCCACGAACTCGTGCGTGGTGCGCAGCACCGCCTCGACGAACGCGCCCCGGTCGGCGAACCCGCCGTCCGCCCAGAGCACGTCGAGAAAGGTCCGTCCGTCCGCCCGCCCCGCGTTGGGCACGCCCGAGTCAGCCGCCGGGTCCGCGCCGGCGAACGCGATCCGGGCGTCGGCCCGGCGCAGGTACATGTGGTATCGGGCGTCCGACCCGGACCACGTCGGCTCCAGGACGAGGTCGCCCAGTCGCCACGTGCCGTCGTCGGCCGGGGTCAGCGGGGCGTCCAGCGTGCCGTCGAGCCGCCGCCAGGTCGCGGCCTGGACCGGCAGCCAGGTCGTGGCGGCGCTGCGCGCGAGCAGGACCGTCGGCCCGAGCTCCAGAGTCACCACGGACGTGTCGTCCGGCGCCGGGACCTCGCGCAGCGTCAGCGGCATGTCGATCTCGACCACGGTGCCGGGGCGCCAGTCACGCCGCAGGACGACGTACCCGCCGTCGGCCCGCACGGACTGCGCCTCGCCGTCCACCCGGACGCCGAACACGGGGGAGGGCGTGGCCCAGCCCGGCACCCGCAGGCGCAGCTCCAGGTCGCCGGTCGCGTCGACCCGGATCCGGCTGGCGCCCTCCAGCGGGTACGCCGTCTCCTGGATCAGACGGACGCCGGCCTCCGGCCAGCTCGCCGTCGACGCCACGTAGAGGTTGACCCACACGGTCCGGACGCCGCCGTCGGGCCCCGCCGCACCGCCGTCCGAACCACCCGAGCTGCCCGGGCCGCCCGACCGGAAGTACACGGAGTCCTGGTACTTGACGTGGTTCTCCAGCCCGGTGCCGCCGCAGCAGGTGCCCACGTTGTCCCACTCGCGCAGCGCCCCCGGGTGCACGGGGAACATGTACGTGACCTCGGGCGAGTCGTCCGAGGTCACGTCGCGCCGCGAGCCCAGGATCTGGTTGGTCACGGCCCGCTCGTAGTAGTCGGCGAACCGCGCCTCGCCCGTGCGCTCGAAGAGGGCCCGGGCGATCTTGAGCATGTTGTAGGTCACGCACGTCTCGGCGTTCCGGTTGCCGATGTCGCCCGCGACGGCGCCCGCCGGCCCCCACAGCTCGTTCTCGCCGGAGCCCCCGTGCGCGTAGGTGCGGCCGGGCACGAGCATGTCCCAGAGGTGGACGACGGCGTCCAGGTATCGGGTCTCGCCGGTCAGGTCGGCCAGCCCGAGGTAGCCCAGGAGCGTGGCGGCGTGCTGGTTGGCGTGCATGCCGTCCAGCTCGTCCCGGCCCGCCGCCGCGAAGTCCAGCAGCGTGTCCAGGTCGAACAGCCGGGCCGTCTCGACGAACGTGCGGTCCCCGGTCAGCACCGCGAGGTCGCACAGCACCTCGTTCATGCCCCCGGCCTCGCCCGCGATGTACAGGGCCCACATGTCGGCGCGCTGCTCGGCCGGCAGCACGGACAGCCGCCCGTGCACCCAGCGTCCCATCGCGGCGGCGACGTCCAGCGCCACACCCGAGCCCGTGTGCCGGTGCGCGTCGAGCAGCCCCGCCATGATCTTGTGGCACGTGTAGTACGGCGCCCAGATCTCGCCGTAGGGCGCAAGGCCCTCCAGCCGCGAGAACTGCCACTCGCCGTACGCGGCCAGGAACCCGGGGTGGCTGTAGCGCCCCGTCGCGGCCAGCGTCTCCTGGACCTCCCGCAGTCCCTCGACCAGGTCGTCGACCTTGGCGTGCAGCTCGGCCCGCAGCGCGGCGTCGTCCGCGCCGCCCGCCGCGAGCGCCAGCATGGACAGGAAGTGCCCCGCGTAGTGGCCGCGCAGGAGGTTCGCGGTGGGCGCGGCCTCGCGGCCGGGGTAGTCGTCGGGGCCCCAGGCGTCCTCGTCGGGGTGGCCGAAGTCCTCCCAGCCGCCCGGCGGCAGCGCCCCGCGCGTGTCCAGCCCGGCGTTCGCGCGGAACACGGCGAGCAGCCGGTCGACCGGGTAGACGCGGGCCAGGTGCAGCATCTGGTCGCGGGCCCGGGTGAAGACGCCGCCCGTGAGGACGACGTCGGCGAGCGGGAACGGCTCGGCCACGCGAGGTGGTGCCGTCAGCACGGCCTCAGCCATTGCCGAGCCGTTCCGTGGTCCACCGCTCGATGCCGGCGGCGTCGATGGGCAGGGCGTCGGAGAGCACCTCGGCGCTGTCGGCCGTGACCAGCAGGTCGTCCTCCAGGCGCACGCCGATGCCGCGCAGCTCGGGCGGCACGGTCTCGTCGTGGGCGTGGAAGTACAGGCCGGGCTCGACGGTCATGACCACGCCGGGGGCCAGGGGAGCGGCCTGGTAGGTGGGGTAGTCGGAGTGGGCGCAGTCGTGCACGTCCAGCCCGAGGTGGTGGCCGATGCCGCAGACCAGCCAGCGCCGGTGCTGCTGCCCGCCGGGGGAGAGCGCCTCGTCGACGGAGACGTCCAGCAGGCCCCAGTCGTGCAGCCCCTGCGCGATGACCTCCATGGAGGCGTAGTGGAAGTCGAGGTACTCCACGCCGGGACGGATCTGCGCCATGCCGGCGCGGTGCGCCTTCTCGACCAGGTCGTGCACCTGCCGCTGGATCGGGCTGAAGGTGCCCGACGGCGGGATGGTGCGCGTGACGTCGGCCGTGTACAGCGAGCTGGCCTCGACGCCCATGTCGAGCAGCAGCGGCATGTCGGGCAGGATCGGTCCGTCGCACCGCACCCAGTGCAGGGTCGGGGCGTGCGGGCCGGAGCCGACGATCGTCGAGTAGCCCGGCCCGTTGCCGAACGTGCGGGCGTGCCGGTCGAACGTGCCCTGCAGCCAGCGCTCGCCGAGCCCGCCGACGGCGCGCGGCACCTCGCGCGCGACCGCGTCGAACCCGGTCACGGTGTGGTCGATCGCCTCGCGGAGCTGCGCGATCTCCCAGTCGTCCTTGATCATGCGCAGGTCGGACAGCGCCCGCGCCAGGTCCTCGGACGGCTTGAGGCCGAACCGGCGCACCAGGTCGTCGTCGACCGACGGCGAGGCGAGGGCGCCGTCCAGGGTGTCGAGCACGCCGTCCAGCGCGGAGCGCGGCTCCACGGCGATGCCGAGCGCCCCGGCCCACGCGGCCAGGTCGGGGGAGGGCCCCACCCACAGCTCGCCGTAGGCCGCGTTCGCGAAGAACTCGCTCTCGCCGGGCCGCGCGGGCGGCGGCAGGTACAGCGTCGCGTCGTGCCCGCCGTCGCTCGCCCGCAGCACCAGGACGCCGTCCTCGGGCTGCACACCCGTGAGCCACACGAAGTCGCTGTCCGCGCGGAACCCGTACATCGCGTCGCCGTTGCGCAGCGGCGCGCGCCCGGCGCTGACCACGGCGTCGCGCGCGCCGATGCGCTCCGACAGGCGGCGGCGGTGGTCGGCGGCCGCCTCCGGCGCCCCGGGGATCACCGGGACGACGACGTCGGGCGCGCCCCAGCCGCGGGCCATGTGGGCGTTGAACGCCGGGCTGTCGGCCAGCCGGGGCGCGCGGGTCCCCGCGTAGGGCGGCCGGCCGGTGGTGTCGTGCGTGCTCATCGGATCTCTCCTCCTCGGTCGCGGACCAGCTCACGCAGGCGCTCCAGCACGCGTGCGTCACCGATCCCGTCGTGCTCGTACTCGTTGGTGACCCACGCCTGCGCCGACCCGACCCGCGAGAGCGTGTCGAGCTGCAGGCCTGAGTCCACGAACATGTCGTCGTGGTAGACGATCGCCGCCAGGGGCACCTCGTTGGCGGCCAGGCGGTCCAGGTCGTACAGCGGCGACCACTCCTGGCGCGCCGCCAGCTCGTGCACCGCGCCCGCGAACGGGCGCAGCAGCCGGATCTCGTCGAACATCCACGGGAACGCCATCTCGCCCGTGAACAGCAGCGGACGCCGGCCCGGGTCGAACTCCGGACGCCGGTCGCGCTCCGCCTGGGCCGCCCAGCCCGTCGGGCCGTTGCCGCCGTGGCCGTAGATCGACTCCTGGAGCGTCCAGAACAGGGGGCCGTCCGCCTGCGCCGTACGGACCATCGCCTCCTGCAGGAACCCGGCCGACAGCCGGCCCGGCGCCGCGAACGCCTTCTCGACGAACCAGTGCAGCCGCTCCGGCCCCGGCTTCATGCCCAGGTCGATGCCCATGGACTGGAACCGGCGCACCGTCAGCACGTCGCCGTCCGGCAGCCGGACGTCGCCCTGCGCGAGCCGATCCGCGATCGCCGCGACCGCGTCGACGTCGGCCGGGTAACGCCGGTAGAACTCCGCCGTCTTGCCCGCCACCCGGCCGAACGTGCGGCGGTAGACCTCCGCGGCGTCGGGCGGCGTGCCCGGGATGCCGCCCGCGACGTAGCAGGCGCGCAGCGCCTGCGGCGCCACCGACAGGTACGTCAGCGTGATCCAGCCGCCGAAGCTCTGCGCCAGCGTGGCCCACCGGCGCCCGCCGTACACGTCCCGGCGCACGTCCTCCAGGTCCGCCACGATCGAGTCGGCCCGGTAGCACGCCAGCAGATCGGCACCCGCGCGGGCGTCCAGCCCGGCCAGCACCTCGCCGTCCAGCGGCGAGCTGCCGCCCGTGCCGCGCTGGTCCACCAGCACCACGCGATGGTCGCGCAGCGCCACGTCCAGCCAGCCGTCCCGCCGCAGCGGCCGCGGGTTCGCGCCGCCCGGCCCGCCCTGCAGGTACACCAGCAGCGGCAGGTCCTCGTCGCCGCGCGCCGGGTCCACCAGCTCGCGGACCAGCAACGACACCTCGCCGCGCAGGCGACCGCTCCGGTCCAGCGGCACCGCGAGACGGCGCTCGCGGACGCCGATGCCCGGCAGCAGGTAGGTGGTCCAGGTCGTGCTCATCGTGCTCCCTCCGCCGCGAGCGCCGCGTTGCGCCGTCGTGCCGCCTCCCACTCGGGGCGGATGCGGGGCACGGCGTCGAGCAGCTTGCGCGTGTACTCGTGCTGGGGCGCGTCGAAGACGGCGTCGCGGTCGCCCTCCTCGACGATCCGGCCCTGCGTCATCACCGCGACCCGGGTGGCGATCTGCCGCACCACCGCGAGGTCGTGCGCAATGAACAGGTAGGTCAGCCCCTCCTCGCGCTGCAGGTCGCGCAGCAGGTTGATGACCTGCGCCTGCACGGAGACGTCCAGGGCCGAGACGGCCTCGTCGCACACGACGACGCGCGGCCCGACCGCCAGCGCGCGGGCGATGCCGATGCGCTGCGCCTGCCCGCCGGAGAACTGCGCCGGGTACTTCTGCGAGTGGTCGGGGTCCAGCCCGACCCGCTCCATGAGCGAGCGCGTGAAAGCCCGGGCGCCGCCGGGGATGCTCCGCTGCTGGTAGAGCAGGGGAGCGGTGACGATGCGCTCCACGGTGTGCCGCGGGTTGAGCGAGGAGTACGGGTCCTGGAAGACCACCTGCACGTCGCTGCGGAACCGGCGCAGGTCGGCCCGGCCCAGCCGGGTCACGTCCTCGCCGTCGAGCTCGACGGTGCCGGAGGTGGCGTCCAGCAGCCGGGCGGCCAGCCGCGCCGTCGTCGACTTGCCCGAGCCGGACTCGCCGACCAGGGCGAGCGTGTCGCCCGCGTTGATCTCGAAGCTCACGTCGTCCACGGCCCGGAAGGTGTCCGGACGGCGCACGATGCCGCCCGTGCCCAGGACCGGGAACTCCTTGACGAGGTGCGTGGCGCGCAGCAGGGGCGTGCTCATGCTGGTCCTCCGACCTTCTTGGTGCCGACGGCGCGCAGCTCGCCGATCTCGTCGTCGATCCGCGGGACGGCGTCGAGCAGCGCCTGCGTGTACGCGTGCCGCGGGTCCGTGAAGATCTGCTCCACGGCGCCCCGCTCCACGCACACGCCGTCCTTCATGACGACGATGTGGTCGGTGACCTCGCTGACGACGGCCAGGTCGTGCGTGATCAGCACGAGCCCCGTGCCGGTCTCGCGCCGGATCTCCTGCAGCAGGTCGAGGATCTGTGCCTGGACGGTGACGTCGAGCGCCGTGGTGGGCTCGTCGGCGATGAGCAGCTCGGGCTCGGTGCTCAGCGCCATGGCGATCATGACGCGCTGGCGCATGCCGCCCGAGAACTGGTGCGGGTAGTGGTCCACGCGCCGCGCGGCGTCGCGGATGTGCACCCGTTCCAGCGCCTCGATCGCGACCCGCCGGGCCACGCGCCGCGTGGTGCCGGGCCGGTGGGCGCGGTAGGCCTCCTCGATCTGCAGCCCGACCGTGTAGTACGGGTTCAGTGAGGACAGCGGGTCCTGGAAGACCATGGCGACGCGGTCGCCGCGCACGCGGCGCAGCTCGGCCTCGGACATGCCGACGAGCTCCTGGCCGCCCAGCCGCACGCTGCCGCTGCGCTGCGCGGCCCGGGGCTGCAGCCCCATGATCGCCAGGCTGGTCATGGACTTGCCGGAGCCGGACTCGCCGACGATGCCCAGCGCGCCGCCGGGCTCCAGGTCGAGGTCGAGCGAGCGGACGGCGTCCAGCGGCCCGCGCGGGGTGGGAAAGGTGACCGTGAGGTCGCGCACCTGCAGCAGGCTCATGCGTTCACCCGCACTCTCGGGTCGATGGCGGTGTAGACGACGTCGACCACGATGTTGCCGACGACGACGAGGAACCCGGCGAGCAGCGTGACGCCCATGATCACCGGCTGGTCGTTGCGGGCGATGGAGTCGGCGGCCATCTTGCCGACGCCGTTGATGCCGAAGACCGTCTCGGTGATCAGGGCCCCGCCGAGCAGGCCGGCGAAGTCCATCCCGAAGATGGTCACGATGGGCGTCAGCGCCGGGCGCAGCGCGTGCCGGCGCCAGACCAGCGGCTGGGCCAGGCCCTTGGCGTAGGCGGTGCGCACGTAGTTCTCGCGCAGCACGTCGAGCACGTTGGCGCGGGTCAGCCGCGTGTAGGCGGCCGCGTAGCCGACGGCGAGCACGATCCACGGCATGACGAAGTTGGCGAACCACTGCCCGGGGTCGTCGGCGAAGGCGACGGCCTGCGGGAAAGGCAGCCACTGCAGCTTGACCACCAGCACGTACTGCAGCACGAGCGCGAGCACGTAGTTGGGGATCGACATGCTGGTCAGCGTCAGGCCGGTGGTGAACCGGTCGAGGAACGTGCCCTCCTTGACGGCGCTGAGCAGGCCGCCGGCCAGCCCGGCGAGCAGCCACAGCACGGCGGCACCCACGGCGATCGTCGCGGAGACCGGGAGGCGCTGGATGATCATGTCCCACACGGCCTGGCTGGACTGGAACGAGTAGCCCAGGCACGGCGCGGCACACTCGACGGCGCCGGCGCCCTCACCGTAGGTGCGGCCCGCGAAGATGCCGACGACGAAGTGGAAGAACTGGGTCCAGAACGGCTGGTCCAGCCCCAGGTTGCCGCGGATCTGGTCGATGACCTCGGGCGTGCAGTTCTTGCCGCAGATCTGCACCGCAGGGTCCGGCGACAGCGCGAAGAAGACCAGGTACGTGAACAGGCACACGAGCAGCAGCACGCCGAGGCCGGAGGCGACTCGGGTGATCAGGAACCGGGGCATCAGCGGCCCTCCTGGGCGTCGACGACGGCGCGCAGGCGGTCGCCGAGCACGGTGAACGAGAGCACGAGCAGGAACAGGCACGCGCCGGGGAAGACGAAGTACGCGGGGTCGACGGCGTACCACTTCACGGACGCGGCGATCATCTGGCCCCAGCTCGGCGCCGGGGGTACCACGCCGACGCCGAGGAAGGACAGGCCGGCCTCGGTGCCGACGTAGCCGGGCACGGCGAGGGTGGCCATCACGATGATGGTCGAGCGCAGGTTGGGCAGGATCTCGCGGAAGACGATGCGGGTCCCGCTCGCGCCGGCGGCCCGGGCGGCCTCGACGAACTCCCGCTGCGCGAGCGACATGGTCTGCCCGCGCACGATGCGCGCCAGGTAGGGCCAGCCGAACACGGAGATGACCACCACGAGCAGCGCGGACCGGTTGCCCGCCGGCAGCGCCGAGAGCACCGCGATCATGAAGATCAGCGCCGGGAACGCCATGAGGAAGTCCATGACGCGCGAGATCACCAGGTCGACCCGGCCGCCGAAGTAGCCGGCCACGAGCCCGAGCGACACGCCCAGCACGGTGGTCAGCGCGGTGGCGGACAGCGCGATGCTCATGGACACCCGGGCGCCGTAGACGATGCGGGCGAAGATGTCGCGGCCGCTGCCCGGTTCGACGCCGAACCAGTGCTCGGCGCTGACGCCGCCCCACGGGCCGATCGGCATGCCGCCGAGGTTGGGGTCGATCGCGGTCTGGTCGAACTCGTACGGGGTCCAGCCGCTGATCGCGGTCAGGAGGGGCGCGAAGATCGCGACGAGCGTGACGAGCACGATGTAGCCGAGGCCGAGCATCGCGCCCACGTCACGGCGCAGGGCCTGCCAGGTACCGCCGGCACCCGCCCGGACGGCGCCGGCGGCTGCTGCCGCCGGCGCCTCGGGGGTGTCGTCGGTCCCGGCCTCGACGGGCTGGGCCGTCGTGAGATCGGTCGGGAAGGACGTCATGGATCAGCCCTTCTCGGGGTCCTTGAGGCCGACACCGACGTAGTCGATGCCGCCGCTCGCGGCGTTCGCCGAGGAGTACAGCCCGGTGACGTTCTCACCCGGGAGCAGCACCGTCTTGGCGACCATGAGCGGGACGATCGGCGCGAGCTCGATGATCTGCTCGTCGAGGTCGCCCCACTGCTCGTTCGCCGCGGCGATGTCGGTCATGGCCCCGATCTCGTCGATCCGTGCGTTGACGTCCTCGTCGTCGAGCTGGGCGAGGTTGTTGTTGCCCTTCTCGTAGATGTTGCGGCCGTCGAACAGCGGCGGGATGAAGGTGGCCGCCGACGACGCCCAGTCCGGGCACCAGCCGGTGATCGCGGCGTCGTGCTGCTGCGACGGGGTGCCGATGGTCTCGTAGTAGGTGGACGTGTCGATCAGGTTCAGCTTGACCGTGATGCCGATGCGCTCGAGCGACTGCTGGATCGACTCGGCCTGGGCCTGCATCGACTCCTGCGAGCGGATGTCGAGGGTCAGGGTGAACCCGTCGGACAGGCCGGCCTCGTCGAGCAGCTTCTTGGCGGCCTCGACGTCGCCGGTGCTGTCCGCCGACGGGTACAGGTCGAAGTCCTTGTGACCGGCGACCGCCGGCGGGATGATCGTCGTGGACGGGGCACCGAGCTGCGTGCCGCCGCTCGCGTTCACGATGGAGCTGCGGTCGACGGCGTAGCTGATCGCCTGGCGCACCCGGACGTCGTCGAGCGGCGCCTTGGTGGTGTTCAGGCCCATGTAGGTGGTGCAGATGCCGTCGAACTGCAGCACGCGCTCCTGCAGCTGCGGCGTCTGGAGGCGGGGGAGCGTGGCCGGCTGGATGTTGCCGGCGATCGCGTTGACGTCCGCGCCCTGCCCGGCGATGAGGCGCTCGTCGATGGTGGCCGGGTCCAGGCCGATGGTGAACTCCCAGCCGTCCGGCTTGGCGGCGCGCACGTCGTCGGTCGCGGCGTCCCAGTTCTCGTTGCGCTCGAGCTTGATGGTGCTGCCCGGCACGTACTCGGCCAGCTTGTACGGCCCGGACGCGACGATCTGGTGGATGAACTCGTCGCCGGCGCCGCTGCCCTCGGGGAACGGGGTCGCGTTGACCTGGGAGACGACGGCGTCGAACTCGGGGAACGGCTTCTTCAGGTGGAAGACGATCGTCTTCTCGTCCGGCGTCTCGATCGTCGGCAGGTCACCCGTCTTGTACGGGCCCTCGTAGTCCTCGGGGGCGTCGATGACCTGCTTGAGGTACGGGGAGCCGATACCGAGCTCCGGGTCCCAGGCCCGGGAGACGCCGAACTTGACCTCTGCCGAGGTGATCGGGTCGCCGTTGTCGAACTTCAGCCCGTCCTTGAGCGTGTACGTCCAGGTCAGACCGTCGTCGGACACCTCGCCGAGGGACTCCGCCAGGTCCGGGACGATCGCGGTCGGGTCGTCCGCCGAGCCCGGCGCGGACGTCGTGAGCTGGCGGTAGACCAGCCGGTAGAAGTTGTTCACGCCACCGTCCCAGCCGCGCGCCGGGTCGAGGTAGGAGAAGTCGGCGTTCTGCAGCACCTGCACGGTGCCACCCTCGGCGGGCTCGGCCCCGAAGCCGCCGCCGCCCGAGGAGGAGGCGTCCTGGCTGCCGCCGCCGCACGCGGCGAGCGCGAGCGTCGCGGCTACCGCGACGGCTGCTGTCGTCATCCGATGGAACTTCACGATGTGGCCCTTCGATCAGTGACGCGGGTGCGTCGGGTGGTCTGCGGTACGGCCCCGGCGCAGCCGCGGTCGTCGTCGACGCGGCCAGGCCTTCGATATGTGATGCGTGATATGTTACTGAGACCCTACAGGGATGTCGATGGGGTGATTGTAAACGTCGCGTTTCGGCGGGATGACGCCAGTTTTGGCGGGCGAAAGTCCGGCGAGCGGGCCCTCGCTCAGGTACCCTCTGGCGGCATTGACGACGGTTTCCTGTCGTGTGTAATATTCTACTGTCGAAGCCTGACACCCCTGGAGAGCACCATGAGCTCAGTTTCACCGACCCCGTCGGTCCGTCGTCTACCACCGGTCGCGAGCCTGCGCGAGCAGGTTCACCGCGCCCTCGTGGCGGCGATCGTCGCGGGCGAGCTGGAGCCCGGCGAGCTGGTCTCCGTGCCCACGCTGGCCGCGCGCTTCGACGTGTCCGCGACGCCGGTGCGCGAGGCCGTGCTGGACCTCGAGCGGCGCGGCTTCCTGGAGGCCGTGCGCAACAAGGGCTTCCGCGTCACGCGCGTGAGCGACCAGACGCTGCGGCACGTCGCCGCCGTCCGGCTCGTGATCGAGCCCGTGTGGATGGAGCGGCTCGCCAAGTCGTTCCCCGTGGGGCAGCTCGGGGAGTTCCGGGCGCTCGCCGACGAGATCGTCGAGGGTGCGCGCACGGGCGACCTCATCGCGTACCTCCAGGCGGACCAGGCGTTCCACCTGCGGCTCATGGGCCTGCTGGGCAACCCGGTGGCCGGCGAGATCGTGGCGGACCTGCGGGACCGCGCGCGGCTGCTCGGGCTCTCGACGATGGTCGCGGGCGGCACGCTGGCCGCCTCCGCCCAGGAGCACCACGAGCTGCTCGACCTGCTCGCGGCCGGCGACGGCCCCGGCGCCAAGGCGCTGATGGAACGGCACATCGGGCACTCGCTGGGCACGTGGGCGGGCAAGCCGGAGGACTGAGCAGGACGGCCCGGCATCGGGCCGGCAGAGCAGGGCAGACACAGCAGGGCAGGAACAGTGCAGGACGACGGAGCGACGGAGGGGGTGGACGTGGCAGCGGACGTGGTGATCGTCGGCGCCGGGATCGTGGGCGCCGCGTGCGCGCGCTCCCTGGCTCTGGCCGGAGCGAGCGTCGTGGTGCTCGACCGCGGGGCCGCGGCCGCCGGCACCAGCGCGCACGGCGAGGGCAACCTGCTGGTCTCGGACAAGGGCCCGGGACCGGAGCTGGTGCTCGCCCAGGAGTCGCTGCGCCGGTGGACGGCGCTCGCCGGGGAGCTGGCCGACGAGCTCGGCCCGCGGTTCCCGTCGGTCGAGCACGACGCCAAGGGTGGCGTGGTCGTCGTGGCCTCGGACGGCGGTCTGGCCGGGCTGCGCGAGTTCGCCGCGGGGCAGAGGGCCGCGGACGTCGAGGCTGTCGAGGTGACCGGCGACCAGGCCCGCGAGCTCGAGCCCGACCTCGCGCCCGGCGTCCTGGGCGCGATCCACTACCCGCAGGACGCGCAGGTGCAGCCGGTCGTCGCCGCCGAGGCGCTGCTGGCGTCCGCGCGCCGGGCCGGCGCCGTCGTCCGCACGGGGGTCGAGGTGACCGGGCCGCTGCTGGGGGCCGACGGGCGCCTGACCGGCGTCGCGACCACCCAGGGCGACGTCGCCGCCGGAGCCGTGGTCGTCGCGGCCGGGCCGTGGTCGGCGGACGTCGCGGAGCGGCTCGGCTCGTGGGTCCCGGTGCGGCCGCGCCGCGGGACCGTGCTCGTGACCACGCCCATGGCGCAGCGCATCCACCACAAGGTGTACGACGGCGACTACTTCGCTGCCACCCAGTCCGCGGGGGAGGAGCTGCAGACGTCGGCCGTCATCGAGTCGACGCGCGGCGGGACCGTGCTGATCGGGTCGAGCCGGGAGCAGGTGGGGTTCGACGAGCGCTTCCGCGCCGAGGTGCTCGCCCAGATGGCGCGGCGCGCCGTGACGGTCTTCCCGTTCCTCGCCGAGACCAACGTGATGCGCTCCTACCTGGGCTTCCGCCCGTACATGCCGGACCACCTGCCCGTGATCGGCGCCGACCCGGCGCTGCCCGGCCTGTGGTTCGCGACCGGTCACGAGGGCGCGGGCGTCGGCCTGGCGCCCGCGACCGGGGACCTGATCGCCGCAGGCCTGCTGGGGACGGAGCCCGCCGTGGACCCGCGCCCGTACGCGGCGGACCGCCCCACGCTCCAGGCCCTGCGCCCCACCCCGGTGTCGGAGAACGCCGCCCACGAGGGAGCACGACCATGACGTCGAGCCGTATCCCGGCCGCCGCCGACCCGGTGCTGCCGGGTCCCGACCGGCCCCTGACGATCTGGGTCGACGGCGAGCCCGTCACCGGCACGGCCGGGCAGACCATCGCGGGCGTCCTGCTGGGCGCCGGACGGCGCCAGTGGCGCTCGACCGGCCAGAGCGGCGCACCGCGCGGCGTGTTCTGCGGCATCGGCGTGTGCTTCGACTGCGTCGTGGAGGTCAACGGCCTGCGCGACGTACGGGCCTGCCTGCGCCGCGCGCAGGACGGCGACGTCGTGGCGCGGCAGGGTGAGCCGTTCGGCGAGCCCGGCGGCGGGCCTGGTGTCGGGCGGTTGGACGAGCACGACGGACCGGAGGTGACCCGATGAGCGGGCAGGAGCGGCACGTCGTCGTCGTGGGCGCGGGTCCGGCAGGCCTCGCGGCCGCGCGCGCCGCCGCCGACGCCGGGGCGCGGGTCACGGTGCTCGACGCGGCCGACGTGCTCGGCGGCCAGTACTGGCGGCACCTGCCCGCCGAACGTCCGGCCGGGCGCGAGCACCTGCTGCACCACAAGTGGGACACGTACCGCGCGCTGGCCGACGCCCTGCGGGCGCACCCCGCGGTCACGGTGGTCCCGACGGCGCAGGTGTGGTCGCTGGAGCAGCTCGACGCCGGCGTCCGCCTGAACGTGCTCGTCGGCGAGCCCGACGCCGCAGGGCGCGAGGCACACACGTTCGAGCCGGACGCCCTCGTGCTCGCGACCGGCGCCCACGACCGGACCCTCCCGTTCCCCGGCTGGCAGCTCCCCGGCGTCTACTCGGCGGGGGCGGCGCAGGCGCTGGCGAAGGGGGAGCGGGTCGCCGTCGGGCGCCGCGTCGTCGTCGCCGGGGCCGGACCATTCCTGCTGCCCGTCGCCTCGTCGCTGCTGCGGACCGGTGCCACCGTGCTCGGCGTGCACGAGGCGAGCCGGACCGGGTCGCTCGCCCGTGGCTGGCTGGACCGTCCGTGGGAGCTGGTCGGCGCCGTCGGCAAGGCCGGTGAGCTGGCCGGATACGTCGGTGAGCTCGTGCGCCACCGCGTCCCGTGGCGCCCCGGCGAGGCTGTGGTCGCCGCGCACGGCGACGGCCAGGTCGAGGCCGTGACGATCGCCCGGCTCGACGCCCGCTGGGCGCCCGTGCCAGGGACGGAACGCCAGGTCGAGGCCGACGCCGTCGCCGTGAGCCACGGGTTCACGCCGCGCCTGGAGCTGGCGGTCGCCGCCGGGTGCGCCCTCGCGCCGAGCCGGTTCGTGGTCGTGGACGACGCGCAGGCCACGTCCGTGCCGGGTGTGTGGGCCGCCGGTGAGATCACCGGGATCGGCGGGGCCGACGCGGCCCTGGCCGAGGGCGCCGTCGCGGGCACGGCTGCCGCCGGGGGCGACCTCCTGTCCGGGACCGCCGGCCGTGCCGTCCGGGCCCGGGACAGCGCCCGCGGCTTCGCCGCCCGGATCGAGGCCGCCCACGGCATCCGCGGCGGGTGGGTGCGCTGGCTGCGCGACGACACCGTCGTCTGCCGCTGCGAGGAGACCACCTACGGCCGCGTGCGCGAGGTCGTCGAGCTGACCGGGTCGCACGAGACCCGCTCGGTGAAGCTGACCAGCCGCGCCGGGCTCGGCCCGTGCCAGGCGCGCATGTGCGGCCGCACGCTCCAGGAGCTGCTCGACGGCGACGGGTCGGACGGCGCGCCCGGCGTCGACCGCCGTCCGCTCGTGGTGCCCGTGCGGCTCGGCGACCTGGCCGCGCTGCCTTCCCCTTCTACTTCACTTCCCACCGCTACTTCCCACAGCATCGCAACCACAGGAGACCTGACATGAACCAGCGATTCGACCTCGGCGGCGTCATCGTCGCCACCACCCTCGCCTTCACGCCCGACGAGTCCGCGCCGGCCGGGCTGGCCGTCGACTACGAGAAGTTCGCCGCGCACTGCGACTTCCTGATCGAGAACGGCTGCCGCGGCGTCGGTCCGAACGGCTCGCTCGGCGAGTACTCCTCGCTGACCGACGACGAGCGCCGCAAGGTGATCCAGACCGCCGTCAAGGCGGTGGACGGCCGCGGCCTGGTCGTCGCCGGCGTGCACGGCGTGGGCTCGCACCAGGCCAAGCACTGGGCCGAGCTCGCCGCCGAGGACGGGGCCGACGGCGTCCTGCTGCTGCCGCCCACGATCTACCGCGCCAACCGCGCCGAGGTGATCGCGCACTACGCCGCCGTCAACGAGGTGGGCCTGCCGATCATGATCTACAACAACCCGATCGACACCAAGGTCGACCTCACGCCGAGCATCCTGGCCGAGCTGGCCCAGCTCGAGAACGTCGTGGCCGTCAAGGAGTTCTCGGGCGACGTGCGGCGCGTGCTGGAGATCAAGGAGCTCGCCCCCGACCTCGACGTCATCGCGGGCGCCGACGACCTGCTGTTCGAGTCGCTCGTCGCGGGCGCCGTCGGCTGGTTCGCCGGGTACCCGAACGCGTTCCCGCGCGAGGCCGTGGAGATCTACACCCTGGTCACCGAGGGGAAGATCGACGAGGCCCGCGAGCTGTACCGCCACCTCGTGCCGGTCTTCCGCTGGGACTCGCGCACCGAGTTCGTCCAGGCCATCAAGTACTCGATCGACCTGGCCGGGCAGAGCTACGGTGGGCCCACCCGTCCGCCGCGCGGCCCGCTGTCGGCGGAGCACGAGGCACAGGTCCGCAAGGCGACGGAGGCGGCGCTCACCCACATCGCCTCCCGCACCCCCCGCACCCCCCGCTGAGTGCTGGCTATTTGCGCGATCGAAAGGATTCGACAGCGCAGATGTCCAGCACTCAACGAGAAGGAGGAAGCATGCGTTCTAGCAGGACCATCACCGCCGTCGACTCGCACACGGAGGGCATGCCGACGCGCGTCGTGACCGGCGGCGTGGGGCCCATTCCCGGCGCCACGATGAACGACAAGCGGCTGTACTTCATGGAGCACATGGACGAGCTGCGGCACTTCCTGATGGACGAGCCGCGGGGGCACGGCGCGATGAGCGGCGCCATCCTGCAGCCGCCCACGCGGTCCGACTGCGACTGGGGCGTCGTCTACATCGAGGTGTCCGGGTGCCTGCCGATGTGCGGCCACGGCACCATCGGCGTGGCCACGGTGCTGGTCGAGACGGGCATGGTGGACGTGGTCGAGCCGGTCACGGAGATCCGGCTCGACACGCCCGCCGGGCTCGTCGTCGCGAAGGTCGCCGTCAGCGACGGCCACGCCGACGCCGTGACCATCGAGAACGTGCCCAGCTTCGTCACCGCCCTCGACCAGGAGGTCGAGGTGCCGGGCTACGGCACCGTGCCCTACTCCATGGCGTTCGGCGGCAACTTCTACGCCCTGGTCGACCTCGACGACCTCAAGCTGCCGTTCGACCGCGACCGCCAGCAGGACCTCCTCGCCGCCGGGCTCGCGATCATGGACGCCATCAACGAGACCGCGATGCCCAAGCACCCCGAGCTCGACGGCGTCGAGGGCTGCCACCACGTCGAGCTCATCGCCCCCGGCTCGGACGCCCGGCTCTCCCGCCACGCCATGGCGATCTACCCGGGGTGGTTCGACCGGTCGCCGTGCGGCACCGGCACGTCCGCCCGCATGGCGGAGCTCTGGGCCCGCGGTGAGCTGGCCCTGGACACCGACTTCGTCAACGAGTCGTTCATCGGCAGCCGGTTCGTCGGCCGCCTGGTGGGGGAGACGACCGTCGCGGGCCTGCCCGCCGTCCTGCCCACCATCACCGGCCGTGCCTGGGTCACGGGCACCGCCAACTACCTGCTCGACCCGAGCGACCCGTTCCCCACGGGTTTCGTGTTCTGACCCGCTTTCTTCGATGAGGAGCCCCATGACCGCCACCGCGGCGTCCGACCTTGACCGCACCGTCGACGACGTGGCCCGCCGGGCCGCCGAGGCCTTCGCCGGGCTGTCCCGGGCCACGCCCGCGACCCGCGCCGCCGGCCTGCGCCGCGCCGCCGCAGCCCTCGGCGACCACGCCGACGAGCTCGTCGCCACCGCCCACGTGGAGACCGGCCTCGCCGAGGCGCGGCTGCGCGGCGAGCTCAGGCGCACGCAGGTGCAGCTGCGCCTGTTCGCGCACGTCGTGGAGGACGGCGCCTACCTCGACGTCCGCATCGACGAGGCCGACCCCGACTTCGTGCTCGGCCCCCGCCCCGACCTGCGCCGCGCCCTGTGGCCCGTCGGCCCCGTGGTCAACTTCGCGGCCAGCAACTTCCCCTTCGCGTTCTCCGTGGCGGGCGGCGACACCGCAGCGGCGCTCGCGGCAGGGTGCCCGGTGATCGTCAAGGCGCACCCGGGGCATCCGTGGCTGTCGGCGCGGGTGGCGACGCTCGTGGCCGGCGCGCTCGTCGAGGCCGGGCTGCCGGAGGGCACGCTCCAGCTCGTCACCGACCAGGACGCCGGGGTGGCCCTGCTGGAGCACCCGGCCGTGAAGGCTGCGGCCTTCACCGGGTCGCAGCACGTGGGGCAGCTCCTGGCCGCCCGGGCCGCCGCGCGGCCCGAGCCGATCCCGTTCTTCGGCGAGCTCGGCAGCGTCAACCCGGTGCTGGTCTCGCAGGCAGCCCTGGACGAGCGCGCGGACGCGCTGCTCGCCGGGTTCGTCGCGAGCGTCTCCGGCTCGGCCGGCCAGCTCTGCACCAAGCCGGGCTTCCTGCTCGTCCCGGCAGGCACGGCGTACGACGACGCCGTGGTCGCCGCCGCGGCCGACGTCCCCGAGCACCGGCTGCTCAACCCGTCGATCGCCGACGGCTACGAGCGGCGCGTCGGCCAGGCACTGGCCGTGGACGGGGTGCGCGTGGTGCGCGCCGGCGACTTCCGGCGGGACGACGACGGGCAGGCCTGGGTGACGCCGACGTTCGTCGCGGCGCCGCTGGACGTGCTCCGGGCCGCCGGGGACGCGCTGCTCGACGAGGTGTTCGGGCCGTTCTCGGTGATCGTGGAGTACCCGGCCGGGACCGACCTGGCCGCCGTCGTCGGCGAGCTGTTCCCCGGCAACCTCACGCTGACCCTGCACCTGGGCGCGGGGGAGACCGGCGCGGAGCAGGGCGCGCTCGTGGCGGCGCTGGGGCGGCATGCCGGGCGGGTGCTGCTCGGCGGCTGGCCCACGGGTGTGGCGGTGACCCCCGCGATGCAGCACGGCGGCCCGTCGCCCGCGACGACGACGGACGGCACGTCGGTCGGCACCGCCGCGATCGGCCGGTTCCTGCGCGGCGTCACCTACCAGGACGCCCCGCAGGACCTGCTGCCCGCGCCGCTGCGCGACGACAACCCGTGGGACGTGCCCCGCACGGTGTCGCCGCGGGGCGCGTCGGCGGAGTGGTGACGGCGGCAGCCTGCTGAGCGCGGCCTGGGCGGTCGGCAGTTTGCTGAGCCGGTCTCGTCCGGTCGGCAGCTTGCATCGAGGTTGGCAAAGGGACGTTTCGACCTCAGGGAGGGCGGC
>NZ_JBHWLR010000004.1:426329-460223 GCF_042731755.1 Promicromonospora sp. NPDC059942
CCTCCTCTTTCGCTTGGACCCTTACCACACCGCCACCCCTCTCCTCCCCCCCCCTGGACGAAGCCTGCCGGTTTCGCGCCAAAACTCCCCACCCGGGACCCGGAGGGCGCCGTCCGCCAGGTGGATCAGGCGCCTCGGTACGGGCGGAAGAAGTCGCGGAGCTCCTGGGCGTACAGCTCCGGCTCCTCGAACGCCGCGAAGTGGCCGCCCCGTTCCGGTTCGGTGACGCGAACCGTGTGGGCGGTCCGCTCCAGCCACGCCCGCGGCGGGCGCACGATGTCGCCCGGGAACAGCGAGAACCCGGACGGCACCTCGACCCGGCGCGTGAGCTGCCGGGCGGGGATCGCGCCGTTGGCGTGGTACATCCGCATCGACGAGCCGATGGTGCCCGTGAGCCAGTAGATCGTGATGTTCGTCAGGATCTCGTCCCGCGTGTAGGCGTCCTCCAGGTCACCGAAGCTCCAGGCCCTGAGCTTCTCGACGATCCACGCGGCCAGCCCGGCGGGCGAGTCGTTGAGCCCGGCGGCGACGGTCTGCGGCTTGGTGCGGTGCATGGCGCCGTACGCGCCCTCGGTCGCGCTCCACGTGGCGGTCTCGGCGAACCAGGCGCGCTCCTCGGCCTGGAGTGTCGCCGGGTCGCCCGCGAAGACGGGCAGCCCGCCGTCCGTGCGGTGCACGGCGACCACGCGGTCCGGGTGGTCCAGCGCCAGGTACCGGCTCACGTGGCTGCCGATGTCGCCGCCCGCCGCGCCGAACCGCTCGTACCCCAGCACCGTCATGAGCGAGGCCCACAGCCCCGCGACGGCGATCGAGCTCAGCGGCGCGCCCGTCGGCCGGTCCGAGTACCCGAAGCCCGGCATGTCCGGGACGACGACGTCGAACGCGTCGGCGGGGTCGGCGCCGTGCGCGCCGGGGTCCGTCAGGAGCGGCACGACCTTCGAGTACCGCCAGAACGAGTCGGGCCAGCCGTGGCTGAGCATCAGCGGCAGCACCGGGCCGGACGGCGCGACGGCGCGCGCGTGCACGAAGTGGATCCCCAGCCCGCCGACCGACGTCCGGAAGCGGGGGAGCCGCGCCAGCGTGGCCTCCTGGGCGCGCCAGTCGAACCCGTCCGCCCAGTACGCGACGAGCTCGCGGAGGTAGTCGAGATCGGTGCCCAGCGTCCAGCCGGCGTCCTCGGGGGCGTCGGGCCAGCGGGTCGCCCGCAGCCGCGCGCGCAGGTCCTCGATCGCCTCCGGCGTGGCCTGCGGGGCGAACGGCTCAGGGGCGATGGTCTCCGACACGGCACACACCCTACGTGCGGCCCGCGCGGGCGGCGCGGCGTCGTCCTGGGGTCGTCACGACGCCGCGCCGGGTGCGGCGGTCAGTCGGTGGGCGAGACGCGGATCAGGTTGCCGTCGGGGTCGGCGACCACGAACGTGCGCCCGAAGACCTCGTCGTGCGGCTCCTCGACCACGGTGACGCCCTTGCCGACCCAGGCCGCGTAGACGTCGTCGACGGCGGCCGCGGACCGGGACACCATCAGGCCCACCTCGAACGACCGCGGCGTCTGCGCGGAGAGCCCGTCGGTGCGGCCGCTCCACAGCGCGAACAGCACGCCGGGCGCGATCTCGAAGGGTACGTAGCGCGGGGCGCGCATGACCGGCTCGATCTCGAACAGGTCGGCATAGAACGCCGTGGCGCGCTCGACGTCGGTCACGTACACGAGGAAGAGGTTGGGTGCGGGCATGGGTAGCTCCTTCCAGGCTGCCGCCGACGTTCGGCGACAGACCCACGCTCGCGCGCTAACCTGACAGAACCTGTCATGTTCAACCCCGCAGCGACCGACCGGAGAGCAGAGATGACCTCGGCACAGCGCCTCATCGGCTTGCTCGGCGCGCTCCAGGCGCGGCGGCACACCACGGCGGAGGCGCTCGCGGAGGAGTTCGGCGTGTCCGTCCGCACGATCCTGCGCGACGTGCAGAAGCTCGTCGACGCCGACATCCCCGTGCTCACCGAGCGCGGGAAATACGGCGGCATCAGCCTGCTCCCCGGCCAGCAGGTCGACCTCAGCCGGCTGACGACGTCGGAGGCCGACGTGCTCCGCGCCGTCGGCGTCGACCTCGAACGCGCCCGGGCGCTCGGCGCGGAGACGGCGGCGCGGGCCGCCGTCGGCAAGTTCGCGACCCGGCCCGGCGCGCCCCCGGCACGGACCGGGGTGGCGCCGCTGTCCCTGGCCGACGTCGTCACGGTCGAGAACCGGGCCTGGTTCGCGCCGCAGGAGCCGCGCGAGGCGCCCGACGTCGCCGCGCTCGCGCGCGACCTGCGCCAGGCCCGGCGGCTGCGCGTGACGTACCGGCGCAGCGGGGAGCGCGCGGCGTCGGACCTGGTGGTGGACCCGTACGGGCTGCTGCTGCGGGTCGACCGCTGGTACCTCGTCGCCGACGTCGAGTCGGTGCCCCGGCTGTTCGCGCTGACCCGGCTGGACCGCTGGGCGCTGCTCGACGAGCCGCGCCGGATCCGCGACGTCGCCCTGGAGGACGTCGCGCGCGGGCTCGGCCGGGCGCTGGAGACCCGCGGTGGAATGACGGTCGAGGCGCTCCTGGACGCCGACGGCGTGGACCTGGCCCGCCGCATCCTGGGCTCGCGGCTGCGCACGGTCGGGCCGCCGGACGCGTCGGGCCGGGTGCCGATCACCGTCGCCTACGCCCAGGTCGAGGCCGCCCGGCAGCTCCTCCAGTTCGCCGACCACATCGAGGTCACGGCCCCGCCGGAGGCCCGGGCGCTCGTCCACCGCCTGGCGGCCGCGACCGCCCGCCGCCACACCTGACCGCCACACCTGACCACCACACCTGACCGCCACGACGTCGTTGAGTGCTGGGTATCTGCGCGTTTACGGGCTGCGGAAGCGCAGATAGCCAGCACTCAACAGGCTGTCAGGGGGCCAGGCGGCGGGTTGCCTCCAGCAGGGCGCGGGTGCCCCGGGTCAGGGCCCGGAGGTCGTCGACGTCGAGCAGGTCCAGCAGGTCGGGCGGTAAATCGTCCTCGAGCGCGACGATGCGCCGGATCGCCTCGCTGCCCTTCTCCGTGGTGGTCACGCGGCGCACCCGGCCGTCGACCGGGTCGGGGGTGCGCACGACCATCCCGGCGGCCGTGAGCCGGTCGAGGATCCCGGAGACCGTCGCGGCGGAGACCCCGAGCGCCTCGGCGAGCCGCTGCGGCGTCGAGTCGCGGTCCACCTGCACCAGGGCCAGCGCTCTGAGCTGCTGCACCGTGAGGTCCGTCTCCAGCAGCGGCCGGAGCCGGGAGGCGAAGAACGCCTCGCCCAGCTCGTGGTGCAGTTCGGCGAGCTCGGCGGCGAGCTGCGCGCGGGTCACGTCGGTCACGGGGTGACTTTAGTGGTCCGCGGGCGGCGCGAGAACCGGACTTGCGCGGCGGGAACCCGGGCGTGATCCTTTGCGTTAGGCAAAATACTGCGCCGACGGAGTCGTGGGACCCCGGCGTGAACCCCAGATCTGGAGGCAGTGTGTTTCGTCTTGCCCGAATGTCGCTCGCGAACCGTGCCCTCGTGGCACTCGCGACGATCGCCGTCTTCGTCGTCGGCATCTTCAGCATGGGGCAGCTCCGTCAGGAACTCATACCGTCGCTGAACGTGCCCGTGGTGGCGGTCACCGCGGTCTACCCGGGCACCGCGCCGGAGATCGTCGCGGAGCGCGTCACCGACCCGATCGAGACCGCCGTCGAGGCGATCGACGGCGTCACGGGCGTGACCTCGACGGTCTCCACCGGCGTCTCGATGACCACCGTCGAGCTCGAGTACGGCACCGACATCGACGCGGCCAGCCAGGAGATGACCTCCGCGGTCGGGGGCCTGTCGGACCTGCCGGACGACGTCGAGCCCGACGTCATGGCGGGCTCGTTCGACGACCTGCCCGTGGTGCAGCTCGCGGTGTCCGGCGACGGCACCGAGCGGGAGCTGACCGACACGATCGACTCCGTGCTGGTGCCCGAGCTCTCGGGCATCGCGGAGGTCCGCGACGTCACGGTGACCGGCACCACCGAGCGCCAGGTCGTCATCGAGCCCGACGACGAGAAGCTCGCCGCCGCCGGTCTCACCGCCGCCCAGCTCTCGTCGCTGCTCCAGGACAACGGCACGGTCACGCCGGTCGGCTCGGTCACCGAGGACGGCCGCACCAGCAGCGTCCAGGTGGGCACCACCGTCAGCACCGTCAAGGAGCTCGAGAAGCTGCCGATCGTCCCGGCCGCGGGCTCCACGGGAGCCGGCGCGGCCGGTGCGGCCGGTGCGGGAGCCGCCGGCGCGGGTGCTGCCGCCGGCGCCCCGGGCGCCACCGGCGAGGCGCCGACCGGCGAGCAGCCCGCCGCCGAGGCCGGCCCCGCCGCCGTCGTGCACCTGGGCGACGTCGCCAAGGTGAGCGTCAAGGACGTCGAGCCCACCTCCTTCTCGCGGCTGGACGGCGAGCCGTCCCTCGCGATCGCGCTGACCAAGACGCCCGACGGCAACACGGTCGACGTGTCGCACGCCGTACAGGACGTGCTGGCCGACGTGCAGGACGAGCTCGACGACGCGGGCGTGAGCACCGCCGTCACGTTCGACCAGGCACCGTTCATCGAGGAGTCGATCGAGGGCCTGACCACGGAGGGCGGCCTCGGCCTGCTCTTCGCGGTGCTCGTGATCCTGGTGTTCCTGGCCTCCCTGCGGGCCACGCTGGTCGCCGCGATCTCGATCCCGCTGTCGCTGGCCGTGACGTTCACCGCGATGAACCTGACCGGCTACACGCTGAACATCCTCACGCTCGCGGCCATGACCATCTCCATCGGGCGCATCGTGGACGACTCGATCGTCGTGATCGAGAACATCAAGCGGCACCTGTCCTACGGCGAGGACCGCGTCGACGCGATCGTCACCGCCGTCCGTGAGGTGGGCGCGGCCATCACGGCCTCCACGGTGTGCACCATTGCCGTCTTCGCCCCGATCGCGCTCGTGGGCGGCATGGCGGGCGAGCTGTTCCAGCCGTTCGCCGTCACCGTGGCGATCGCCATGGGTGCCTCGCTGATCGTGGCGCTCGTGGTCGTGCCGGTGCTCGCGTACTGGTTCATCAAGGTGCCGGCCTCGGCCGACGGCGGCGTCGCGATGCGCGAGGCCGCCGAGCTCAAGGAGCGGCGCGGCATCTGGCAGCGCGCCTACGTGCCGTCGCTGGCGGCTTCGCTGCGCCACCCGGCGGTCACGCTGACGGTCGCGGTCGCGCTGCTGGGCGGCACGCTCGCGCTGGTGCCGCGCATGGAGACCAACTTCATCGGGGCCGCCGGCCAGGACACGCTGTCGGTGACCCAGGAGTTCGAGCCGGGCACGTCGCTCGAGAACCAGGACGCGGCGGCCAAGGACGTCGAGGAGGTCCTCGCCGGCGTCGACGGCATCGCGACCGTGCAGACCACGGTCGGGTCGGCCGACGGGATGGCCGCGGCCTTCGGCATGGGCGGCGGCGGGAGCAGCGCGTCGTTCGCGATGACGCTCGACGAGGACGCCGACGGCGAGGCCGTGCAGGACGACGTCCGCGCGGCGCTCGACGACGCCACCCTGGACGGCGAGGTCACGGTCGCGGCCGGCGACTCCGGCTTCTCCAGCACCACGGTGGACCTGGTGGTCACCGCGCCCGACGCCGACGACCTGGCCGCCGCCGCGAGCGACGTCGAGGACGCGGTCACGGACCTCGACGGCGTCGAGAGCGTCACCAACAACCTGGCCGCCGAGCAGTCGACGGTGCAGGTGACGGTGGACCGCGACGCGGCGGCCGAGGCCGGGCTGACCGAGGCGACGGTCTCCGGCCTCGTGGCCGGCGCGATGAACGAGATGAGCATCGGCACCGTGGACCTGGACGGCGCGTCGCTCGACGTCGTCGTCGCGGGCGACGTGCCGGCCACGACGGCCGAGATCGAGAAGATCGACGTGCCGACGGCGGCGGGCGTGGTGCCGCTGAGCGACCTGGTGACGGTCGAGGAGGTGTCGGCCCCGGCGTCGGTCACGCGGGTGGACGGCGAGCGCAGCGCGACCGTCGCGGTGACCCCGGCGGGTCAGGACCTGGGCACGCTGACCACGGCCCTGACCGAGGAGATCGACGGGCTGGACCTGCCGAACGGCGCGGAGGTCAGCGTGGGCGGCGTGGCGGCCGACCAGGCCGACGCGTTCGCGGACCTGGGCCTCGCGCTGCTGGCGGCGATCCTCATCGTGTACCTGGTGATGGTGGCGACGTTCCGCAGCATCGGGCAGCCGCTGATCCTGCTGGTCTCGGTGCCGTTCGCGGCGACGGGCGCCCTGCTGGCGCTTCTGCTGACGGGCACGCCGCTGGACGTCGCGGCGCTGATCGGCGTGCTGATGCTGGTGGGCATCGTGGTCTCCAACGCGATCGTGCTGATCGACCTGATCAACCAGTACCGGGCCGACGGGCGGCCGCTCGACGAGGCGGTCCGAGAGGGTGCGCGCCAGCGCCTGCGGCCGATCGTGATGACGGCGGCCGCGACGATCCTCGCGCTGACCCCGATGGCGTTCGGCCTGACGGGCGGTGGGGCGTTCATCTCGCAGCCGCTGGCGCTCGTGGTGATCGGCGGGCTCGTGTCCTCCACGCTGCTGACGCTGTACGTGGTGCCGGTGATCTACACGCTGTTCGAGCGCCGCTCGGAGGGCAGCACGCCGAAGCGGGCCGCCAAGGCCGCGCGGCGGGCGGAGAAGGCGCAGGTCAAGGCCGCCGAGGCGGCGGCGGTCGCGCAGCGCCTGGCGGCGGACGCGGGGTAGCCGGCGACGCCTGACCGCCCCGGTGGGCGGTCAGGCGTCGGCGTCGTACGGGCCGGCTCCGTGCGTGCTACGCGGCGAGCGAGGCCGCGAACTGCGCGAAGAACCCGTCGATCTCGGCCGCCTCGTAGACCTGGCGGCCGAGCACGAGCGCCAGCTCGTCGCAGCAGTGCTCCGTGCACCAGGACCGGACCTCCGCGGCCTCGAAGAGGTCCCACGACGGGCTCAGGTTGGACCGCAGGCCGGCACGGACGAAGCAGGCGGCCGGGGCGAGGCCGTCGAAGAAGGCCCACCCGTCGCCGATGTCGACGGCCGCCCCGTGGTGCACGCTCAGCTCGTCGTCCTCGCCCGCCGCCGGGAGCGGCGCGTGGTCGACGACGGCGCAGTACCCGCCGCGCTCCGTCGCCGGCGTCCGGACCCCTGGATGGCTCCCGTAGCTCCGGCAGATCGACGTCGCCGGTTCGCCGTCTACGGTCGGCTGGCCGTCCATCAGGCTGGCGGTGAAGGCCTGAACGAGCATCGCGGTCCTTACGTTCGAGATCCAGGTCGTGGACGCGACTCAGGGCAGAGCGGACCAACAGGTCTAAACCGGCGTCGGCGGCAGCGTAGCGACAAGTGGTGCATTTCGCCTCCGGAAGACAGCGCGGGGCGCACGGTCACCCGTGCGCCCCGCGAGAACTGACGTCAGCCGTTCCGGACGGCCGGCGTCAGCTGTTCCACCTCGAGATCTGGTACCGCTTCCCGTCGACCATGAAGGCGACCTCGGCGCCGTTGTACGTACTGCTCATGAAACACGAGAGCGTTCTGCTGCCGCTGGCCCCGTTCATCGCGTACTTGGTGCTGCCCTCCCAGGTCCTGGGGTGCCCCTCGTGGATGTCGTGCCAGTAGGTCGGGCTGTTCTGGTCGTACTGCTGGGTGTTGCCCGCCCAGCAGGCCGCCTGATGGTTTCCCGTGTCGAAGCCCGACCAGTTCAGCACCCAGTGCTGGCAGGTGGCGCAACCGGCGTCACTGCCCACGGTCACCCAGGCCCGCGGCGTCAGTGCATTCGCCGAGTCGCAGGCCTGCGCCTGCTTGTTCTGGGAGTCGGTCACCGTGACGCAGGCGTTCTTGTTCTGACCCTCGGCGGCCGTGGCCGACGCGGTGCCGTTCTTGGCCGTGCTGCTGATGGCCCCGGTCACCCGCACGGTGGTGGGCAGGCCGTTCTCCGCCCGCGCGTCCCACGTGAAGGTGACCTTGCCGATCCCGGCGGTCGCCGTGATCGTCGGCGTCTTCGGCGGGCCGTACGGCTTCACCGCGTTCGAGGCGGCCGACCAGTCCGAGCAGGCGTCGGCGTTGCACGCCCGCACCTGGAACGCGTACGACGTCCCGTTGGTCAGTCCCTTGTAGGTGTAGGACGTCGCGTTGCCCGGGCCGGGGTGGTCCGTGCCGTTGTTGTACGTGACCTCGTACCGCGGGTTCTTGCCGCGGAACTCCGAGCTCGGGATCGCGCTCCAGCTCACGTCCGCCTGGTTGCTCGTGGTCGATCCGAGCTTGGCCGTCGGCCGGCCCGGGGTCGCCGGCACGCCGAACGGCACCACCGCGTTCGATTTCGGGCTGGCCGTGGACCTGCCCGCCTTGTTCTCGGCCACGACCGTGAACGTGTACGTCGAGCTCGTGTTCAGGTCCTGCACCGCCTTGGACGTGCCCGTGACGGGGATGGTGTTGACCTTCGAGCCGTCCTTGTACACGTCCAGGTAGTACTTCTTCACGGCGTCGCCGTTGTTGGCCGGGGCCGTCCACGACACGGTGATCTGGCCGCCCACGCCCGTGTCGACGCGCTGCGCGGTCGGCGCGGCCGGCTGCGCCGGGGGCGCGGCCGGGGTCTCCGGCGCGGAGGGGTCGCTCCAGTCCGACGGGCTGTCGGCCTCGTTCTTGGCCTGCACCCGCACCGTGTACGCCGTGCCGTTCTCCAGCCCCGTCCACTTGACCGAGGTGTTGTCGACGCACGCCTTCTGGGTCACGTTGTTCGCCGGCGCTGGGCTGATCTCCAGGTTGACGCACTCGATCGGGGAGCGGTCGGTGTAGGCCCTGTTCTTCCAGTTGACCGTCAGGCTCCGGTCGTCGAAGTCGAGCGTCGGGGGCTCGGGCTTGTCCGGCTTCTCGTCGGGCCGGACCTCGCGCGACGCCGGTGACGGGTCGGACTCGGCCACCTCGTTGGTCGCGGTGACCGTGAACTTGTACTTCACGTTGTTCTTGAGCCCGTCGAACGTGCAGGTGGTCGTGGTACAGGCGTGCTCCTGACCGTTCTGCGTCCGCAGCGTGTACTTGGTGATCTCCGACCCGTTGTTGTTCGGCTGGTCCCAGCTCAGCACGACCGTCTCCGAACGGACCTCCTCCACCCGCGGCGCGCGGGGCGCCTCGGGCCGGCCCAGCACGGTCAGCTTGGCGATGCCGTCGACCTCGCGGTCGGGGTCGCCGGTCGCGTCCTGCACGCGGTAGCGCACGGTCATGACGCCGGTGAAGTCGGCGGCCGGGGTGACGATCACCTCGGAGCCGTTGTGCGAGACCTCGCCCTGGCCCGTCTCGCGCGCCACGTCGACCACCTTGAGCGGGCGCTCGGGGAACGGGTTGGTGTCGTTGGCCAGCACCGGGATGGTGGTGGCCTTGCCCTGGTGGGCGTCCAGCACCACGTCCGGCGCCGTCTTGGCCCGCTCCCGGGTCGACGGCACCACCTCGACGGTCAGCACGGCCTCTACGGGCGGGTTCTTGCCGTCCGAGACCGTCATCGCCAGCTCCCGCACGGTGCCCTTCGGGACCGCCATGTCGACCTCGCCGCGGACCGTCGAACCCGTCACGGACGCCATGATGTCCTCGGTGCTCTTGACCTCGAAGGTCAGCGGGTCCTTGTCCGGGTCCCTGGCGTACCGCGACAGGTCCACCTCGGCCGTCTCGGCCGCGGCGACCCGGAGCACCGGGGTCCCGGTGATCTTGGGCGGCATGTTCTTGGACGGGGTCACGTCGATCGGCAGCCTCAGCACCGCCGTCAGGCCCTCGGTGTCGTCCGGCCCCTTGCCGTCGGTCACCTCGAAGCTGACCGACGCGGCCCCGGCGTAGTCCGCCGTCGAGGTGTAGACGATCGTGTCCTCGTCCTCGACCGCTGCCGTGCCCTCCAGCGCCTTGACCGTCCGGTCCTCGGTGATCCGCGGCTTGGTCCCGTCGCGCACCACCACGTAGTCCGCGATGTCGATCGTCAGCGGCTCGCCGCTGGTCGCCTTGAGCGGCTGCAGGCCCGGCTTCACGTGCGGCCGCGCCTGGTCGCCCGGCACGCGGATGAACGCCTTGGCCTCCAGGCCGTCGATGTCGGTCACGGTGTACGTGATGACCTGGGCGTCCTGCGCCAGCTCCACCTTGACGGAGCCGGACTCGGTGACGCTCACGCCCTCCCGGTCCGCGTCCAGGGAGACCTTGAGGTCGGCGGCCACGCCGTCCGGGTCCACGTCGTTGGCCAGCACGTCGAGCGTGACGCTGCTCGAACCCTCCACGTCGTCGACCGTCACGACGTCGTCGTGGGCGATGGGACGCAGCAGCGGGGCGTTGGCGTCCACGTTCACCGTGATGGCGCCGCTGGCGCGCGCCTTGAAGGTGTCCTGGATGCCGTAGTAGAAGGAGTAGGGGCCCTCCTCGTCGGGAGCGGTGACCACGACGTCGTCGTCCACCGCCTTGGGCTCGAGGTCGTCCGTGCCCTGGAAGCCCTTCGCCACCAGTCCGATCTGGTTGCCGTCGGGGTCGGAGTCGTTCTCCAGGGCCGCGACCGCGACGGTCCGGCCGGGCCGCACCGTCGTCACGTCGTCGACGGCCTGCGGGTCCTGGTTGGACGCCGGGGGAACCGCGATACCGACCCGGATGACGCCCTCGGCGGGGGCGCCGCGCGTGTCGGTGACCTGGTAGGTGAAGGTGTCCAGGCCTGCCGAGCCCTCGGAGGCCGCGTAGTCGATGAACCCGTCCACGATGGTGGCGGTGCCCTGCGACGGCGCCGCGGAGATCGAGCTCAGCGAGACGTAGTCGCCGTCGGGGTCCGTGCCGTCCAGCGGCAGCGGGATCCGGACGACGCCCTCGCTGAGCACCCGCGCCTCGATGTCGGGCAGCTGCGGGGCGGAGTTCTCCGGTGCGTCGAGCACGTTGATCGTGACCTGGGCCGAGTCCTTCTGGCCGTTGGCGTCCGACACCTCGTAGACGGCGTGGTACGTCCCGGCCTCCTGGCCGGCCCGGAACCGCACCGTGTCCTCGGAGACGAACGCCTCGCCCGCCTCCGCGGGCGGCGACTCCTGCAGCTCGTCCGTGAGCGTCAGCTCCAGGCCGTCCGGGTGCGTGTCGTTCTTCAGCACCGGGATGGTCACCACGTCGCCCACGTGCACGGTCGCCTCGTCCGGACCCGCCTCCGGCGGGCGCAGCTGCGCCGGCGCAGGGATCGGCACCACGCGCACCTGACCGGTGGACGTGCTCGTGCCGTTCGCCACCTTGTAGCTCAGGGTCACCGGACCCTCCAGGCGCTTGACCTCCGAGACCTTCAGGATCTGGTGGTTGAGCACCGACACGGTCACCGGCGCGTCGCCGGGCACGCTGACCCCCTGCACCACGAGCACGCCGCCCGCGGGGTCGGTGTCGTTCGCGAGCACGTCCACCAGGGCGGTGCCGCCGGCCGGCAGCAGCACCTGGTCGGATACCGCGACCGGGGCCCCGGACTCCTCCGGGGGCTCGACGACGTCCACGCGCACCAGGCCCATCGTCGGCGCGAGGCCGTCGCTGACGTGATAGATCACGTCGTACGAGCCGGTGGTCTCCGACATGAACTTGAAGGTCTCGGCCGTGGCGTTGGTCGTGATCGTCGCGCCCTGCTTGTCGTCGACCCGGATCAGCCGGAAGTCGTCGCCGTTGGGGTCGAAGTCGTTGGCCACCGGGTCCACCGTCACCGGCTCGCCGGCCAGCACCGCCACGTGGTCCTGCACCGCGACGGGCGGCACGTTGGTGGCGACCACGTTGACGATCAGGGTGCCAGGGAAGGACTGGCCCATGGCGTCGGACACCAGGACGTCGACGATCTTGTTGCCCGTCACGGTGCCGCCGTCCCGGAACTCGACGGTGCCGTCCGGCCGGAACCGCACCTCGTCCAGGGGGTCGGCCGTGGTGGCGCTGGACAGGAACATGTCGTCGCCGTCCGGGTCCTTGAAGTAGGGCAGCACCTTGATGGTGCCCAGCCCGCCCTGGCCCACCACGAGCACCGGCTTGCCCGGCTGCTCGGGGGCGTTGTTCTCCTCCGGCGGCACCACCTTGACGTCCACGGAGCCCTCGTCGACGCCGCCCCGGCCGTCGTTCACCTCGTACGTGAAGCTGGTGGTCCCGGTCGCGCCGTCGGGCACGTTCGCCTGCAGCGCCGAGCCGTCGAGCACGCGGTCCACCGTGATGTCGCCCTCGACCTCACCCTTGACCGACGCCACCATCACGTCGCCGTCCTGGTCCGAGTCGTTGCCCAGCACGTTGAGCACGGTGGTGCGCCCGGGCCGTACGCCGAACGTGTCGTCCACCGCCTTGGGGGCACGGTTGGGCCTGCTCCGGTCGGTCACGGCCTGGTCGACCTGCTCCGGCGTGGCCTCCTCGGTCTCGGTCTTGTCGCCCTTGCCGTCCTTGGGGATCGTGAGCTTCCAGTTGTCGACCACCTCGAACTTCTCGGCGGCCATCCACAGCAGGCCGCCCGCCATGTCGTTGAGCACGATCACGTTCCGGTTGACCCGGTAGACCAGGTTCATCCCGGCGCCCACGCCCTCGAGCACCTCGTTGACGTCGTTGTCCGTGCCCGCGCAGTCCCGCATCACCTGGCCGCCGGCCCACGCCCCGTAGAGGCAGCCGCCGAGCTGCACCGGGGCGGACGGCGTGCCGCCGCCCGCGCCCTGGAAGCCGAGCGTGGTCGGCTTCCCGCCGCCGACCGGCACCGTCACCAGCGCTTTCGGGGTGGCCAGCACCACGTTCTCCGCCTTGTCGGAGGGCTGCTGCAGCATGCTCTGCGCGCCCTCCTCGATCGTGACGGTGTCGCCGCCCGGCAGCACGAGGTTGCCGGTGGACTGGTCGAGCACCACGGGCTTGTCGCCCACCCCGGAGACCAGCACCGTGGCGTCGGCGCTCACGGGGAGCGACGACTCGTCGGCGTCCTCGGCGACGCCCTGCGAGCTGGTGGGGATCGTGTAGAGCTTGCCGTCGGCCGGCACGGCCAGGAACACGGTGCCGTCCTTGCCCACCGCGAGCTTGCCGCCCTTGCCGGCCTCGACCGTGGGCTTGAGCTCCTTCTCGTCGAACGCCGCCGAGTCGAACGGCATCACCCACGCCCGGCCGGTCTCGGCGTCGTACACCGCCGTGGTGGCGCCGCCCGCGGCGACCTGCGCGCCCGCGGGGAAGTTCATGGTGGTGTCGAACGCGAGCTGCGCCGGGTTCACCGGGCTCGCGGACGAGCTGCCCGTGCTGTCGAGGAGCACGCGCTGGGCGTTCTGCTCCACGTCGAAGCTCCCCCCGCCGCCGGCCACCAGCACGCCGTCGATGGTCTTGGCCTCGTAGTTGAACCGGCCGAGGTTGCCCTTCGCCGTCTGGGTCACCCAGACGCCCGAGTCGTTCAGGTCGACGTCGGCGGTGGCCTCGCCGTCGTAGAGGAGCGCGAAGCCGACCAGACCCGCGCCGAAGAGCGCCACCACCCCCACCGAGACGACCGACCTACGGTTCTCAAATACGCGTGAGGCAAAGCTCATGCGTCCTCCTGATCATCACTCCACAAAGAGAAAGCCCGCCCGGTCACTACACAGGCGCGACGTCAGCAACCCTACCGATCGGGAAGGTGAATTGTCGCCGAAATGAGGTTTTGCGGGGAGCGTCCGGACGGGTCAGGAGAGGGGCGGCGGTCGTGGGTCCCGAGGGGTGCGCTCAGGAGCTGCGGTCGTCGGCCGGACCCTGCTCCGCACGCCGGTCGACCCACACCTTCGCCTCCACGAGCCCGAGGCCGGTGGCTTCCCGGTACAGCTTGATCGCCTGGATCCGGCGGTCGGACCAGATGTGCCGGTCGATCTCGGCCAGGGCTTCCGGCGAGATCCCGTCGGCGCTCGGCCATTCGATATCGAGATGATCGAGGATCAGGTCGACCTTTCGCTCGACCCGCTCGATCGCCTTTCCGCTCTCGCGCAGGTGCCCGCTGACGGTCAGGTACAGGAAGAGCAGGACGACGAATATCGCGACGGGAACGATCTCCAGGGGAAACATGTCCTGACCGTAGCGGTCAGGTCCGGCGCGCGAGCAGGCTGAACGTGTTGGGCACGCGTCCGTCCCAGGCGACGGCGGTGAAGCCCTCGGGGTGCCAGAACGGCTCCGGGTGCTCGTGCAGCTCCTCGATCGCGAACCCCGCGCCCAGGCAGGCCGTGACGATGCCCGCGAGCGTGTGCTGCCGCTCCACGGCGCCGTTGCCGGGAAAGGTGTCGTTCACGTGCGCGGGGGCGAAGTACCCGCGGTCGGGGCGCACCTGGATCTCGTCGGCGTCCCAGTCCCACAGCGGCACCAGCGGGTGCGCCTCGTAAACGTAGAGGCGGCCGCCCGGCCGCAGCAGGCGGTGCGCCTCCCCGAAGAGTGCCCCGAGGTCGGCGAGCCAGATCAGCGCCCCCTTGCCCGTGTAGACCAGGTCGGCACAGGCGTCGTCCAGCCCGCTCGCGGGCAGGGTCGCCCGGGTGTAGCGGCACGGCAGGCCGAGCTCGTCCGCCCGCCGCTGCGCGCTGGAGACGGCGGCCTCGCTGTAGTCGAGCCCGTGCACGGAGCGCGCCCCCAGGCGCGCGAGCGCGATGTCGTCGAGCCCGTGGCCGCTCATCGGGTGCACCACGTCGGCGCCGGCGACGAGGTCGCCCAGGGCGTCGACCTCGGCGGGCAGGAGCTCGGCGGTGCGGGCCAGCGCGAGGTGCTCGGCGTACTCGTCCTCGTACTTGCGCGATGCGACGGCCCAGGCGGCCCGTGTCTCGTTCCCGGTGGCGTCCATCGCGCCACCCTGTCAGGGGCGGCGGGTCCGGCGCAGCCCTTTTCTGCGGTCGCACCGCCTGGCGATGCCCGGACGCGATGTTGCGCGCGATACCCCTGAGGGGTATATGGTGAGCGACATACGGTTACCCCCTAGGGGTAGCAAGGTATCAACACCGAGAGGCGAGACGATGACGACGAGCGAGTACCAGGTGACGGGGATGACCTGCGGGCACTGCGAGATGTCGGTGCGCGGCGAGGTGAGCCGCCTCCCGGGCGTGGAGCAGGTCGACGTCAGCGCGGCGACCGGCCGGCTCGTGGTCCGCAGCGCCGCGGCGCTGGACGAGGCCGCGGTCCTGGCCGCCGTGGACGAGGCGGGATACGAGGCGGCGCGTCTCTCATGAACGCGCCCCAGCGGCTGGGCCTGTACGGCGGGGGGCTCGCGGCGCTGTTCGTCGCGTCCTTCGCCGTCGCGGGCGCGGTCGTCCCGGAGGCCTCGGTCGTCGCCTGGTCGGCGGCGGCCGGGGCCGACGGGGCCTCCGGGTCCGACGACATGGAGATGTCCGGTGCGGGCCACGGGGACGCGGGCGGCGAGTCCGGCGAGGAGCCGGCCGGCGCCCACGGGTCCGGCGGCGCCGGCCCGGCGCCGGTGCGCGGGCTGTCTCTGGAGCAGGACGGCCTGCTCCTGAGCCCCGTGACCGTCCCGGACGAGGTGGGCGAGCGGGGCGCACTCTCGTTCTCGATCACCTCGGCCGACGGCGCGGCGGTGACCGAGTTCGCCACGGAGCACGACAAGGAGCTGCACCTGGTCGTCGTCCGCTCCGACGGCGAGCGGTTCCGCCACGTGCACCCGACGATGTCTGCCGACGGCGTCTGGTCGATGCCGTGGACCTGGGACGAGGCGGGCACCTACCGCGTGCTCGCGGACTTCGTCCCCGAGGCGACCGGCGAGAACCTGACGCTCGGCCGGACGGTCGACGTCGCGGGCGACCTCGACGCGCGGCCGGCGACGGCGGTGTCGGCGTCCGACACGACCGGCGGGTACACCGCGACGCTCACGGGGGACCTGAGCGCGAGCGGGGAGTCGACGCTGACGGCGACCGTCACGCGCGACGGCGAGCCGGTCACGGACCTGGAGCCGTACCTCGGCGCCTTCGGGCACCTCGTCGCGCTGCGCGCGGGCGACCTGGCCTACCTGCACGTGCACCCCGAGGGCGACGAGCCCGCGCCGGGTGCGGTGTCCGGGCCGGACGTCACGTTCATGACCGAGGCGCCCACCCCGGGCCGCTACCTGCTGTACCTGGACTTCAAGGTGGACGGGGACGTGCACACCGCACGCTTCGTCCTGGACACGGAGGGGAGGGGCTGATGTCCGGCACCACGTCCCGCACGGACGAGCCGATGACCACGGTCGACCTGGAGATCGGCGGCATGACCTGCGCGTCGTGCGCCATGCGGATCGAGAAGAAGCTCAACCGCCTCGACGGCGTGACGGCGAGCGTCAACTACGCCACGGAGAAGGCGAAGGTCACCGCGCCCGCCGGGTACGACCTGGGCGCCCTGGTGGCCGAGGTCGAGAAGACCGGCTACACCGCCGTCCTGCCCGCGCCCCCCGAGGCGCCCGCGGACGACGACGGCGCGCCCGGCGCGCAGGACCGGGAGCTGTCCGCGCTGCGGGACCGGCTGATCACGACGGTCGTGCTCACCGTGCCGGTGATCGCGCTCGCGATGGTCCCGGCCTGGCAGTTCACGTACTGGCAGTGGGCGTCGCTCGTGCTGGCGGCCCCCGTCGCGCTGTGGGGGGCGTGGCCGTTCCACCGGGCGGCGTGGACGAACCTGCGGCACGGCGCCGCCACCATGGACACCCTCGTCTCGCTGGGCGTGCTGGCCGGTTTCGGCTGGTCCCTGTACGCGCTGTTCCTCGGCACGGCGGGCGAGCCCGGGATGACGCACGGGTTCGAGCTGACGGTCGCGCCGTCCGACGGCGCCGCCAACATCTACCTCGAGGTGGCCACCGGCGTCACGATGTTCGTGCTGGCCGGGCGGTACTTCGAGAAGCGGTCCAAGCGCCGGGCGGGCGCCGCGCTGCGCGCGCTGCTGGAGCTGGGCGCGAAGGACGTCGCGGTGCTGCGCGACGGTGCCGAGACGCGCGTGCCGGTCGAGACCCTGGCCGTGGGTGACGAGTTCGTGGTGCGGCCGGGGGAGAAGGTCGCGACCGACGGCGTGGTCGTCGCCGGCTCGTCCGCGATCGACGCGTCGCTGCTCACGGGGGAGTCCGTCCCGGTCGAGGTCGGCGTCGGCGACACCGTGGCCGGGGCGACCGTGAACTCGGGCGGCCGCCTCGTGGTGCGGGCCACCGAGGTCGGGTCGGGCACCCAGCTCGCGCGGATCGCGCGCCTGGTCGAGGACGCGCAGTCCGGCAAGGCGGAGATCCAGCGCCTGGCCGACCGGGTCTCCGGCATCTTCGTCCCGGTGGTCATCGCGATCGCGGTGGCGACCCTGGGCTTCTGGCTCGGCGCCGGGTTCCCCGCCGCGGCCGGGCTGACCGCCGCCGTCGCGGTGCTGATCATCGCCTGCCCCTGCGCCCTGGGGCTGGCCACCCCGACCGCGCTGCTGGTGGGCACCGGCCGCGGGGCCCAGCTCGGCATCCTCATCAAGGGGCCGGAGGTGCTGGAGTCCACCCGCAAGGTGGACACCGTGGTGCTCGACAAGACCGGCACCGTCACCACCGGCCGGATGACGCTCCAGGAGGCCGTCCCCGCCGACGGCACCTCGCGCGCAGAGCTGCTGCGGCTCGCGGGCGCCCTGGAGGACGCCTCCGAGCACCCCGTGGCGCAGGCCGTCGCCAAGGGCGCCACCCAGGAGGTCGGCGACCTGCCGACGCCGGAGTCGTTCGAGAGCGTCCAGGGCCAGGGCGTGCAGGGCGTCGTCGACGGGCACGCCGTCGTCGTCGGGCGCGAGAGCCTGCTCGCCGACTGGTCCCAGTACCTGCCTCAGGACCTGGCTCGGGCCAAGGCCCGCGCGGAGGGCGAGGGCCGGACCGTGGTCGCCGTCGGCTGGGACGGGCAGGCCCGCGGCATCCTGGTGGTGGCCGACCAGGTGAAGCCGACCAGCGCCGACGCCGTCGCCCAGCTCGTGGCGCTCGGGCTGACGCCCGTTCTGCTCACCGGCGACAACCGGGCCGTCGCGGAGCAGGTCGCCGCCGCCGTGGGGATCACCGAGGTGATCGCCGAGGTCATGCCGCAGGACAAGGCCGACGTCGTGGCGAAGCTGCAGGCCGAGGGCCGGATCGTGGCGATGGTCGGGGACGGCGTCAACGACGCCCCGGCGCTCGCGCAGGCCGACCTGGGCCTGGCGATGGGCACGGGCACCGACGCCGCGATCGAGGCGGCGGACATCACGCTCGTGCGCGGCGACCTCACCTCGGCCGCCGACGCGATCCGGCTGTCGCGCCGGACGCTCGGCACCATCCGGACCAACCTGTTCTGGGCCTTCGGGTACAACGTCGCAGCGATCCCGCTGGCGGCCCTCGGCCTGCTCAACCCGATGCTGGCCGGCGCCGCGATGGCGTTCTCCAGCGTGTTCGTGGTCGGCAACAGCCTGCGCCTGCGCACCTTCCGCCGCTGACGCCTCGTTGAGTGCGGGGTATCTGCGCTTCTGGACCGCTCAGAAGCGCAAATACCCCGCACTCAACGAGTGGTTGCTGCGGGGTGTCAGGCGTGCAGCGGCTCCAGCGCGGCGGACCAGGCGACCGTCTGGTCCAGCAGCGTGTCCAGCGCCGGGGTCAGGTGCTCGCCCGGCTTGAACACCGAGTAGTTCTCGAACTCGGTGATCAGCGACAGCGCGACCTGCTGGCGCACCGTGGCGACCTGCAGCTCCGCGAGGATGAGGCGCAGGTGCTCCGCGGCGCGGGCGCCGCCGACGCCGCCGTAGGAGACGATGCCGGCCGCCTTGTTGTTCCACTCGCCGTAGACGAAGTCGAGGGCGTTCTTGAGCACGCCCGAGGTGGAGTGGTTGTACTCCGGCGTCACGAACACGTAGCCGTCGAACTCGGCCACCTTGGCGGCCCACTCCTTGGTGTGGTCGTGGGCGTACTGGCCCATCGCCGGGGACATGGGCTCGTCGAGGTGCGGCAGGGGGTAGTCCGCCAGGTCGACGAGCTCGAACTCGGCGTCCGTGCGCTGCGACGCGATCTCGTAGACCCACTTGGCCACGGCCTCGCCGTTGCGGCCGGGGCGGGTGCTGCCGAGGATGATTCCGATCTTGAGCATTGCTCGTCCTTCGCTTCCGTGAGTGCTGTCGGTGGACCCGCCCGGGCGCGGGAACGAACGCGGGGCCGGGGTGGTTGGTCCACGTGACACAACAGTGCGCAGAAGCGGGTAATCCAGCTTTCGAACACGCACTTCGGAGTGCGTCGGTAACCGGAGAGGAAGCAATGCGGCATGGTGCGGATCTCGCGTGACACGCGTCTGGACGGCCTGGCGGCACGGATGCCCGGGGGGCCCGACTCGCCGTGCGACAGCGAGACGCACGAGCTGACCCGGGACCTCATGGGCCAGGTGGCCGACCGGTGGACGCTGCTCGTGGTGGCCTCCCTCTCCGACGGCCCGCAGCGGTTCTCCGCCATCCAGGAGGTCGTGGCCGGCGTCTCGCACCGGATGCTCAGCAAGACCCTCCGCGGCCTGGTGCGCGACGGGATGATCACCCGCACCGCCTACGCCGAGGTGCCGCCGCGCGTCGAGTACGAGCTGACCCCGCTCGGCTGGAAGCTCATGGACCTCGCGCACGGTTTCGTGGACTGGGCCCAGGACCACGGGCAGCAGTTGCGCGAGAGCCGCGCCCGGTTCGACCGGGGGAGCGAGGCGGTCTGACGACGCTGTGGCCTGGCAGAGCGGCGGCCTGACGACGGTGCGGCCTGACGGCGTCAGCCGTCGAGCATCGTGAGCGCCAGCAGCTGCTCGCGCAGCCGGGCCAGCTCCTGAGGCGTCGGCTCGCCGCCCCAGGCGGGCTGCGCGCTCGCGCCGTCCGCTGCCGCCACCACGAGCGAGAGCACGTCCTCGGGCAGGCCGTCCGCCCGGAGGTCGTCGTTCCAGCGGCGCGCGTCGGCCCGGGCCAGGTCGATGACGGCGTCCACGCTCGACAGGTGCGCGATCACCACGAGCGCGTCGCGCGAGGCCGCGGCGTCCAGGGCGCCGTCGATCGAGACGCGCACGTAGGCGCGGGTGAGGCGGCCGGGGGCGTCGTCGTCGGCGGGGATCGCGGCGAGCACCGCGGTGCGGAACCGCTCCAGCCAGTCGGTCGCCAGGGCGAGGTGCAGGTCGTGCTTGTTCGCGAAGTGGTAGAGCAGCCCGCCCTTGGACACGCCGGCCCGGCGCGCGACGTCGTCGAGGCTCGCGGAGACTCCGCGTTCGCGGACCAGCCGGCTCGCCGCGTCCAGGATCGCCGCGCGCGTCTGCTCCGGGCTCCTGCCCGCCGTCCTGCCCATCGCCGCCTCCCGTGTTCGTCGCACCGCCCGGCACGCACTATAGGCCGCGTCACAGGCCCCGTCCTAGAAAACTGTACCGGCTAGACGGTACAGTTACGCGGGTGACCGCTCCTGCTCCCCTTCTCTCCGTGCGCCGCCGGTGGGCCGCGCTCGCCGTCCTCGTGCTGGCGGTCGGCCTGCTGGCGATCGACGGCACCGTGCTCTACCTGGCCGTGCCGTCGCTCACGCGCGACCTCGCGCCCACCGCCACCCAGGTCCTGTGGATCGGCGACATCTACTCGCTGGCCATCGCCGGGCTCCTGGTCACCATGGGCACCCTGGCCGACCGGATCGGGCGCAAGCGCCTGCTGCTCATCGGCGCCACCGCCTTCGGCGTCGCCTCGGCGCTCGCGGCGTTCGCGCCCAACGCGGAGACCCTGATCGCCGCCCGCCTGCTGCTCGGCGTCGCGGGTGCCACGATCATGCCCTCGACGCTCTCCCTCATCCGCACGCTGTTCCCCGACGCCGCCGAGCGCAGCCGCGCCATCGCCGTCTGGTCCGCCGCGGCGGGCGGCGGCGCCGCGGTCGGGCCGCTGGTCGGCGGGCTGCTGCTGGAGCACTTCTGGTGGGGCTCGGTCTTCCTCGTCAACGTGCCCGTCGTGCTGGTCCTGGTGGTCGCCGGCGCCGTGCTGCTGCCCGAGGCGAAGGACCCGCACCCCGGCCGCCTCGACCTGCTGTCCGTGCTCCTGTCGTTCGCCGCCGTCATGCCGCTGGTCTGGGCCATCAAGCACGCCGCGTCCGAGGGCGTCGACGCGCTCGCGATCGGCGTGCTGGCGCTCGCGGTGGGCTCCGGTGTCTGGTTCGTGCGGCGGCAGAACCGGCTCGCGGCGGACGGCCGCGGCCCGCTGCTCGACGTCGGCCTGTTCAAGGTGCCGGCGTTCAGCGGGGCGGTGGCGGCCAACCTGATCGCGATCTTCGCGCTGACCGGCATGCTGTTCTTCTTCTCGCAGTACCTGCAGCTCGTGCGCGGGTTCTCGCCGCTGGTCGCGGGCGTCGCCGAGCTGCCCGCCACCCTGGCGTCCATCGCGGTGGTCGTGGTGGTGGGCTGGTCGCTGCGGAAGTTCGGCCGTGGCCGCGCCATCGCGCTCGGGCTGGCGGTCACCGCGCTGGGCATGGTCGCGATCGCCGTAGCCGAGGGCGCCGACCACTACGTCTGGCTCGCGCTCGCCCTGGTCCCGGCCGGCCTCGGCGTGGGGCTCGCGATGACGCTCACCACGGACGCCGTGGTCTCCGCCGTCCCGCCGGCCAAGGCGGGCGGGGCCTCGGCGATCTCCGAGACGGCGTACGAGCTCGGCGTCGCGCTGGGCGTCGCCGTGCTCGGCTCCCTGGTCACCCTCGGCTACCAGGGCCGGGTCGCCCTGCCCGCGGGCCTGGCGCCCGACGCCGCGGCCCAGGCCGGCGACTCGCTCGCCTCGGCGGTCGCCGTGGCGGGGGAGCAGGCGGCCGGCCTGGAGGCTGCCGTGCTGGACGCGGCGCGCGAGGCGTTCGTCGCGTCGCTGCAGACGACGTGCGTGGTGGCGGCGGTGCTGGTCGCGGTCGCGGCCGTGGTGGCCTGGCGGCTCATCCCGAACGAGCGGTGAGGGCGCGGGCGACGAGGGGTGCCCTGACAGTGCCTGGCCCACCCGCCCCACCGGACGTAGCGTCGAGTCGACACCTTCGAGCGACACCTACGAGAGGACTCGTCGCATGTCCACCATCGCCATCATCGGCGCCGGACCCGGCGTCGGCCAGGCCGTCGCGCGGCGCTTCGCGCGCGAGGGCTTCGCCGTCGCGCTGATCTCCCGCAGCCAGGACAAGGTCGACGCGCTGGCCGCCGAGCTGGCGGGCGACGGCGTCACCGCCCGGGGCTACGCGGCCGACGTGCTGGACGCCGACGCGCTCGCGGCGGCCCTGACCGCCGCGGCCGCCGATCTGGGGCCGGTCTCCGTGCTCCAGTACAGCCCGCTGCCCGCCCGCCACTACCTGCGGCCCGTCACGGAGACCCCCGCGGCGGACATCCTGGAGGCCGTCCGGTTCTCCGTGCTCGGCCCCGTGGCCGCCGTGAACGCGGTGCTGCCCGGCATGCGGGAGGCGGGCACCGGCACGGTCGTGCTCATCAACGGCGGCACCTCGGTGCGCCCGCGCGCCGGGTACGCGGGCACGTCCATCGGCTTCGCCGGGGAGAGCGCCTACGGGCAGATGCTGCACGACGCCCTGGAGCCCGAGGGCATCCGGGTGAGGCAGCTCGTGATCCCCGGCGCAATACCCGCCGACGATCCTGAACGAGGCCCTGACGCCGTCGCCGAGCGCATCTGGGGACTGCACACCACGCCCGGCGAGTTCCGCGAGTTCCTTTCCCCGCTCGACTGAGCCCCCGGCGGCGTCGGGCCAGGCCCGGCCGGACGCCCGCGGTGTGACGCGGAGGGTGTTAAGAAACCGTCAATGCCGCGCGTGCCACGCGGTATCCGCCTTAGGTTCCACGGGTGACTACTGCAATCCGCCCGCCCGGCCTCGTCCCGCGACCCGCGGAGGCCCTGCGGCTCGCCGTCGTGGTCGGCGCGCTCGGCGTCGTGTTCGGCGACATCGGCACCAGCCCGATCTACACCCTCCAGACGGTCTTCAACCCGGCGGACCCGCACCCGGTGCCGGCCACCACGGAGAACGTCTACGGCGTCGTCTCGCTGATCTTCTGGTCGGTGATGCTCATCGTCACCATCACGTACGTGCTGCTGGCGATGCGGGTCGACAACGACGGCGAGGGCGGCATCATGGCCCTGATCACGCTGCTGCGCCGGTGGGCGAGGAACGGGTCGACGCGGATCACCCTCACGCTGGCCGGGCTCGGCCTGTTCGGCGCCGCGCTGTTCCTCGGGGACAGCATGATCACGCCGGCCATCTCGGTGCTCTCGGCGGTCGAGGGCCTGAAGATCATCAACCCCGAGTTCGAGGGCTGGATCGTCCCGGTCACCGCCGTGATCATCGTGCTCCTCTTCGCCGCGCAGAAGTTCGGGACGGCGGCCGTCGGCCGGCTGTTCGGCCCCGTGATGATCACGTGGTTCGTCGCGATCGGCGCGTGCGGCATCTGGGGCGTGGCCAGCGAGCCCGGCATCCTCAAGGCGCTCTCGCCCACGTACGCCCTGGGCTTCCTGGCCGGCCGGTTCGACCTGGCGTTCTTCGCGCTCGCCGCGATCGTGCTGTCCGTGACGGGCGCCGAGGCGCTGTACGCCGACATGGGCCACTTCGGCCGCCGGCCGATCTCGGTCGGGTGGATCTTCCTGGTGCTCCCGGCGTGCACCCTGAGCTACATGGGCCAGGGCGCGCTGATCCTCCAGGACCGCGCCAACCTGTCGGCCCCGTTCTTCCTGCTGACGCCGGACTGGGCGCTGATCCCGATGGTGGTCCTGGCCACCGCCGCGACGGTGATCGCGTCCCAGGCCGTCATCACCGGCGCGTTCTCGGTGACGGCGCAGGCCGCGCAGCTCGGCTACCTGCCGCGCCTGCGGATCCTGCACACCTCCCGGTCCGAGCGTGGCCAGATCTACGTGCCGTGGATCAACTGGCTGCTCATGGTCTCGGTGCTCACCCTGGTCTTCGCGTTCCGCAACTCGGCCTCGCTGGCCTACGCCTTCGGCATGGCCGTGACCGGCACCATCACGATCACGACGACGCTGTTCTTCTACGTGGCCTGGAAGACGTGGAACGTGCCGAAGTGGGTGCTGGCGTCGATGGCCGCCGTGCTGCTGACGATCGACCTGCTGTTCCTCGCGGCGAACCTGACCAAGCTCGTGCACGGCGCGTGGCTGCCGCTCGTGATCGCGGTGACCGCGTTCACCGTCATGACCACCTGGCAGCGCGGGCGCGAGATCGTCAGCGCCAAGCGCGAGGCCATGGAGGGGTCGCTGCGCGCCTTCGTGGACGGGCTGCGGACCCGCAAGGCTCCCGTGCAGGTGGTCAGCGGCACGGCCATCTTCCTCAACCGCGGGAGCGAGACGGCGCCGCTCGCGCTGCGCGCGAACGTCGAGCACAACCACGTGCGGCACGAGCAGGTGGCGGTCGTGGCGGTCGACGTCGCCATCGTGCCGCGCCTGACGGACGAGGACCGCGTGGTCGTCGAGCACCTCGGCGAGGGCCGGGACGGCATCACGCACCTCACCGTGCGGTTCGGGTACGACGAACGGCCGGACGTGCCCGCGGCGCTGGCCCAGCTCGGCCCGGAGGACACCGAGGGCCGGCTCGACCTGGACAACGCGACGTACTTCCTGTCCCGCATCCAGCTCCGGCTCGGCAAGGAGCCGGGGATGCCGGCCTGGCGCAAGCGGCTGTTCATCGCGACGTCGTACATCACGGCGGACGCCGCCGAGCACTTCAACCTGCCCCGTGACCGCACGGTGCTGCTCGGGTCCCACGTCGACGTCTAGCGACGCACCGGCCCGGGTCCGTCGAGTCTCGACCTCGACCTGAACCCGAGCCTTGGCCAAACCCTGAACCTCAACCTGAGGCTTAGTTGCGGGGCTTCAGGGTCGCGCCAGGGCGGCCGTAAGGCAACGAGGTGTGTTGCTCAGTGTGGGACTTGTCCACGCTGAGCAACACACCTCGTTGTCGTGGGCGCTCCTGGATCCTCGGCTGCCCGGAGGCCGGACGCTTGACGTCGATACCCCCTAGGGGTATACATGAGGTGTTGCTGCCCCACCGGGCATGCTCTGCTCAACCCAGGAGCCGATCCATGAACGAGCCACACCAGCACCCCACCGTGCAGCCTGTCGCACCCGGCCCCGCCGTGCCCGACGAGCATGCGCACCACGAGCACATGTCGCACGAGGAGCACACGGCGCACGGAAGTACCCCCACCCGCGAGCATGCAGGCCACGACACCGACCACACGGGACATGACGAGCACGCCGGTCACGACGCCCACGCCGGTCACGACACCCACGCCGGCCACATGGGTCACGCCGGGCACGGCGACCACGTCGGCCAGTTCCGGCGGCTGTTCTGGATCATGCTCCTCCTGGCGGTGCCGGTCGTCGCGTTCTCCGGCATGTTCGCGATGATCCTGGGCTACGAGCTGCCCGACGCCGCCTGGGCCACCGCGATCCCGCCGGTGCTCGGCACCGTCATGTACGTCTGGGGCGGCTCGCCGTTCCTCACCGGCGCCGTCTCCGAGCTGCGCTCCCGCAAGCCCGGGATGATGCTGCTGATCGGCCTGGCCATCACGGTCGCGTTCGTCGCGTCGCTGGGCGCCAGCCTCGGGCTGCTCGACCACCAGCTCGACTTCTGGTGGGAGCTCGCGCTCCTGATCGTGATCATGCTGCTGGGCCACTGGATCGAGATGCGCTCGCTCGCGCAGACGACGTCGGCCCTGGACTCGCTCGCGGCCCTGCTGCCGGACGAGGCCGAACGGGTCGACGGCGACCAGGTCGTCAAGGTCGCGCCGGCCGACCTCGTGGTCGGCGACGTCGTCGTGGTGCGGCCGGGCGGGAGCGTCCCCGCCGACGGGCGCGTCGTCGACGGCCGGGCGGAGATGGACGAGTCCATGGTGACGGGGGAGTCGCGCACCGTCCCGCGCGGCCCCGGCGAGCCCGTGACCGCCGGAACGGTCGCGACCGACTCCGGCCTGCGCGTCGAGGTCACCGCCACCGGCGACGACACCGCCCTGGCCGGCATCCAGCGGCTGGTGGCCGAGGCCCAGGCCTCGTCCTCGCGCGCGCAGCGCCTCGCCGACACCGCCGCGGGCTGGCTGTTCTGGTTCGCGCTGGGCGCGGCGGCTCTGACCGCCGTCGTCTGGTCGCTCGCCGGGCTGCCCGACGACGCCGTGATCCGCACCGTGACCGTGCTCGTCATCGCCTGCCCCCACGCCCTGGGCCTCGCGATCCCGCTCGTCGTCTCGATCGCCACGGAGCGCGCCGCCCGCGGGGGCGTGCTGATCAAGGACCGCCTGGCGCTGGAGAGCATGCGCACCGTCGACACCGTGCTGTTCGACAAGACCGGCACCCTGACCAAGGGCGAGCCCACGGTCGCCGACGTGCAGCTCGACGTACAGCCCTCCGGCGAGCCCGGTCTCGACGCCGACACGCTGCTGGCGCTCGCGGCCGCCGCCGAGTCGGACAGCGAGCACCCGCTGGCCCGGGCGATCGTGCGGGCGGCGCAGGAGCGGGGCCTCACGGTCCCGCGTGCCACCGGGTTTGCCTCGTCGCCCGCCGTGGGCGTGACGGCCACCGTCGACGAGCACGAGGTCCGCGTCGGCGGGCCGCGCCTGCTGGAGGAGAACCGGCAGGACGAGCTCGCGGTGGCAGAGACCTGGCGCAAGGACGGCGCGATCATCCTGCACGTGCTGCGCGACGGCGCGGTGGTCGGCGCGATCAAGCTCGCCGACGAGGTGCGGGCCGAGTCCGCGGACGCCGTCCGCGCGCTGCACGACCGGGGCGTCCAGGTGGTCATGATCACGGGCGACGCCGAGGCCGTGGCCCGGTCCGTCGCGGACCAGCTCGGCGTCGACCGGTTCTTCGCCGGCATCCGGCCGGAGGACAAGTCCGCCAAGGTCGCGCAGCTCCAGGCCGAGGGCCGCAAGGTCGCGATGGTCGGCGACGGCGTGAACGACGCCCCGGCGCTCGCCCAGGCCGACGTCGGCATCGCGATCGGGGCCGGCACCGACGTGGCGATCGCCTCCGCGGGCGTCATCCTCGCCAGCGACGACCCCCGGTCCGTGCTGTCCGTGATCGAGCTGTCGCGGGCCAGCTACCGCAAGATGAAGCAGAACCTGTGGTGGGCGGCCGGGTACAACCTGATCTCGGTGCCGCTGGCCGCGGGCGTGCTGGCGCCGATCGGCTTCGTGATGCCGATGTCGGCGGGCGCCGTCCTGATGTCGCTGTCGACCGTGGTCGTGGCGCTCAACGCCCAGCTCCTGCGCCGCCTCGACCTGCGCCCAGGCCGGCAGTAGCAAGGGCAGGACGTGCGAGAACGCCTGTTGACCTGGTCCGGTGCGCCGCCTAGCCTTCTGGGCGGCGCACCGGACCGAAGTCAAGGGAGACCTCGTGAAGCTCGTACCAGCGTTCCGTCCTGCTCTCCATCTGGTGACAGCGGTGTCAGCCGTCGCCCTCGTCGCGAGCGGCCTGGTGGTCGCGGGCAGCGCGAGCGCGGCTCCGGCAGGCGGCACCGGCCCGGACCCGGCGGGCGGGACGGCGTCGAGCTGGCGGGTGGAGGGTCCGCGGGGCTCGCACCTGGACGGGCTGCTGCACCTGGACGCCGCCGGGCAGGTGGCGCTCGACGTGCTCGCCGACGGCGACACGGTGCTCTCTGCCACGCGCCTGGGCCTGCGGGGCAGCGACGGCGACCTGACCACCGGGCTGACATTCGCCGGCCGGCAGGACCGCACCGTCTCCGACACCTATTCGATGAGCACCGGCAAGCGCGAGCGCCGCAGCTACACCCACCGCGAGTCCGTGTTCACGTTCGCCGACCCGGCCGGCGCGCGGCTGCGGATCGCGGTCCGCGTGTCCGACGACGGCGTCGCCTACCGCTACCTGCTGGACGGCCCGGGCGAGCACCGGGTCGACGACGAGTCGGGCGCGTGGGAGCCGGCCGCGGACGGCCCGGCGTGGATGCAGCGCTCGTACGCCGTCAACTACGAGGCGGAGTGGAGCACGACGACCGCCGCGGCGGGCAACGGCTCCGGCAGCGTCGGGTACCCGGTGCTGTTCGGGCAGGGCGACCGGTACGTGCTGGTCACGGAGGCCGACCTGCACGGCGACTACTCGGGCTCGCACCTGACGCACGAGGCCGGCTCGCTGAGCTACGGAATCGACCTCTTCGAGGGCCGCCCCGTCACCACGACGGGCGACCTGTCCACCCCGTGGCGGGTCGCGATCGTCGGCGACCTGGCCGGCGTCGTCGGCTCCACGCTGGTGGACGACCTCGCCACGCCCGCCGCCCTGGACCCGGGTGCTGACTGGATCAGGCCTGGCCGGTCGAGCTGGAGCTGGCTGACCGACGGGAGCAGCCCGCGCGACGAGGCGCGCCAGCGGGACTTCGTCGACCTGTCCGCGCGCAACGGCTGGGAGTACGTGCTGCTCGACGAGGGCTGGGACGCGAGCTGGGTGCCGCGCACGGTCCGCTACGCGCACACCCGCGGCGTCGACGTGATCGTCTGGTTCCACAGCCGCGACCTGCGCACCCAGGAGCAGCGCGACGAGTGGCTGCCGCGCCTGAGGTCGTGGGGCGTGAGCGGCATCAAGGTGGACTTCATGGACTCCGACTCGCAGGAGATCCACCAGTGGTACGACGACGTCGCGCGCGACACCGCCCGGTACGAGCTGATGGTCAACTTCCACGGCGCCGCCCTGCCCACCGGGATGCAGCGGACCTGGCCGCACATCATGAGCTACGAGGCCGTGCGCGGCATGGAGAACGGGATCAGCCCCGAGCGCAGCCTCATCGTGCCGTTCACGCGCAACGTGCTCGGGTCGATGGACTTCACGCCCGTGGTCTTCTCCCGCGACAACGCCAGGACGTCCAAGGCGCAGCAGGCCGCGATGGCGGTCGTCTACGAGTCGGGCTGGCAGCACATCTCGGACAAGCCCGAGGGGTACGACGACGAGCCGAACGCGCTGCCGTTCCTGCGGAACCTCCCCACGACCTGGGACGAGGTGCGGCTGCTCAGCGGCACGCCCGGGAAGGACGCGGTGCTCGCGCGCCGCTCCGGGGACCGCTGGTTCGTGGGCGGCATGCGGGCGGGCTCGGGCGAGCCGCTGCGGCTCCCGCTGGCGGGTCTCGCGCACGGGTCCAAGGTGGTCGTCGACCTGCTGACGGACGACGGCGCGAACGGGTCGGCCACCGTGCACTCGACGGTGCGCACGACGGCCGCGGACACGCTGCGGGTCCCGACGGCGGACAACGGGGGCTTCGTGGCCGTCGTGTGCGCGGCGACCGGGGACCGGGAGTCGTGCCTGGAGCCGCTGGAGGCCCGGCCGGACGCCACGATCACGGTCGACCCGGAGCAGGCCGACGTCGAGCCCGGCAGCACCGTGACGGTGACGGCCGCGTTCACGGTGGCGGACCGCGCCGTCACGCGCGTGCGGCTGATGCCCGACCTGCCCGAGGGCTGGACCGCCGACCAGGGCACCCGCACCGTGGCGCGGCTCGCCGCCGGGCAGACCGCGCGCTTCACGTGGCAGGTCCGGGTGCCCGCCGACGGCGCGACGGGCACGTTCGAGGTGCCGGTCGACGTCGACTACCGGGCCGCAGGCGCGCCCGGTGGTGGTGGCGACCACGTCGCCGCAAGCCAGGCCACGCTGTGGGTCACGCCGCCCGCCCCGACCGGGAACCCCTACGTCTCCGACCTCGACTGGACCGAGCAGAGCAACGGCTACGGCCCGGTCGAGCGCGACCGCTCCAACGGCGAGGCCGCGGGCGGCGACGGAGCGCCGCTGCGGATCGCGGGCACCAACTACGCCAAGGGCATCGGCATGCACGCGACCGGCTCGGTGACCGCCTGGCTCGGCGGCGCCTGCACGGCGTTCACGGCCGTCGTCGGGATCGACGACGAGGTGCTCGACAAGCCCGGCGACACCGGCGTCGGCTCCGTGCGGTTCGCCGTCTACGGCGACGGCGTGCTGCTCGCCGAGACCCCGGTCCTGTCCAACGACGACGGCGGCGTGCCGCTCGACGTCGACGTCACCGGCGTGCGCCGCCTGCGGCTGGTCGCCGACGAGGGGCCGGACGGCAAGAACTTCGACCACGCCGACTGGGCCGACGCCCGCGTGACCTGCGGGCAGGGCTGACGTTCAGCGAGTGTTCAGCCGGCCGCCGTGTGCGCTTCGCCCCGGCGGCCGGCACCACCACCAGAGTCGGGCCCATGAACTCACGCATCCGTACCCGCGTCGGGGCCGTCGTCACCACGGCCGCGCTGCTGCTGTCCGGGGCCACCGCCTCGGTGCTCGGCGCCGGCGCCCAGCACGCCGGGACCCAGCACATCGGTACCGGGGACGCCCTGGCGTCGTCGGCCGCCCCCGCCGCGTTCGGCGGCCCGGGCCACGGCGGCGGCACCCCCGCCGAGCGCGCCTACCGCGACCTGCTGGACCACGGCCCGAACGCGAAGATCCTCACCGCGGCCCATCGTGCGCAGTGGCGCGCGGCCCCCGAGAACAGCGCCCCCGCGATCCTGGCCGCGTTCGCGGACGGCGCGGAGATCGTCGAGCTCGACGTCCAGCTCACCGCCGACGGCGTCCCCGTGCTCATGCACGACACGACCGTGGACCGCACCACGAACGGGACCGGCCGCGTGGACAGCCTGACGCTGGAGCAGATCGAGGGGCTCCGGCTGCGCGCGGGCCTCGGCGGCGCGCAGGCCGCGCTGACCGACGAGCGGATCCCCACGCTGGAGCAGGCGATGCTCCTGGCGAAGGACCGCGGCCTGGTCAACCTCGACAAGGGCTGGCCGTTCCGCGAGGAGATCTGGGCGGTGCTCGCCGAGACCGGCACGGTCCGCAACGGCCTGTACAAGTCGGACGCGCCCGTCGAGCAGGTCCAGGAGTTCCGGGCCACGCACCGCGGCGCCGTCTACATGCACATGGTCACCGACGCGAACGTGGCGGACGTCGAGAAGTTCGGCGCCGACCAGCCCGTGGCCTACGAGGTCAACTTCGACAGCGCGGCCGACGTCGTCGCGCGCCGTCCGTTCCTCGACAAGGTCGCGAGCGGGAGCCGCGTCTGGAGCAACACGATGTGGAACGGCCTGTCTGAGCGGATGACCGACGAGGCCTCGCTCATCGACCCGCTGCGCGGCTGGCAGGCCCTGGTGGACGGGTACCACACGACGATCTTCCAGACGGACGACGTCGAGAAGCTGGAGAGCTGGCTGCGCACCGGCGAGGGCGACCCGCTGCCGCGCGGCGCCGTCCGCGTCCAGGCCGAGGACTTTCTGCCCGGCGAGGGCGTCGGGTACCACGACCTGGAGCCCGCCAACCGGAGCAACCTGCAGATGCGCCCGGGCGAGGGCGTGGACATCCAGGACCTCGACGGCGCCGTCAGCCTCGGCTGGATGCGCGGCGGCGAGTGGCTCACCTACTCCGTCGAGGTGCCGAGGACCGGTACCTACGAGGTCGCGGTGCGCGCGTCGTCGCCGTACTCGCCCGCCGGCACGTACACCGTGGCGTTCGACGACGACGCGCCGAGCGCCCGCGTCGACGTCCGGAACACGACCAGCCACGCCAAGCAGGTGCTCCAGCCCAGCGGCGTCACGCAGCGCCTCACGAAGGGCACGCACACGCTGCGCATCGCCCTGCCCGAGGATGCCTACCAGAACTGGAACCTGGACCGCATCGAGCTCACCCCGGCCGGCCGCTGACCACTACCCCCGCCCGTGTCAGACGTGCAGGTCCCTCGGGGGACCTGCACGTCTGACACATGCGGGTGCCTCGATTGCATAGGCTTCGGGACATGACGACACATCGACCGGAGCGGGGTGCGCCGTGGGTGGCCTGATGGGACTGCTGGACGACATCGCCGCGCTGGCCAAGCTCGCGGCGGCGTCCATCGACGACGTCGGCGCAGCCACGGGCCGTGCGACCGCCAAGGCGGCGGGTGTCGTCGTGGACGACACCGCCGTGACCCCGCAGTACCTGCGCAGCGTCGCCGCGCAGCGCGAGCTCCCGATCGTGAAGAAGATCGCGATCGGCTCGATCCGTAACAAGCTGATCTTCATCCTCCCGGCCGCGCTGCTGCTCAGCCAGTTCCTGCCGTGGCTGCTGCCGATCGTGCTGATGATCGGCGGCACGTACCTCGCGTACGAGGGCGCGGAGAAGATCTGGCACAAGATCTCCGGCCACAGCAAGGAGACGGTGCTCGCCGCCGAGGTCAGCCCGGAGGCCGAGAAGAAGCTGGTCGCCGGCGCCATCCGCACCGACCTGATCCTGTCGGCCGAGATCATGGTGATCGCGCTCGACGAGGTGGCCGACGAGACATTCTGGTCCCGGCTCCTCATCCTCGTCGTGGTCGCGTTCGTCATCACGATCATCGTCTACGGCATCGTCGCGGCCATCGTGAAGATGGACGACGTCGGGCTGCGGCTCGCCGAGCGCGAGTCCCGGTTCTCCCAGACGCTGGGCCGCGGCCTGGTCAAGGCGATGCCGCGCGTGCTCGCCGTCATCTCCGTGGTCGGCACCATCGCGATGCTCTGGGTGGGCGGGCACATCCTGCTCGTCAACCTCGGCGCGGACGGCACGGGCTGGATCCCCGGGCCCTACGAGTGGGTGCACCACCTCGAGGTGGTCATCCACGACGGCGCCGGTGCGCTCGGCGGTACCCTCGGCTGGCTGTTCAACACCCTCTGCTCGGCCGTGGTCGGCCTCGTGGTCGGCGCCGTCGTGGTGGCCGTGCTGCACCTGCTGCCGTCCCGGAAGAAGGACGCCGAGGAGGCGCCGGCGGCGCACTGAGCCGCTGGGCGATCCTTGATCCTCACGGACACGGCCCCCGGTGCGATACGCACCGGGGGCCGCCTCCGTCGGCGCCTGCCGCCTGCGGTCAGGCGTTGGCCGGGGTGCGCACGTTCCCGAACTCGTTGCGGCGGCGCAGCACGAACCCGAGGCTCTCGTAGAGCCGGATCGCGTTCGTGTTGCCCGCCGAGGCGTGCAGCATGGCCCGGGCGCCGCGCTCGCGGACGTGGTGCACGACGTCGAGCACGAGCCGCGTGGCCAGGCCCTGGCCGCGGAACCGCTCGTCCGTGGCGACGGCGCTGATCTCGGTCCAGCCGGCGGGCCGCAGCCGCTCGCCCGCCATGGCCGCGAGCTCGCCGTCGCGCCGGATGCCGACGTACCGGCCCATCTCGTAGGTGCGGGGCAGGAACGGGCCGGGCTTCGCGCGGGACACGAGGTCCAGCATCTCGGGGACGTCGGCGGCGCCCAGGACCACGGCCTCCTCGTCGGGGCGGCCCTGGACGCGGTCCGTCTCGACGAGCTGCACGCCGCCGAACACGTCGCCGCGCACCCAGCCGGCCGGCAGGGCGACGGACTCGGGCGGGGCGGGGAAGTCGGCGTCGTACCCGACCAGGTCGATGATCGCGGCCCACACGTCCGGGTCGTCCCAGGTGCGGACGGCGGCCCACGGCGAGACGTCCACGGGGTAGCGGCGGACGAGGTCGCCGCCCTCGGCGAGGTGGGCGTGCTCCCCGGAGAGCGACGACCAGGCGGCGTTGTCGAGCGCGGAGTAGTCGGGCGCCGGGCGGTCGGGGGCCGAGGGGGCCGGCGCGGAGACGTCGGGCGCCGAGGGGTCGGGGGCGGTGCCGCCGGGGGCGGCGTCGGTCAGAAGGCTCACGTCAATGAGCAACTGGTGTCCGGCCGTGGGCATTCCGGCCGGGCGCCGGCCGGGGCTGGACGCCGTCTGAGGCTGGACGTCGGCCCTGATCCGACGTCGGCCCCCGTCCCGACGTCGGCCCCCGTCCGACGTCGGCACCCGTCTGACGTTCGCTCTGATCCGCCGTCGGCTCTGAGCCGACGTTGGCCCTCGGCCCTTCCCTTTGAGGCCCGGGGTTTTTTTCTTTTGGGGGGGTCCAAGAAGAGAAACCCCGGGCCCCAAAGGGGGCGCGGCGGAAGGGTTCGCCCCC
>NZ_JBHWLR010000005.1:0-6025 GCF_042731755.1 Promicromonospora sp. NPDC059942
CACCTTTACCGCCCCTTTCCCCCTCGCCTGATTCGTGACCCCCCCTTTGGGGCCCGGGTTTCTTCGCTTTGGACGGCGCCAAAGCGAAGAAACCCGGGCCTCAAAGGGAAGTGAGGTTCGGGAGAAGTGAGCTCGTGCGGCCCCGGGGACAACCGGGGACGACGACGGGCCGGTCACCCTGAGGTGACCGGCCCGTCGTGCCGAGACTGCGCTCAGCGAGCTTCGATCAGGAGAACGACCCGCCGCAGGCGCATGCGCTGCCGGCGTTCGGGTTGTCGATCGTGAAGCCCTGCTGCTCGATGGTGTCCTTGAAGTCGATCGTGGCGCCCTCGAGGTACGGCACGCTCATCTTGTCCACGACGACCTCGACGCCGTCGTAGTCGCGCAGAGCGTCCCCGTCGAGCACCCGCTCGTCGAAGTAGAGCTGGTAGATCAGCCCGGAGCAGCCACCCGGCTGCACCGCTACGCGGAGGCGCAGGTCGTCGCGGCCCTCCTGCTCGAGCAGGCTACGGACCTTGCCCGCGGCGACGTCAGTGACGTTGACGCCGTGGGTAGCGATGTCCGTGGTGGTGTCGGTCATGTCATCTCCCGATCGTGTTCGACATACCGGTAGTCGATCCTTGAACGTTGCCAACTCATCGGCTCGTCCGTCTGTTCCCGCGTTCCGGTCTGTTCTCAGATCGTACGCCCAGGTCTCGCCCGAGCCCATCACCGTTCCACGTGCGCGGCGTCACCTCCGCGGTCAGCGGGCCCAGCCCGGCGACCACGTCCGGGCCACGCGCGCGACGTCGTCGTCCGCCACCTCGTGCACCCCGCTGAGGCCCGCCGTGGACCACTCCCGCCTGCTCACCTGGCTGCGTCCGGTGAGCACGACGACGGGGACGGCGTGCGGCGCGGCGGCGGCCGCCGCCTCCACGACCACGCCCCGGTGCAGCCCCTCGCCGTCGAGCAGCGTGACGTACGCCACTACGACGTCGGCGTGCGCGGCGGCATCGGTCAGCGCCGCCTGCTCCGCCCGCGGCAGGGCCGACGATGCGGGACCGGGCGGGGTCGGGCCGGGGTGGGCAGGCCCCACGTCCTGCGGCCCGACGGCGGCCGGCCGGCCCACCGGGATCGCCGGACCCGCCAGGAGCACGCCGCGGCCCGCGCCGTCGTCGTGCCCGGCGCCCGGCCCGCCGCTCGGCGCAGCCCCCGGACCGGCAGCAGACACAGCGGCGGCCGCGGGCACCCGGACGGCCCGCGCCTCGGTGCCGGCGTGCGGCGCGGCGGCATGCCACGCGGAGGCCAGTCGCTCGGCGTCGGGCAGGGTCTCGGCAAGCAGCAGCACGTGCACGAGAGGCATCGTGGCATCGTCCGGTCAAGGTGTCACCACCGCGTGTCATGATGGTGACCGTGAGCACCCTGCTGGCTGAATACTCCGGCTTCTCCGAGCCCGCGTCGTCCCCGTTGCTGCTGCTCGGCCAGGGGCGTGACCTGGCCTCCGAGCGCGGCGTGGAGTGTACGGGCGAGCTGCCCGCACCGAGCGACCCGGACCTGGTGGACCGGGCCCGCGCCGCACGGGCCGCCCTCGGCAGCCGCGCGTTCGTGCTGGGCCACCACTACCAGCGCGACGAGGTCATCGACTTCGCCGACGTCACCGGCGACTCCTTCAAGCTCGCGCGCGAGGCGGCCGCCCGTCCCGAGGCAGAGTTCATCCTGTTCTGCGGCGTGCACTTCATGGCCGAGAGCGCGGACATCCTCACCTCGGACGCGCAGCAGGTCGTGCTGCCGGACCTCGCGGCCGGCTGCTCCATGGCCGACATGGCCGCGATCGGCCAGGTCGAGGAGGCGTGGGCCGTGCTGCAGGACGTCGGCATCGCCGACTCCACGATCCCCGTCACCTACATGAACTCGTCGGCCGCCATCAAGGCGTTCACCGGGCGCCACGGCGGCACCGTCTGCACCTCCTCCAACGCGGAGGTCGCGCTGCGCTGGGCGTTCGACCAGGTGGGCGGAATCGACGGCACCGGCAAGGTGCTCTTCCTGCCCGACCAGCACCTGGGCCGCAACACCGCGGTGCTGGAGCTGGCGATGTCGCTGGACGAGTGCGTGGTCTTCGACCCGCGCAAGCCGAACGGCGGGCTGACCGACCAGGAGCTGCGCGACGCCCGGATGATCCTGTGGCGCGGCCACTGCTCGGTGCACGGCCGCTTCTCGGAGCAGAACGTCACCGACATCCGCGCGGCGGTGCCCGGGATCAACGTGATGGTGCACCCCGAGTGCAAGCACGAGGTCGTCACCGCGGCCGACTACGTCGGTTCGACCGAGTACATCATCAAGCAGCTCGAGGCCGCCGAGCCCGGCTCCTCGTGGGCCATCGGCACGGAGCTCAACCTGGTCCGCCGGGTCGCCCGCGCGCACCCGGACAAGCAGGTGCACTACCTCGACTCGACGGTGTGCTTCTGCTCCACGATGAACCGCATCGACCTGCCCCACCTGGTGTGGGCCATGGAGTCGCTCGTGGAGGGACGCATGGTGAACCGGATCGTCGTGGACGCCGACGACGCCCACTGGGCGCGCGTGGCGCTCGACCAGATGCTGGCCCTTCCCGGAATCTGACCGGGCTGAGCGTGTGAGCGGCAACGGCGGGCTGCGCATCGGGATCTTCGTCTTCGACGGGGCGGAGGAGCTCGACGTCGTCGGGCCCTTCGAGGTCTTCGCGGAGTGGGGCTCCCACTCGCAGCTCCGGCCGACCGTGAGCACGTTCTCCTGGGACGGCGCCGGCGTGCGACTCGCCAAGGGGCTGCGGATCCTGCCCGCGCACGGCGCGGACGACATGGGCCCGCTGCACGTGCTGGTCTACCCGGGCGGCCTGGGCACGCGGCCGCTGCTGGCCGAGCCCGGGCACCTGGAGTGGCTGCGCCAGATCCGCAAGCAGACCCCGATCCTGGCGAGCGTCTGCACCGGCGCCCTGCCGCTGGCCGCCGCCGGGCTGCTGGCGGGGCGGCCCGCCACCACGCACCACGAGCACTACGACGAGCTCACCGAGCTCGACCCGAGCGTGCTGGTGGACACCGAGGCGCGGTACGTGGACGACGGCGACGTGATCACGTCCGCGGGTGTCTCCTCCGGCATCGACATGGCGCTGCACCTGGTCGAACGCCTGGAGACGCCGGCCGTCGGGCGGCTGGTGCGCAACGCGATCCAGCACCCGGCGACGCCGTCGGGCACGTCCTGATCCGGCGTCCGGCCAGCACGGGGAGCGGCGTCCGGGGCAGCGCCCGGCCGAGTGCCGGACAAGGTATCTGATACTGCCGGTTCCCGGTATAACCTCGGGCGCATGGCACGCATGCTCCAGCTCACCTGGACCGGACTCTTCCCGCGCAAGGCCCGCCCTGGACAGACCCTGCTCGACCCGTCAGTCACCCGGATGCGCGTCGGACCCCTGGACCTCGACTCGTACCTGCACGTCAACAACGGCACGTACCTGCAGATGATGGACGTGGCGCGGAACAACCAGATCGCCGACCTCGGCATGTTCCCGATCGCCAAGGAGAAGGGCTGGGCCCCCGTGGTCGCGGCGTCGACCATCAAGTACCGGCGCTCCCTGCAGCCGTTCGAGCGGTTCGAGATCACGACCCGGATCCTCGGCTGGGACGAGCGCGTCTTCTACCTGGAGCAGGTCTTCACGCGGGGCGACAAGCTGTGCGCCCGCGGGATCGTCGCCAGCCGGTTCCTGGACCGCAAGGGCAACCGGATCTCGGCGCTCGACGTCGTCCGGGACGCGACCGGGCAGGACCTGCCCTCCCCCGAGCTCCCCGAGGACGTCGCGGCCTGGGCCCGCGCGATGGATGTCGCACCGCGCGAGCCCTCCGCGAAGGGCTAGAGGCCCTCGCCGATCTTGGTGAGCAGCAGCGCCTCGGCCAGCACGACGTTCTGCAGCTCGCCGAGGTGCACCGACTCGTTCGCGCCGTGCGCCCGCGAGTCCGGGTCCTCGACGCCGGTCACGAGGATCGCGGCGTCCGGGAAGATCTCGAGCAGGTCCGCGATGAACGGGATGGACCCGCCCACGCCGACGTCGACCGGCGGGGTGCCCCACGCCTCGGAGAAGGCGGCACGCGCGGCCCGCATCGCCGCCGTGTCGCCCGGGGCGAGGAAGGGCTTGCCCTGCTCGCCCGAGCGCCACGTGACCTGCGCGCCGAACGGCGCGTGCTTGGCCACGTGGGCGGCGAGGGCGGCGTCGGCCGCGACCGGGTCCTGGCCCGGCGCGAGCCGCAGCGAGACCTTCGCGGCGCAGCGCGGCGCGATCGTGTTGGACGCCTCGGCCACGGACGTGACGTCCATGCCGATGACGGACAGCGCGGGCTTGGACCAGAGCCGTCCCGACAGCGTGCCCGTGCCGGCGAGCTCCGCTCCGTCGAGGAGCGAGGAGTCGGCGCGGAACTCGGCCTCGGAGTAGTCGACCTCGGGCTCGGGCGCGGTGACCAGGCCCTCGATCGCGACGTCGCCGGCCTCGTCGTGGAACGTCGCCACGAGGCGCGACATCAGGGTGACGGCGTCCAGCACCGCACCGCCGAACATTCCGGAGTGCACCGCGTGGTCCAGGACCCGCAGCTCGATCTCGCCGTCGACCAGGCCGCGCAGCGACGTCGTGAGGGCGGGGACGCCCACCTTCCAGTTCGTGGAGTCGGCCACGACGATGACGTCGGCCGCGAGCAGGTCGCGGTACTGCTCCAGGAACGCGCGGAACGACGGCGACCCCGACTCCTCCTCGCCCTCCAGGAACACCGTGACGCCCACGGGCAGGTCCGCGCCGTCCGGCAGGCCGAGGGTGCGCAGGGCGCCCAGGTGGGCCACGATGCCCGCCTTGTCGTCAGCCGCGCCCCGGCCGTAGAGCCGCTCCCCCACCTGCGTGGGCTCGAACGGCTCGGTGTCCCAGGTCGCGGGGTCGCCCGGCGGCTGCACGTCGTGGTGCGCGTACAGGAGCACGGTCGGCGCCCCCTCGGGCGCGGGCCGGCGCGCGACGACGGCGGGCGCACCGGGCGTGCCGTCGGGGCGCGGGGCGGACAGGATCTGGACGTCCGGCAGGCCGGCGTCGCGCAGGAGCTGCGCCGTGGCGGCGGCGCTGGCTGCCACGTGCTTCTGGTCGAACGCGGCGGCCGAGACGCTCGGGATGCGCACGAGCGCCTCGAGGTCGGCCTGCAGGGCGGGGAACAGCTCGGTGACGCGGGCCCGGAGGGCCGCGGTGGTATCGGTGGTCACAGCCCCACGTTAACGGCTCGGAACCGGCCGCCGCCGGGAGCGATTAGGCTGGGAGGGTGTTCTCCCGCAGCAAGACTTCGACTCCAGACGGCGTGACCCCCGTGGGCGACTCCCCGGACGAGGTGACGCCGACGTCCGACACGACGTCGGGCGCCGCCGGCAAGGGCCGGCCCACGCCCAAGCGCAACGTCGCGCAGGCCGCGAACAAGCGTCCCCTGGTCCCGGACGACCGCCGGGCCGCGCGCAAGGCGCAGCGCGAGAAGTCGCGCGTCGACCGGGAGCGTTCCTACCAGGCGATGCAGACCGGCGACGAGCGATACATGCCGGCCAAGGACAAGGGCCCGGTGCGCCGGTACGTGCGCGACTTCGTGGACGCGCGCTGGAACCTCGGCGAGTTCTTCCTGCCGGTCGCGTTCATCTTCCTGTTCGCCACGTTCTTCACGACGCAGTACCCGCAGCTCAGCATCTTCGTGATGCTCGGCCTGTACGGGTTCCTGTTCCTGACGATCGTCGACGTGTGGCTGCTGTGGCGTTCGCTGAAGAAGCGTCTGACGGCCAAGTTCGGCGAGGTCCCGCGCGGCCTGCTGATGTACACGGTCACGCGCGCCTACCAGCTGCGCCGGTCGCGGCTGCCCAAGCCGATGAGCAAGAAGCGCGGCAACTACCCGGAGTGACCCGGGACTGACACGACAGACCTGTGGCGGGGGGGGGGGAGGGGTGGGTGGTGCTCTTTGGAGTCGTTTTTGCTTCTTGGGGGTGAGTGAGTGGGTGGAGCGCTGTTTGT
>NZ_JBHWLR010000005.1:6035-208976 GCF_042731755.1 Promicromonospora sp. NPDC059942
CCCAGGAACGCCCGACTCACAAACAGAAACCCTCTCATAGGACCCACCCCCCCTCCTCCCCCCCCGCCACAGGTCTTTCGGCTCCGGGAGCCGAAGGTCAGGCCGGGCGCTTCTTCGGCATGCCCTCGAGGGTCTTGGCCGGGTCGCGCTCGACGACGCCGTCCAGGGCCTCGTCGATCTGCTTGAGCAGCTCGGCCGGGATGGTCACGCCCGACGCCTTGACGTTCTCCGCGACCTGCTCGGGGCGGGACGCGCCCACCAGTGCGGCGGCCACGTTGTCGTTCTGCAGCACCCAGGCCACGGCGAGCTGCGCCATGGACAGGCCCAGCTCGTCGGCGACCGGCTTGAGGTTCTGCACGGCCGTCAGGGTCTCGTCGCTCATGAAGCGGCTGATCGTCTGCGCGCCGCCCTTCTGGTCCGTGGCCCGCGAGCCGGCCGGGGCGGCCTGGCCCGGCAGGTACTTGCCGGAGAGCACGCCCTGCGCCATCGGCGACCACACGATCTGCGAGACACCGACCTCCTTCGAGGCGGGCACGACCTCGTCCTCGATGACGCGCCACAGCATCGAGTACTGGGGCTGCGAGGAGATGAGCTGGAAGCCGAGCTCCTTGGCGAGCGCGGCACCGGCGCGGATCTGGTCGGCGGTCCACTCGGAGACGCCGATGTAGAGGGCCTTGCCCTGGCGGACGACGTCGGCGAACGCCTGCATCGTCTCCTCCAGCGGCGTCTCCACGTCGAAGCGGTGCGCCTGGTAGAGGTCGACGTAGTCGGTGCCGAGGCGCGTCAGGGAGCCGTTGATCGACTCCAGGATGTGCTTGCGGGACAGACCCGTGTCGTTGGGACCCTTGGGCCCGGTGGGCCAGTACACCTTGGTGAAGATCTCCAGGGACTCGCGCCGCTCGCCCTGCAGCGCGTCGCCGAGCACCTGCTCCGCGGCCGTGTTGGCGTACGCGTCCGCGGTGTCGAAGGTGGTGATGCCGGCGTCGAGGGCCGCGCGGACGCACGCCGTCGCGACGTCGTTCTCCACCTGCGAGGCGTGGGTGAGCCAGTTGCCGTACGTGATCTCCGAGATCTTGAGACCACTGTTGCCGAGGTACCGGTAGTTGACCATGGCATCAGCCTATGACAGCGATCGAATCGCTTTGACCCACTTTCGCGCACTGGAATGGCCACGTCCGCCCTGGGAGCCGATCGAGCTGATCACCCCACAAGACCGCGCGGCGCGAGCCAGCGCGCGGCGACCTGCACCACCGGGCCCACCCCGAAGGCGAACACCACGGTGGCCCACCCGAACGTGCCGCCCAGCAGCACCCCGACCACGACCACCGTGACCTCGATGACGGTCTTCACCATCCAGACGGGCCAGCCCGTGCGCTGCACGATGCCGGTCATCAGGCCGTCGCGCGGCCCCGGCCCGAGCCGGGCCCCGACGTAGGCCGCGGTGCTCACCCCGAGCAGCACCGTGCCGCCCAGCGCCAGCGCGATCCCGGTCGCGAGCGCCGGCTCGGGCAGCAGCCGTTCGAGCACCCACAGCGAGGGGTCGATGACGAGGCTGATCACGATGATGTTGGCGATCGTGCCGATCCCCGGCCTCTGGCGCAGCGGGATCCACGCGAGCATCACCAGCAGCCCGACCCCGAGTACCACCCAGCCGTACGCCAGCCCGGTCCGGTCCACGATGCCCTGGTCCAGCACGGCCCACGGCATGGCGCCCTGGCCCGAGTGGAGCATCAGCGCGGTCGCGACGCCGAAGCCCACGAGCCCGAGCAGGAGCTGGACGCCGCGGCGCACCGGGTGCATCAGGACGGGGGCGCCGGGCGCGGTAGCAGCGATCGCGGTGTCGGTCGCAGCGGACGCGGGCAGGGGCTGGGGCAGGGACTCGGGCAGGGGCGCGGGCACGGCCGCGGTCTCGGGGGCAGGCTCGGCCGGGCGGCCGGTGGTCGTCGTCATGTGCCCATGGTGCGGGCCCATTGGCCTTGTCATCCAGGGCCAATCGCGCAAGAGTGGCCCCTATGTCCGCTGCGACCCCGACCGTGCTGCGCCAGCTCTCCCCCGCCACGACCGCCCGCCTGCTCGGCTCGTGGCACGCGGGCGGGCCCGCCTACGTGGCCCTCGCCGACGCCCTGCGCGCCGCCGTCCTGTCCGGCACGCTCGCCCCCAACACCCGCCTGCCCAGCGAACGGGAGCTCGCGGCGACGCTCAAGGTGTCGCGCACCACGACGTCGGGCGCGTACGCGAGGCTGCGCGAGCTGGGCTTCGCGGTCAGCCGCGTCGGTTCGGGGACGGTCGCCACGCTGCCGCAGCGCAGCGCCGATCCTGCCCCCGGCAGGCCGGCGGGCGGCGACGCCCCGGTGGCCGACGACGCCCTGCGGGCCGTGACGCCCGGGGGCGTGCCGCACGGCGTCGGGCACCTGGACCTGTGGCAGGCGACCCCGCCCGCGCCGCCGGAGCTGCACGAGGCCTTCGCGCGGGCCCTGGAGCGCCTGCCCGCGTACCTCGACTCGGGCGGGTACGAGCCGCACGGCCTGACGCCGCTGCGCGAGGCCGTCGCCGCCCGCTACCGCGAGCGCGGCGTGCCGACCACCGCCGACGAGATCCTGGTGACCACCGGCGCCCAGCAGGCGATCGCGCTGCTGGCGAACACCCACCTGCACCCGGGCGACCGGGCGGTCGTGGAGTCGCCGACCTACTTCCACGCCATGGAGTCGATGCGCGACGCCGGGGGCCGGGTGGTCGGCGTGCCCACGGGGCCGCTCGACGTCGACCTGCTGGCCTCCACGGTGCGCCGCGCCCAGCCGCGGCTGGTGTACCTCGTGCCGGACTTCCAGAACCCGACGGCGTTCGTGATGTCCGCGGGCGAGCGCGCGGCGGTCCGGGAGATCGCCGACCGGTACGGCGTCACGGTCGTGGGTGACGAGACCCTCGTCGAGCTCAACCTGTCGGACATCGAGATGCCGCCCGCGTTCGCCGGGGACGGGACGTCGCCGCACGTGGTGACGGTGGGGTCGGCGTCGAAGGCGTTCTGGGGCGGGCTGCGCGTCGGCTGGGTCCGGGCGCACCCGCAGGTGATCTCGCACCTCGCGCGGGCGCGGCAGTCGGCGGACATCGCGACGGCCGTGCTGGAGCAGCTCGCCGTGGTGGAGCTGCTCGGGCGCCACGAGGCGGTCATGGCGGGCCGGCGCCGGATGCTGCGCGAGCGGCGCGACCTCCTGGTCCACCGGCTCCGGGAGGCGTTCCCCTCCTGGGACGTGCCGACGCCGCAGGGCGGGCTGTTCTGCTGGGTCGACCTGGGGCGGCCGGTCGCGCAGGCGTTCGCCGCCGCGGCCGCCGCGGAGGGCGCGCTCGTGGCCGCCGGGCCGATCTTCAGCCCCGAGAGCACCGGCTCCGCGTCCCGCGTGCGGCTCACCTTCACGCGGTCCCCGGCCGAGCTGGCGGACGCCGTGCCGCGGCTCGCCCGGGCCTGGAGCCGGGTGGTGCCGTCCGGCAGGTCGCGGCGGTGACCCGGGGGTTGCGGTGACCCCGGGTACCGACAGCGCCTAGGGGACCCGCAGCTCCACGCCGGGCGCGGCCTGCGTGCCGTCGTGCAGCAGGCTCGCCAGCACGGCGCCGGCCGCGGCCAGCTCGCGCCAGTGCTCACCGAGCCACTGCTCGGCGTCGTACTGGGCCGTGAAGACGGGCGTGACGGGCTCGGTCAGGCGACGCCCCTCGGCGTCGTCCAGGGCCCACTCCCACTGCGGACGGATCACTCGTACCTCCCACTAGCCGTCGAGCCGGCCGACCTGGTCAGGGCGCGGTTGATCTCCGACGCCCACAGCGGCCCCTCGTAGACGAACGACGTGTACCCCTGGGTCAGGTCGGCGCCGGCGCGCAGGTACGCGCGGACGTCGTCGGCCCGGGTGATGCCACCCACGCCGATGATGACGGGGCCCGTGCCGAGCCGCTCGCGCAGGCGCGCGACCACCTCGATGCCGCGGCCGAGCAGCGGCGGGCCGGACAGCCCGCCCGGGCCGCGGTCGTGGCCGATGGTCGTGTTGACGGCGACCACGCCGTCCAGCCCCAGCTCCAGCACGAGGTCGGCGACGGCGTCGACGTCCTCGTTCGCGAGGTCGGGGGCGATCTTCACCAGGAGCGGGATCCGGCGGCCCGTGCCCTTGCCCGCGGCCGTGCCGGTCGTGGCCTCGTCGGCGGCGGCGCGGACCGCCTCCAGGATGGGCCGCAGCGACTCCGTCGCCTGCAGGTCGCGCAGCCCCGGGGTGTTCGGGGACGACACGTTGACCACGAGGTAGTCGGCCCAGGGGGCCAGCAGTCGGGCCGACGTCGCGTAGTCGGCGGCGGCGAACTCGGGCGGCGTCACCTTGGACTTGCCGATGTTGGCGCCGACGACGATCGCCCGGCCCGCGGCGGTGCGGCGCAGCGCGCGCAGCCGGTCCGCGGCGGCGGCCGCACCCTCGTTGTTGAAGCCCATCCGGTTGCGCACGCCCCGCACGTCCAGCTCGCGCCACATGCGCGGCTTCTCGTTGCCGGGCTGCGGGCGGGCGGTCACGGTGCCGATCTCGACGAACCCGAAGCCGAGCATCGTCAGGCCCCGGACGGCGCGCGCGTTCTTGTCGAACCCGCCGGCCAGGCCGAACGGCGCGGGCACCACGCGGCCGAAGAGGCGCACGCTGCCCGGTCCGCCGGCGCGCTGGCCCAGGTACGGGGCGAGCGCGCCCTGCGCGACGTCCCGCAGGACCGGCACCCTCCCGGCCCGCTCGATCAGCGAGAACGCGATCTCGTGCGCACGCTCCGGGTCCATCCGGCGGAAGACACCGTTGAACAACAACGAGTACGGCCAGCTCATGCAGTCCTCTCCTCGGACGTGCTGCGCGACGTCCGCCACAGCCACCACAGGCCCACGAAGGGCAGGACCAGGGGCACGTAACCGTAGCCCTGGCCGAATCCGGACCAGACGGTCGACTCGCCGAACACGTCCGGGTCGGCGAGCGACAGCGCCCCGATCGTGACCACGCCGACCGCCTCGATCCCGACGGTGATCCACGCGGTCACGCGCCAGGCGGGGGTGCCGATCGCGAGCGCGAACGTCGCGACCACGTACACCGCCGCGGCGAGCGTGGAGAGCGTGTAGGCCACGGGCGCCTCGCCGAACTTCACGACGAGCTCGTAGGACGAGCGGCCGATGGCGGCGAACGCCAGGATCCCGTAGATGGTCACCAGGACGCGGCCGAAGCCCCGCCCGGTCCGTCGCGCGGCTTTCCGTTCCGCCATCGTCATCAGGCCCCCGTCCAGATCTGCCACATGCGCCACTCCAGGAAGGCCACCGTCAGCGAGGCCACGAGCAGCACCACCGAGCTCCACTTCGTGCGCTCGGCGAAGGCCCACGCGGCGGCCACGGGCAGGATCACCAGGGTCGTGGCGAAGTAGCCCCAGAACAGCACCGGGTCGCTCGCACCGCCCCCGCCCGCACCCTGCACGATGGCGACGACGCCCTGCACGAGCAGCAGGAACTCGATGACGGCACCGCCCCAGAGCTGGTTCAGGATGACCGCGCGGTCGCGGGCGACGAACCAGCCGGCCCACCCGGCCAGGACCACGCAGAGCGCGACCACGAGGAGCAGGAGGGCAGGGATCACGTCCTGCAGACTACCGGGCGCTCCCTGTGGGGCGGCAATCGGATCGTGCGTGACCTGCGCCTCGATGAGGCCCGGCCCGGCTGTCGGAGGCCCGGGATACGATCGGCTGCGTGACCGACGTGACCCTCTCCAGCAAGAATCCCACCGCCGTGAAGGCCGAAGCGCTCGTGGTGGCGACCGCCCAGACGTCGGACGGCGTAGCCGTCGTGTCCGACCAGCTCCCCACGGACCTCCTGACGCAGCTCGAGACGCTCGCCCCGCAGCTCGGCGTCACGGGCGCCCGCGACGAGGTGCGCAAGATCCCGGCCGGCGACAAGCTCGCCGCCGACGTCCTCGTCCTGACGGGCCTGGGTGAGCGCGCCGAGGACGGCACGTTCGCCGCCGAGACGCTGCGCCGCGCGGCGGGCGCCGCGACGCGCGAGCTGGCGGGCCTCAAGTCCGCCGCGATCGCCCTGCCGGCGTCCGACGACGCCGAGATCACCGCCGTCACCGAGGGCGCGCTGCTGGGGGCCTACGCCTTCAACCGGTACCGCACGGCCGGCAAGGCCTCCGCGAAGGACGCCGCCAAGTCCACCGGGAACGGCACCAAGGACGCCAAGGCCACCGGCAAGGACGCCGCGAAGAACGGCAAGGACCCGGTCGCCGCGATCGAGATCCTCACCCCGCTGCACAAGAACGCGAAGGCCAAGCTGGCCGCCGAGCGCGCCGAGATCCTCGCCGCCGCGGTCCACGCCACCCGCGACCTGGTCAACACCGCGCCCAATGAGCTGTACCCAGCCACGTTCGCCGACGCGGCGAAGGCCGCGGCCAAGGACGTGAAGCACGTCCGGGTGACGGTGCTGGACGACAAACAGCTCGCGTCGGGCGGCTACGGCGGCCTCACGGCCGTGGGGCAGGGCTCGTCGCGCGGCCCGCGCCTGGTCAAGGTCGCCTACACGCCGGCCAAGCCGGACGCGAAGGTCGCGCTCGTGGGCAAGGGCATCACGTTCGACTCGGGCGGCATCTCGATCAAGCCGGCCGCCGGCATGGAGGCCATGAAGTCCGACATGGCCGGCGCCGCCGCCGTGCTGTCCACGGTGATCGCCGCCGCGAAGCTGAACCTCCCGGTCGCCGTGACCGGCTACCTCTGCCTCGCCGAGAACATGCCGGGCGGCAACGCGCAGCGCCCCGCCGACGTCATCACGATCTACGGCGGCAAGACCGTCGAGGTGCTCAACACCGACGCCGAGGGCCGCATCGTCATGGCCGACGGCCTCGTCTCGGCCATCGAGGACGGCCACGACGTCGTGCTCGACATCGCGACGCTCACCGGCGCCCAGATGGTCGCGCTCGGCAGCCGCACGTCCGCCGTCATGGGCACCGACGAGGTGCGCGACGAGGTCAAGGCCGCCGCCGACGCCTCGGGCGAACTGTTCTGGCCCATGCCGCTCCCGGAGGAGCTCAAGGCCAACATCAAGTCCAAGGTGGCCGACGTCGCCAACTCCGGCCCGCGCTGGGGCGGCATGCTCAACGCCGGCCTGTTCCTGCAGACCTTCGTGGGCGACCACCCGTGGGCGCACCTCGACATCGCCGGGCCTGCCTTCAACGAGGGCGGCGCGCACGGCTACACGTCCGGTGGCGGCACCGGCGTCGGCGTCCGCACCCTCCTGGGCTTCGTCGAGGGCCGGGCCGCCGCGAAGTAGCTACTTCCTGCGCTGGGCGCTGTTCCAGTCGCGCATCCGCTGGGGGTAGCCGGTGAACCGCACGTTGTACACCGGCACCCCGAGCTGGTTCGCGATGTCGAACGCGGTGCGCTCGTCGGGCACCCGGCGGCGCGTCCACTCACCGGTGCTCGCCACGAGCAGGATGGTGCTGGGGATGTCGGTGGTCGGGGGCTCCACGTAGGCCTCGACCCCGACGCGCGAAGCGATGAACTCACCGAGGTGCGCCAGGGTCTGGCGGCGCGCGTCGTTACCGGTGGGACGCGCGGCGCTACCGGGTGCGGAGCGTCGCTGGAAGAAGCGCGCGAGCGAGCTACGGGACTGGCGAGGCATGCACCGAGGGTACTAGCGAGACCTGCGCTGTCCTAGGCATCTCCACGCACATCGCAGGAAACTCGCACCTTCTGCTCGCGGGCCGTCCTGTCACAGGGCCGCCCGGAGCGTCAATGTCGCCACGGTCACACCCGACAAGCCCGGTACACGATTGGGGCCACGCCCGCTGAAGTGTCAAGATGGCATGCGGCGACAACCCACGCAGCCGACGCAGCCAACGCGGTCACCTCCGCAGAGTCAACGAGGAGCCAGCACGTGCCTACGCAGGACAGCTCGACCACGTTCGACGTCGTCGTGCTCGGCGGGGGAAGCGGCGGCTACGCCACCGCGCTCCGCTCGGCACAGCTTGGCCTGAGCGTGGCCCTCGTGGAGGAGGGCAAGCTCGGCGGGACCTGCCTGCACGTGGGCTGCGTCCCCACCAAGGCCCTGCTCCACGCCGCCGAGGTGGCCGACGCCGCCGCACACGGCGCGCAGTTCGGTGTGCGCACCTCGCTGGACGGCATCGACATGCCCGGCGTGCTCGCCTACAAGGACTCCGTGGTCGCCGGCCTGTACAAGGGCCTGCAGGGGCTGATCGCCTCGCGGAAGATCACCGTCGTCGAGGGGCACGGCACGCTCGCCTCCCCCGGCGTCGTCGAGGTCACCGCCGCGGACGGCGCGACGAGCAGCGTCACCGGCACCCACGTGGTGCTCGCGACCGGCTCGTACGCGAAGACGCTGCCCGGCCTGGAGCTCGGCGGCCGCGTCCTCACCTCCGACCAGGCGCTCACGCTCGACACCGTGCCGAAGTCCGTGGTCGTGCTCGGCGGCGGCGTGATCGGCGTGGAGTTCGCCAGCGTCTGGAAGTCCTTCGGCGCCGACGTGCAGATCGTCGAGGCGCTGCCCCACCTCGTCCCCAACGAGGACGTCGCTCTCTCGAAGGCGCTGGAGCGCGCGTTCCGCAAGCGTGGCATCAAGTTCTCCCTGGGCGAGCGCTTCGCCCAGGCCAAGCAGTCCGACGACGGCGTCCAGGTCGAGCTGGAGTCGGGCACCACGTTCGACGCCGAGCTGCTGCTCGTCGCCGTCGGGCGCGGGGCGCGGACCGCCGACCTCGGCTACGAGGCCGCCGGTGTGCGCGTCGACCGCGGGTTCGTGCTGACCGACGAGCTGCTCCGCACCGGCGTCACCACGCCGGCCGGCGGGCAGGTCTGGGCCGTCGGCGACATCGTGCCCGGCCTGCAGCTTGCCCACCGCGGGTTCGCGCAGGGCATCTTCGTGGCCGAGCAGATCGCGGGCAGGTCGCCCGCACCGATCGACGAGGCGACGATCCCGCGGGTCACCTACTGCGAGCCGGAGGTGGCGTCGGTCGGCGTCACCGAGGCGCGGGCCGCCGAGCTGTACGGCCCGGACGGGGTGGAGACCATCGAGTACAACCTGGCGGGCAACGGCAAGAGCAAGATCCTGGGTACCCAGGGCTTCGCCAAGCTGGTGCGCCGCAAGGACGGACCCGTGGTCGGTATGCACCTGATCGGCTCGCGTGTGGGCGAGCTGATCGGCGAGGGCCAGCTCATCGTCGGCTGGGAGGCGTTCCCTGAGGACGTCGCCTCGCTCGTCCACGCACATCCCACCCAGAACGAGGCACTCGGAGAGGCACACATGGCACTGGCCGGCAAGCCTCTGCACGCCCACAACTGACCATAACGACAAAGGAGACCCCACAGGTCATGTCTGAGAACGTGCAGCTGCCGGCCCTCGGCGAATCCGTCACCGAGGGCACTGTCACCCGCTGGCTCAAGGCTGTCGGCGACGAGGTCGCCGTCGACGAGCCGCTGCTCGAGGTGTCGACCGACAAGGTCGACACCGAGATCCCGTCGCCGATCGCCGGCGTGCTCGAGCAGATCCTCGTCCAGGAGGACGACACCGTGGAGGTCGGCGCCACCCTCGCCGTCATCGGCGACGGCTCCGGTTCCGGTGCCGCCCCGGCGGCGCCCGCCGCCGAGCCCGCCGCAGCGGAGGCCCCCGCGCCCGAGGCGACGCCTGAGCCGGCCGAGGCCGCTCCCGCCGAGGCACCCGCGCCCGCCGCCCCTGCCGAGGCTCCGGCCGAGGCTCCCGCTCCGGCTCCGGCCGGTAGTGGCACCGACGTGCCGCTGCCCGCGCTGGGCGAGTCGGTCACCGAGGGCACGGTGACGCGCTGGCTCAAGGAGGTCGGTGACGACGTCGCCGTCGACGAGCCGCTGCTCGAGGTCTCGACCGACAAGGTCGACACCGAGATCCCGTCGCCCGTCGCGGGGACGCTCCAGGAGATCCTGGTCAAGGAGGACGAGACCGTCGAGGTCGGCGCCATCCTGGCCCGCGTCGGTTCCGGCGCCGCCGCTCCGGCTGCTGCTCCGGCCGCCGCTGCCCCGGCCCCGGCCGCTGCTGCCGCTCCGGCCGCTGCTCCTGCCGCCCCGGCTCCGGCCCCTGCTGCTCCGGCGCCCGCTCCGGCTCCGGCCCCTGCGCCGGCCGCTCCGGCTCCGGCTGCGGCTGCTCCGGCGCCTGCCGCTCCGGCGCCTGCCGCTCCGGCCCCCGCCGCCGCCGCTCCGGCCGCCGCCGGTGGTCGCACCATCGGCTCGTACCTGACCCCGCTCGTGCGCAAGCTCGCCGCGGAGAAGGGCGTCGACGTCGCCGAGGTGAAGGGCACCGGCGTCGGTGGCCGCATCCGCAAGGAGGACGTGCTCGCCGCAGCCGAGGCCAAGGCCGCCCCGGCGCCCGCCGCCGCTGCCGCACCCGCCGCGAAGGCTCCGGTCACGACCAAGCTCGAGGTGTCGCCGCTGCGCGGCACCACGGAGAAGATGTCGCGCCTGCGCAAGATCGTCGCCGAGCGCATGCTCGAGGCGGTCCAGTCGCAGGCCCAGCTGACCACGGTCCTGGAGGTCGACGTCACCCGCGTCGCGAAGCTCCGGGCCAAGGCCAAGGAGTCGTTCGCCGCGCGCGAGGGCGCCAAGCTGACCTTCCTGCCGTTCTTCACGCTGGCCGCCGTCGAGGCGCTCAAGGCGTACCCGAAGATCAACGCCACGATCGACACCGAGAAGGGCGAGATCACCTACCACGGCTCGGAGAACGTCGGCATCGCCGTCGACACCGAGCGTGGCCTCGTGGTCCCGGTCATCAAGAACGCGGGCGACCTGAACCTGGCGGGCATCGCCCGGCAGATCCAGGACCTGGGTGCGCGCACCCGGGCCAACAAGGTGACGCCGGACGAGCTCTCGGGCGGGACGTTCAACATCACCAACACGGGCTCGGGCGGGTCGCTCATCGACACCCCGATCGTCCCGCTGGGCCACGCCGCGATCCTGGGCACCGGCACCATCACCAAGCGCCCGGTCGTGGTGACCGACGCCGAGGGCAACGAGAGCATCGCGGTGCGCTCGATGGCCTACATCTTCCTGTCCTACGACCACCGCCTGGTCGACGGTGCGGACGCCGCGCGCTTCCTCACCGCGATCAAGAACCGGATCGAGGAGGGCGCGTTCGAGGCCGAGGTCGGTCTCTGACGAGGACCAACGGGTCGGCCGGGTAGCTCACGCACCTGATGTCGACCCAGCAGCAGCGGGTGGTGGCCGGTTCCGGGTTCGGGACCGGCCACAGCCGTCTGTGCCCTGCCTTGATGCCCCAGCGGGCTGCGCCGGCGCCGTGTCGGTGCGGCGCCGTCGGGCAGGCTAGATTCGCGGCATGGACGTAGTCGTGGCCGGGTCGCACGGCCTCATCGGCTCCGCGCTGGTCGCGGACCTCGTCGCCCGGGGGCACGGCGTGCGTCGGCTGGTGCGGCGCGGGAGCGAGTCGTCCGGCGTTGCCGAGTCGTCCGGTGCCGCCCAGTCGTCAGGCGCAGCGGAAACGGCCGGGCCGTCCGACGTCCGGCACGTGCCGTGGGACCCGCGCACCGGCGAGCTCGACCCGGCCGCGGTGGACGGCGCGGACGCCGTCGTGAACCTGGCCGGGGCCGGGATCGGCGACCACCGCTGGACCCCGGCGTACAAGCAGAAGCTCCTGGGCTCGCGCACCACGACCACGAGCCTGCTGGCCCGCACGATCGCGCGCCTGGACGACCCGCCGGTGCTGGTCAACGCGTCGGCGGTCGGGGCGTACGGGGACCGCGGGGACGAGGTCCTGACCGAGGCGTCGGAACGCGGGGACGACTTCCTCGCGGGCCTGGTCAAGGCCTGGGAGAGCGCCACCGCGCCCGCGGCCGACGCCGGGGCCCGCGTCGTCTGGCTGCGCAGCGGCATCGTGCTCGCGCCGTCGGGCGGGGCGCTCGGCAGGCTGCTGCCGCTCCTGCGCCTCGGCGTCGGCGGGCCGCTCGGCAGCGGCCGGCAGTGGTGGAGCTGGATCACGCTCACCGACGAGGTCGCGGCGATCCGCCACGTCATCGGCGCGGACGTGCGCGGCCCCGTCAACGCCGTGGCGCCCGAGCCCACCACGAACCGGGACCTGACCCGGGCGCTCGCCCAGGCCCTCTACCGGCCGGCGGCCCTGAAGGTGCCCACGTTCGCCCTGCGGATCGCGCTCGGGCAGTTCGCCGGCGACCTCGTGGCCTCCCAGCGGGTGGTCCCCGCGGTGCTGAGCCGCACCGGCTTCACCTGGACACACGCCGCCCCCGAGGAGGCGGCGCGCTGGGTCGTCGGGCACTGAGCCGGTCCGGCACGCAAGGTGGGCCGGACCGGCCAGGCCGGGGACGGGTCAGCGGACCTCGCTGACCCGCCACCCGAGCGGCGTCCAGACCAGGGTCAGGTCGGCGGACTCCTTCGACGCGGGCACTGCCGTCTCGCCGTCCGCGGACACCTGCCGGTGCGCCGTGATCGTGTACTGGATCCGCACGATCGCCTCGATCGGTACCTTCTTGCCGGACGACTGGCTCTCGGCGCCGTCCGACGTCTGGACCGTCTTGCGCGACGCCGTGGTCGCGCTCTGCACGGCCGACGCGGCGCCGGGGCCCTGCGTCACGACCTCGATGGACTCCACCTCGGCGGACGCGCCGACCACCTGCGACCGGTGCTGCTTGAGCTCGTCGAGGATCTGCTGGTCGGCCAGGTAGGCCGGCGAGCCCTCCAGGTTGACCGTGCTGATGTCCGAGATGGCGCCCGCAAGCAGCGCGAGGCGGCGCTCGGTGAGCTCGACCGCGGCACCCGCCGGGTCCTTGGCGTTGCTCACCGGGTTGATGCCGCCCCAGACGGGGCCGGAGGCCTCGGGCGAGGGCGCCGCGACGGCGGGCTCCTCGCCGCCGAATGCCTCGGGCAGGGCGATGGCCCCAGCCGTGATCCCCGTGACCACGCCGGCGGCGATCATGACCGTCGCGAGCACGGAGCCCGCGGTGAAGCGCGGCTCGGCGGCCTGCGCGCCCGGTCGCGCGCCGGCGGCCCGGCCCGAGACGGGCATCGTCGCCCGGCGCCGCGCGCCGGGCGTCCAGGAGCGGGCGTCGACCGCGGCGATGGACCCCGTCAGCGTCTTGGCGGCGGAGCGCCACGCCGACGGCGTGTGCGCGCCCAGCGGCACGTGACCGGCGATGGGCACGGGACCGCTGATGGCGGCCGAGACGAGGGCGGAGGCGTCCGGGAGCCGCACCGGCACGGGCTTGACGGCGTCGTTCGCGAGCGCCGCGAGCGTGCCCGGCTCTGGCCGGTCGCGCGGGTCCTCGGCCCGGGCGCGGGACAGGACGGCCCGCAGCGCCTGGTCGGCCTTGGAGTCCAGGCTCGGGCCGGGGAAGCCCAGCACCGACTCGACGAGCGTGGCCAGCGAGGTGACGTCGACCGGGTCGTCGCTGTGGTCCGGCAGCGTGACGCGCGGGCGCAGCACGGCGCTGCCGTCGCTGCGCAGCAGCACGTCGGTGGGCCGCACGCCGCCGTGGACCAGGCCCACGCTGTGCAGCGCGGCGAGCGCCTGCGCGATGGCGACGGTGATCCCGGCGCCCTCGGCGGCGGTCAGGGGGCCGCGCGAGCCGACGGCGGTCGGCAGGTCGACGGCGCCCGTCCGCGACAGCCGGACGTCGAGGTTGTCCGGGCCGTTCGGCGAGATGGCGATGAGCGGCACGAGATGTGGGTGGTCCAGTGTCGCGAGGGTGTCCAGGCGGCGCACCAGAAGTTCCCGTGCCGCGGCCTCGGAGGGGACGGCTACGCGGACCAGTTCCGCGGATTCGATGTAGTGCACCCGATCATGAGAACTCCGTGAATCGGAGCCCGCTCTTTATCCACAGGATTTGCCGAATTCGACGCCCTGTGGGTGAACTCCTGGGTACACGCAGGGAATCACACGTCGACGAGCCGCCCCTCCTTGGCCGAGACCCGTGCGGCGTCCAGGACCTCCGCGGTCCGGACGGCGTCGGCGGGATCGACGGGTACGTCGGCCTCGCCGGCGAGCCACTCGGCCACCGCGGAGTAGAAGTCGCCGTGCCCGCCGCGGGGCTGCGGCACGGCGGTCCGCTCGCGGCCGCGCGTGAGCCAGCCGTGGGTGCCCTCGGGCTGGTCGTCGTCGAGCACGTCGAAGGGCGAGGCGTCGCCCTCGAACGAGTTGACCAGGTACGCGCCGCCGTCCCCCAGCACGCGCGTACGCGGGCCGGGCGCCCCGACCAGGGAGCCCGCCCAGAGCCGCGAGACCACGCCCTTGGCGGGCGGCTCCACGCCGAACAGGACGTCGGCGGCCGCGGCGCGCCCCGGGACCACACCCGGCCGGGTGCCCGGCGCGGCGTGGTGCAGCACGAGGAACACGTCGTCCTCGGTGGGCGTCGAGAGCGAGCGGGTCTCGGCGTACACCGAGACCACGGGCCCGAACAGCTGGGTGGCGGAGTCCACGAGGTGCGGGCCGAGGTCGAGCAGCAGCCCGCCGCCCACGACGTCGTTCTCCTTCCACCGCTGCTGGGGCTTGGGCCGCCAGCGCTCCCAGTGCCGCTCGAAGGTGTGCACCTTGCCGAGGTCGCCCCGGTCCAGGAGGGCCTTGAGCGTGAGCTGCTCCGGGTCCCAGCGCCGGTTGTGGAACACGGTGAACGGCGTGCCCGACGACGACGCCGCAGCCACCACCCGGCGGGCCTCGGCCGCCGTGGTCGCGATGGGCTTGTCCAGCACGAAGGGCTTGCCCGCCACGGAGACGGCGTTCGCGTGCTCGGCGTGCAGGGACGAGGGGCTGGCGATGACGACCAGGTCGTAGAGACCTGGCTCGGCCAGCATCGAGGGCAGGTCGTTGAAGAGCCGCGCGCCGGGCCAGTCACCGGCCGCCTGGACGCGCCGTCCGGAGTCGCGCGCGACGACCGCCGTTACCGACATACCCGCAGCTCGCGCCAGCCGAGCGTGAATTTGCCTGCCCGCGCCGCCGTAGCCGACAATCCCGATCCGAAGTGCCATGGCCCCATCGTGCCCCGCGGGACGCAGCGACGCGAGATTACTGGTCAGCCGCTTAATCCCCGTAACACAACTCTGGCAGACTGGGGCAAGAGGTACGTTTCGCACGTTCTTAGACTTTGTCCGGCCATCTGCGGTCCGGACCAACGGCCGACAGATTGAGGGGCTCGTGTCCGCCACAGCCAAGAAGTCCAGCCAGACCCGCAAGACCCTGCAGCTCGTGCTCATCGCCGTCGCGGCGCTGGTGCTCGCCGGCAACTTCGTCGTCAAGTCCCTGGGCGACGACGTCGCCCCCGCCGAGGGCGCGCAGGGCTCGGCCCTCGCGGCGCTGGACACGCTGCCGGTGCAGGACGCCGCCACCAAGGACGGCTACGACCGCGAGTCCGACTTCGGCAGCGCCTGGCAGGACGCCGACGACAACGGCTGCGACACCCGCAACGACATGCTCCAGCGCGACCTCGACGACTTCGTGCTCACCGACGGCGACTCGTGCCAGGTGGCCTCCGGCACGCTCGACGACCCGTACACGGGCGAGACCATCGAGTTCGAGCGCGGCGAGAACTCCGGCGCCGTGCAGATCGACCACGTCGTCGCGCTGATGAACGCGTGGACCACGGGCGCGGCCGACTGGGACAAGGACAAGCGCGTCTCCATCGCGAACGATCCGCTCAACCTCGTCGCCTCGGACGGTCCCGCCAACATGGGCAAGGGCGCCAAGGACGCCTCCGAGTGGCTGCCGGACAACCAGGCCTACCGGTGCGAGTACGTGGCCCGGCAGATCGCCGTCAAGACCAAGTACGAGCTGTGGGTCACGCCCGCCGAGCACGACGCCATGGAGGACGTCCTGACGAGCTGCCCGGCGGAAACCCTCCCGGCGTCCTGACCCGAGCTGGTCCTTGCTGACTTTGGTTCAGCAGGAGATCGACGACCACTACCGGACCACATGCAGTCGTCCCCAGCCTGCTGAATCCCACTCAGCAGCGTTGGCCGACAGAACCTGAGGACCGCAGCATCGGAGAGGTAGCGCGACCACAGCGTGGTGGTCGGCGGGGTTGTGCACAGACTCGGCCCGCTGGCCGTCGACGGCGGGCTCCGCGGTGATCTGATCCCCACATGCGTTCACTCACCGCGGTCCCCCAGGTGCTGGAGGTTCTCGCCGCCCGCCAGGAGGGCCTCGTCTCCGTGCGACAGTGCTACGCCGCGGGCGTCGACCGTCGGCGGATCGCCCGGCTCGTCGATCACGGCGCCTGGCGCCGGGAGGGCGGTCGGGTCGTCGACACCGACCCCGCTCCGCCGGCCACGCTGGTCCGGGACGACTACTTCGACCACCTCCGTCGCCGGTCCGCGGTGAAGGGCCTGCTCGTCTGGCCCGGAACGGCCGCGGTCGGGTGCGCCGCGCTCGCCCTGCACGGCGTCGCCGGGCTGCCCCGGCGTATCGACCCCGAGGTCTCGTTCCCCCGGGGCATCCGGCACCAGGGGCGGGACGGCGTGATCGTGCGGCAGTACGGGAGCTTCGCGTCCCAGATCCACGGCGCCTGGCGCATCGCGAAGATCGAGCACGCGCTGGCCCAGGCCCTCCCCGACCTGTCGCGGGACGACGCCGTCGCCGTGGTCAGCAGCGCCCTGCACAAGGGCCTGCTCGGCGAGGCCGAGGCCGGGCCGGCCCAGGTCGAACGGTTGCTGCGCGGGCGGCGCGGAGCCGTGGAGGCCGTGCGCCGGCTCGGCCTCGCGAACCGCGGTGACGAGTCCCCCGCCGAGACCCGTACCCGCCTCTCGTGCATCGACAACGGCGTGCCCCCAGACCGCGTCCAGGTGGAGTTCCGCAAGAACGGGAAGTTCCTGGGCCGGTGCGATCTCGGCTGGCAGCTGCGCGACGGGCGCTGGCTCGTGGTGGAGGTGGACGGCGTCGGACCGCACTCCACACCGGAGGCGCTGGTCAAGGACGCACCCCGGCAGAACCGCCTGCTCACGACCGGAAGGATCGTGCTGCTGCGTTTCAAGCCGGCCGACAACGACCAGCCGGGAGGCATCGGGGCGGTCGTCGCCGCCCACCTGAAGGACCTGGGCGGCCGCACCCCGAACCCTGGGCCCCCTCTGTCTCCGGTCCACCTGGACTGAAACCCGCCCGACGGGGCGGGTCTAGGCTTGCGGCCATGGACATCCGACACCTCACCGGGCACGTCGAGTACCACGAGGGCTGGGACCTGCAGCGACGCACCCACGAGGGCGTCCGCGCGGAGGACCTGGCCGACACCGTCTTCTTCCTGGAGCACGAGTCCGTGTACACGGCGGGCGCGCGCACGCACCGCGACGAGTACCCGACCGACGGCACCGAGGTCATCAAGGTCGACCGCGGCGGCAAGATCACGTGGCACGGGCCGGGCCAGATCGTGGCCTACCCGATCATCAAGCTGGCCAAGCCGTTCGACGTCGTCGAGTACGTCCGCACGCTGGAGCAGGCGGTGATGGACGTGTGCGCCGCGTTCGGCGTGGAGACCATGCGGGTCGAGGGCCGCTCCGGCGTCTGGGTCGCCGCCGACTCCCCCGACGTGGCGAGCCCCCGGCTCGAACGCAAGGTGTGCGCCATCGGGGCGCGGGTCGCCAAGGGCGTGACCATGCACGGCCTGGCCCTGAACTGCGACGCCGACCTGGCCGCGTTCGACCACATCGTGCCGTGCGGCATCCCGGCGGAGGACGCCGACGTCACCTCGCTGACCGCCGAGGCCGGCCGACGGGTCACCGTCGACGAGGTCCGGCCCCTGCTGGAGGCGGCCCTGATCGAGCGCCTCTCGCCGCTGCTCGCGCGGGACTCCGCGCCGTCCGAGGCCGTCGCCGCGACAGCGTGACGAACGCCACGTGCCGCCCCCGCGACGGCCGCGCGACGGCGGTCGCCCGAGGCTTAGGCTGGGCCAACCCGCTGACCTGGGAGGGATCTGCGTGACCATCGCACCTGAAGGCCGACGCATGTTGCGCATCGAAGCGCGCAACTCGGCCACGCCCATCGAGAAGAAGCCCGAGTGGATCAAGACCCGGGCGGTGATGGGACCCGAGTACCGCGACATGAAATCGCTCGTGAAGGGCGAGGGCCTGCACACGGTCTGCGAGGAGGCCGGCTGTCCCAACATCTTCGAGTGCTGGGAGGACCGCGAGGCCACCTTCCTCATCGGCGGTGACCAGTGCACGCGCCGCTGCGACTTCTGCCAGATCGACACGGGCAAGCCCGCCGACTTCGACAAGGACGAGCCGCGCCGGGTCGCGGAGTCCGTGCGGACCATGGGCCTGAAGTACTCGACCGTCACCGGCGTCGCCCGCGACGACCTGGCCGACGGTGGCGCCTGGCTCTACGCGGAGACCGTCCGCCAGATCCACGCGCTGAACCCCGGCACCGGCGTCGAGCTGCTGATCCCGGACTTCAACGCCATCCCCGAGCTGCTCGACGCCGTCAACGAGTCGCGCCCCGAGGTGCTCGCGCACAACGTCGAGACCGTGCCGCGCATCTTCAAGCAGATCCGCCCGGCGTTCACCTACGAGCGGTCGCTCTCGGTCATCACCCGGGCCCGCGACGCCGGCCTGGTCACCAAGTCCAACCTGATCCTCGGCATGGGCGAGACGATCGACGAGGTCAAGCAGGCGCTGCAGGACCTGCACGACGCCGGTTGCGACATCATCACGATCACGCAGTACCTGCGCCCGTCGCTGCGCCACCACCCGGTGGACCGCTGGGTGCGGCCGGAGGAGTTCGTGGAGCTCTCCGAGACGGCGGAGCAGATCGGCTTCCTCGGCGTCATGGCCGGGCCGCTGGTGCGCTCGTCGTACCGCGCGGGCCGCCTGTGGGGCCAGGCGATGACCAAGCACGGCCGCGCGATCCCCGAGGCGCTCTCGCACCTCGCACAGCCCACCACGTCCCGTCAGGAGGCGGCGAGCCTGCTGGCGCGCTGACCCGGCCCGCCGGCTCGGCACGCCGACCCCTCGTAGCGCACTAGAATCGATGACCATGGCCCGAACCTCGTCCGGAGGCGAAGCGCGCGACGACGCGTCCGTCACCAAGCAGAAGAAGCCCAAGAAGCGCCGCTGGTATCACCAGCTGTGGGACGTCTACCAGATGACCCGCAAGCAGAACCCGCTCGTCACCTGGTGGATGCTCGCCGCGTTCGTCGGTGTGGTGGCGGTGGCGCTGCTCATCGGTGTGCTCGCGGGCCCGTGGGTCTACGCGCTCGTCATCGGCGTGCCGTTCGGCGTGCTGGCGGCGATGTTCGTGCTGTCGCGCAGCGCGGAGAAGGCCGCCTACACGCAGATCGCCGGTCAGCCGGGCGCGGCTCGCGCCGCGCTCGGCACCGTGCGCGGCGGCTGGACGTTCGAGGACGAGCCCGTCGCTGTCGACGCCCGCAACCAGGACTTCGTGTTCCGCGGTGTGGGCCGGGCCGGCGTCGTGCTGGTCTCCGAGGGCCCGTCGCACCGCGTGACGCGGCTGCTGGACCAGGAGCGCAAGAAGGTCAGCCGCATCCTGTCCAACGTGCCGGTCACCGTGATCCAGTGCGGCGACGGCGAGGGCCAGGTGCCGCTGACCAAGGTCGCGCGCGCCGTCACCCGGCTCAAGTCGACGCTGACCCGGGCCGAGGTGGCCGAGATCAGCAAGCGCCTGAAGGCCATCGGCGGCATGAAGCTGCCGATCCCCAAGGGCATCGACCCGACCCGGGCCCGTCCCGACCGCAAGGGCATGCGCGGTCGCTGACCGGTCTGACCTCGAAGGGGGCGCCTCCCGTACGGGAGGCGCCCTTTTTGCGTACCCGGCGGCCGTCCGATGGACGGACGCCGCCGGGCCGCGGCATGTGAGTTCTGGCACGCTGTGATAACGCTGCCGGAGCTACCACCAGCACATCTCCCCACGGTTACACGGTCGAGAGGCGCGAGAAACACTCCGGCAACAATCAGTAACCCGAGAGAAACCACCTGCCCTTAGGTTCGTGGCGATCCGCGTGCAAGCCTGCCCAGCCGTTCGGCGTCGTGCGACGGACTCCCCCTGGACTTATCGAGCGAGCAAGGAGCGCAGATGTTCAACAACGCCGAGGAGGCGATTGCCTTCACCCGCAACGAGGGGGTGGAGTTCGTCGACGTCCGGTTCATCGACCTGCCGGGTGTCACTCAGCACTTCAACATCCCGGTCGAGCAGTTCGACGAGGACGCCTTCAGCGAGGGCCTCATGTTCGACGGCTCGTCGATCCGCGGTTTCCAGGCGATCCACGAGTCCGACATGAAGCTCGTGCCGGACATCGCGACGGCGTACATCGACCCGTTCCGCAAGGCCAAGACCCTGATCGTGAACTTCTCGATCGTGGACCCGTTCACGGGTGACGCCTACGCCCGCGACCCGCGCAACATCGCGGCCAAGGCCGAGGCCTACCTCAAGTCGACCGGCATCGCCGACACCGTCTTCTTCGGTGCCGAGGCCGAGTTCTACGTCTTCGACGACGTGCGCTTCAAGACCGCGTCGAACGAGAGCTACTACTCCATCGACTCCGTCGAGGCCGCGTGGAACACCGGCCGCGAGGAGGAGGGTGGCAACCTCGGGTACAAGACCCGCTACAAGGGCGGCTACTTCCCCACCTCCCCGAGCGACCGCTTCGCGGACCTGCGCGACGACATGGTCAAGACCCTCGGCCAGGTCGGCCTCTCCGTCGAGCGCGCGCACCACGAGGTGGGCACCGCCGGCCAGCAGGAGATCAACTACAAGTTCAACTCCCTGCTGCACGCCGCCGACGACCTGATGAAGTTCAAGTACGTCATCAAGAACGTCGCCTTCGACGCCGGCAAGTCGGCCACGTTCATGCCGAAGCCGATCTTCGGCGACAACGGCTCGGGCATGCACTCGCACCAGTCGCTCTGGAAGAACGGCGAGCCGCTGTTCTACGACGAGAAGGGCTACGGCGGCCTGTCCGACCTGGCTCGCTGGTACATCGGCGGCCTGCTCAAGCACGCGCCGTCGCTGCTGGCCTTCACCAACCCGTCGGTGAACTCGTACCACCGCCTGGTCCCGGGCTTCGAGGCTCCCGTGAACCTCGTCTACTCGGCTCGTAACCGCTCCGCCTCGATCCGCATCCCGATCACGGGTACGTCGCCGAAGGCCAAGCGCATCGAGTTCCGCGCGCCGGACCCGTCGTCCAACCCGTACCTGGCGTTCTCCGCGATGCTGATGGCCGGCCTGGACGGCATCAAGAACCGCATCGAGCCGCCGGCTCCGGTCGACAAGGACCTCTACGAGCTGCCGCCCGAGGAGCACGCGCAGATCGCCCAGGTCCCGACGTCGCTCGGTGGCGTGCTCGACGCGCTCGAGGCCGACCACGAGTACCTCACCGCCGGTGACGTGTTCACGGAGGACCTGATCGAGACCTGGATCGCGTACAAGCGCGAGAACGAGATCGACCCGATCCGCCTGCGGCCGCACCCGCACGAGTTCGAGCTGTACTACGACATCTGATCCCTGGGCCCGGTAGGGCCTGGAGATGTCGCCGAAACGGCGGCTGACCTGCACTTTCGTCTCGCGACGAGGTGCGGCGTCGGCCGCCGTTTCTCGTGCTCCGGTGTAGCTCGTGTTATTGCCCAGGTCAGGGGCCTACCTCCCCAGGCCCGCGGTAGTTCACCCCGGCCCCGGAATGCCGAATCGGGACGGCGTGGCATCGTCGAACTATGAGCACCGACGAGGCAATGAGCAGTTTCCGATCAGCGGAGGAGTGGGCCGGCCAGGCCTACAGCCGCCTCTCCGGACTGACGGGGGCCGACGAGGCGACGTCGCAAGCGCTCGCTGATCTGGCCCGAAGCATCGGCGCGCTGGCCAAGGGACTGGGTCAGATGACCACCGAACCGCCCCCGTGAGGGTCCACAAGACATCTGGCCGCCGCCCTGATCGGCTCGGCTGACGGCGGTTGACCACAGCGGTTGCTGCCGGACGGAGGCCGCGCGTGGCAGCAACTGCTGTGGCCGACGACGACTTCCGGCGCGCGGACGCGCGGGGCCGATATCGTTCAGGCGTGGAGAACCCTGCGCCTCTGCCTGCCCGGGCCATGACGCCGCACGAGCGCTCGGTTCTCGACATGCTGCTCGACGGCGACTTCCCGGGCGCCGTTGCGCTCCGCGCCCAGGCGGGGCACGCTCGGGTCGTCGCGATGTGCCAGTGCGGGTGCGGTTCTTTCGACGTCGACGTCGTCGAACCCGACATCTCGCGGGCCGACCTCCCGAACGGACTGGTCCCCCAAGAGCTGGCGGTTACGGACGTAGACGGGATGCCCTACGGCGCGATCATCATGTTCGTGCGGGACGGCAGGCTCTCATACCTCGATTACCACACCTGGGGCGACCGGCCGCTGACCGGCCTACCGCCGATAGAGCACCTCTCGATGGTCTCCCGCTGATCCGGCAGGCCAACGCGGTTCAGCACAGCGGTTGCTGCCGGACCGGGGCCGCGCGTGGCAGCAACTGCTGTGGTCAACACCGGCGCGGTCAAGCACCTTGTCGGTGCGTACGCTTCGCGGGTGGGCACCGACATCTACGGCGGCATCGAAGCCCGGCACCCGGGTGCGCACAGCGACTGGTACGACGGCGAGCCGTGGTTCAAGGTCATGGACCTCCACCCGCTCCTCGAGGACGACGGCCCGGCAGGCAGCTATCCGGCCTACGCCTACCTCTTCGGCATCCGGAACAGTTATGGCTTCGAGCCGCTGGCGCAGGCGCGCGGCCTGCCCGACGACGTCTCGGGTGCCCTCCGCGATGACCTGCAGGCCCACATCGAGTCCGGGGAGCTGATCGCCGCCTGGATCGGGTGGGACGAGCTGGCAGCAATCGACCCGGAAGAACCGTTCGGGCACGTCGTCGGCTACCTGGAGTCGAACGACGGCTCGTCCATGTACCGAACGATGCTCCTGCCACGTGGTTGGACACCCGACGCGATCGACTTCGCCGGACCGGCCGCGGTGTCGACCGCACTGACCCCAGCCGAAACGGCGACGTGGGAGCACGACGGCACGACCTATCGGTACCGACCGATGACCCTTGGCTCCTACTTCGGTGACGGCACCCCGTGGGGCCACGTGCTGGCCGTCATGCGCGCCCTCGCCGGCAGGTTCGGGTCCGACGGCGTGCGGCTGGTGGCGGCGTTCGACTGAACGCCTCGGGTGGAGGGCACGCGGCCCCCGGCAGCCCCGTCAGCGGTCGAAGAACTGCATCATCCAGTCCGTCGTCCAGTTGCCCGGCTCGTACTCCACCACGACCGGGCCGCTCGTCCCGCCCACGATCTGGTACGGCGTCGTCTGCAGTGCGGTGTCGAGGCCCGCCCTGTTCAGATAGCCGTCGAACCGGTCGAGAGTCACCAACGTGGCGAACGGGCCTCCGCAGACCTCGGTCGTCTCGCCGACGTCGGTACGGACCGCGGCCGCGACGTAGGACCGTCCGCTGGGCACCATGCCGACGCCGAACCAGGGACTCTCGGGGCAGTCCCCGGGGCCGGCGTTCGCCCACACCAGGGTTCGAGGCCCCCAGCTCGTCCCGGCCGACCGCGTGTAGAACCGGTGCTCGTCACCGACCATCCCGGCCCAGACCAGCCGCGTGAGGGAGTCGCCGGCGGCGAGCTCGGCGCGGTTGCTCGTGCGGAACTGGTAGGTCGGCATCGTGGTGCTGCTCGCCTGGCGCCACAGCTTGTCGCGCGCCAGCAGCGTCTCCCGGCCGCCGCCCTCGGTCACGAGCCGGAGCCGCGGCCGGGGGTGGTCCACGGTGCCGAGTGCCACGGACGGGGACCAGGTGGTCGCCCCGGTCTGGATCACGGTCCGACGGATCTCCGCCGTCGTCCCCTTCGGCGCCGCCCAGACCACGGTGACCTTGCCCGCGCTGTTGATGGCCACATCCCTGGGCGCGTCCACCAGGACCGAGGGGACGCGGCGTGTGTCCCAGGAGCCGCCCCGCTCCAGCCGGCTCAGGTACGCCCGGCCGCCCGGGGCGCTCCACAGCAGGGCGGCGTCGCCGTCCGTGTTGCCCACGAGCTTCGACCGCGCGACCTCCTGCGCGGTGATCGTCACGGGGCCGTCCCAGCCCGTCCCGTCGAACAGCCAGGACACACTTCCCGTGACCGCCATCGCGTAGTTCCCCGGCCCCGCGATCATGCCGCCCTGGGAGCTGGCCGGTACGTCGAAACGCGACCACTCGAGCCGGCGGCCGTTCTCGAGCCACGACCGTTCTTGAGCGCCGGGCTCGGGCAGGCTCACGCTGAACACGCGGCCCGACCCGGACACCGCCACGTCCCGGTGGACCTCTCCCTCAGGGCCGCTCCACTCGTACGTCCGGTCGCCCGGGGCGGCGGACGCCGGCGCTTCGGCAAGCAGTGCCGTGGCGAGCAACGCCGTGGCAAGGACACCGGCCGCTGAGGCCGCGGCTGCAGTCCGACGCATGATGCCTCCTGGGGTCAGCGCCACCGCTGCCGCTCCGGGGCCCGTGGCGTCGCTGCCAGGGGCCGGGGTACGCGCGGTCTGTACCGATGGTGGCACGGGCTCACCTCACCCGACGGCCCTTTCACCCTGCGTCATCCCAGGTCAGGCCGTCATGAAGCGCCAGGAACCCAGCCAGGACCACGGTCGCCCGTTTCGGGGGAGGTCCCGCGGGCCGCCGTCCGCCATCGTGGGCTTGCGGACGAGGCGCCGCCCTGCCCCGGGGTGCGCCCGCAGGAGCACGCTGGAGGCGACCATGTCGCGGACCGTGGGCCGGATCGCGGTGGACCCGGCGTCCACGCACGCGATCGAGGTAGCCAACCGGCTCCATGTCGACGTGGTGCAGGGTCTCTCCCCTGCCGAGGCGGGCCGTCGGCTCCAGATGTACGGGCCGAACCGGCTGACCGCCGCCAAGAAGGAGTCGCCGATCCAGGCGTTCGGGCGGCAGTACCGCGACTTCATGCAGATCGTCCTGCTGGTCGCGGCGGTGGTGAACCTCCTGGTCACCGGCGACGTCGGCACCTCGCTGGTGCTGGCCGGGCTGACGCTGTTCAACGCCGTCATCGGCCTGCGGCAGGAGGCGAAGGCCGAGGAGAGCGTCGCGGCCCTGGCCAAGATGATGAAGACGGTCGCGCGTGTCCGGCGCGACGGCCAGGCCGTCGAGGTCGACGCCGGGGACCTGGTGCCGGGCGACGTCGTCCTGGTGGAGGCGGGCAACCGCGTGCCCGCCGACGGCCGGATCACGCTCGCCGCCACGCTGGAGATCGAGGAGGCCGCGCTCACCGGGGAGAGCCTGCCGGTGGGCAAGTCGACGGATCCGGTGGCGGGCGACGACGTCCCGCTGGGCGACCGCACCTGCATGGCCTACATGAACACCGCGGTCACCCGCGGCCGCGGCGAGATGGTGGTCACCGCGACGGGCATGAACACCGAGATCGGGCACATCGCGAACCTGTTGGCCGGCACCGAGACGGACAAGACCCCGCTGCAGAAGCAGCTCGACGGCCTGTCCAAGATCATCGCGACCATCGCGGCGGTCGCCCTGGTGTTCGTGGTGGTGCTGGGGCTGGTGCGGGGCGAGTCGTTCGACACGCTGTTCATCACCGGGGTGGCGCTGGCGGTGGCCGCGATCCCGACCGGCCTGCCCGCCGTCGTGACCGCCCTGCTCTCCATGGGCACCCGCGAGATCGCGCGCCGGCACGCGATCGTCAAGCGGCTGCCGGCGGTGGAGACGCTCGGGTCGACGTCGGCCATCTGCTCGGACAAGACGGGCACGCTCACGCTGAACAAGATGACCGCCCGCGAGCTGGCGATCCCCGGGCAGAACGCCTTCACCGTCACGGGCGAGGGCTACGGCACCACCGGCGAGATCCGGCACGTGGGCGGCTCGCGCATCGACCTCGACCCGTACCTCCTGCCCATGGTCCTGTGCGCGGACGCCGTGCTCGACGGCGAGAGCCTGATCGGCGACCCCACCGAGGGCGCGCTGATCGTGCTCGGCGCCAAGGGCGGCCTGGACATCGACGCCACGCGGCGCGACTTCCCGCGCGTCGCCGAGGTGCCGTTCGACTCCGAGTACAAGTTCATGGCCACCTTCCACGAGATGGCCGACGACGCCGGACGGCCCGTGGTGCGCTGCTACGTCAAGGGCGCCCCGGACGTGCTGATCGGCCGCGGCGCCGCCTACCGGTCCCCCGACGGCGCCGTCGTGCCGATCACCGACCAGAACCGCGGCCTGGCGCTGGAGGCGAACGACCGGATGGCGAACTCCGGCGAGCGGGTGATGGTCGTGGCCCAGCGGGACGTCGACCCCGAGACGTTCGAGGCGGCGCGCGTGAGCGGCCGGAATCTGATCGCCCTGGTCACCGATCTGACGCTGCTCGCGATGGTGGGCATCGTGGACCCGCCGCGGCCGGAGGCGAAGGCGGCGATCGCCGAGTGCCGCTCCGCCGGGATCCGGGTGCGGATGATCACCGGCGACCATGCGACCACCGCCGCCGCGATCGCCACGGAGCTCGGCATCGAGGGGCGCGCCCTGACGGGCAACGAGTTCGCGGACCTGACCGACGACGAGCTGCTGGCCCAGCTCCACGACATCGGGGTGATCGCCCGCGTGGCGCCCGAGGACAAGATCCGGCTGGTGCAGCTGCTCAAGCGCTCGGGCAACGTCGTCTCGATGACGGGCGACGGCGTGAACGACGCTCCCGCGCTCAAGGCCGCCGACATCGGCGTCGCCATGGGCATCACCGGCACCGAGGTCTCCAAGGAGGCCGCGGTGATGATCCTGACGGACGACAACTTCGCGACCATCGTGAGCGCCGTCTCCTACGGTCGCAGCCTCTACGACAACCTCGTGAAGTACCTCCGGTTCCAGATGTCCACGCTGGTCGCCTACATCGCGATCTTCCTGCTCGCGGGCATCCTGAACATCGCGGCCGGCACGCCGCTGAACCCCCTGCAGATCCTGTGGCTCAACATGGTCGTGGACATCCCGATCGCGATCGCGCTCGGCTTCGACCAGCCCACCAAGGGGTTGATGGACCGGCCCCCGCGGCCGGTCGGGGCGCCGGTCCTGTCCCGGGCGGCCTGGGTGCGGCTCTGCGTGCAGGGCGCCGTCATGACGGCCGGCTCGCTGTGGGCGTACCAGATCGGGGCCGACGCCGGGACGGTGGTCGCGTCGACGATGCTGCTCACCACGCTGTCGCTCTTCCACGTCGTCGCGGGCCTGCTGTCGCGCGACCAGCTCGGCACGATCTTCGACCGCGACGCCATCCCGGGCGTCGCCCAGCTGCGGCGGTACGGGCTGGCGCTGCTGGCGATCGTCGCGGTGACCACCATCGGGCTGCTCGAGAGGGTGTTCGGCACGACCGAGCTCGACGGGCGGCAGTGGGGTGTCTGCATCGCGCTGGCGCTGAGCCTGCTGGTGATCGAGGAGATCATCAAGGTGTTCCTGCGGGCGCGCGCGGCCGGGGGCGGGGGCGGGGCGCCGCGGGTGCCGCCGACGGCCGGGGTGACGCGGGCGGTGTGAGGGGTTGGGCCGACAGGAGTGCTCCCGTCTGAGATGATCCGGGTCGAGCAGCTCCTGCTGCCTGCCGGTGACGAGGGAGTGGCTACGGTGCGGATCTCGGACGAGTCGACCGCGATATTGCGCTTCGGCACCGTGGGCGCACCTGATCTGCCGGGTCGTATCGAGCTCCTGCGGGCCGCGCACAACCTGGGGGCGATGACAGGCGCAGAGTTCCTGCTGGATGTGGAGGCCGAGTTCTCCATCCGCGAGGGCCGGGACGTCATCTTCGCCGAGCCGTCGTTCCCTGTGGCCGAGCTGGCCCGGGCGCTGGAGTTGTGGGCCTGCGAGACGGACGAGCCACGAGACGACTTCGTGTTCGACTCCATGGCGTACGAGGTCCTGGGTGCCGTGCGGATCGTCAACACGGTGGACGGCTGGACGATCGGGCCCCACTACGAGCCGACGACGACGGAGCCGCGGCCCTGGCCGGTCGTTCACGCGGAGATCTGGGCTTTCGTCGAGGCCGTCAAGGCAGCGACCCCGGTCGCGGTGCGCGCTGCCACCGGCTCGATGATCACCGCGATCCTGGCCATGCACCGCGCCTTCGACATGTCACTGGCCGACGCCAAGGCTTTCGTGATCGACGCCGTCGGTGGGGTCGATCGCCTCGTCTTCCCGGCCGAAGCACTCGGCGCCTCGGCCGACTAGCTCGCAGGCGGTCCGGCTGCTCGCGAGGCGCTCCCCGTATTACCGTGTCGGCCAGACCAGCCGGACAGGTAGCCTCCCGCTGTGCCACGACGGAGAACTCCCCAGGAGAAGAAGCAGCTCAGCCTGCTCAACGACCGTCGCAACGGCTACGGCGAGAACTTGAAGGCATCGCGGAAGAACATCCCACGGAACAAAGCGTTCGTGAATCGCGCGAACCGGCACGCTGACCGGCAAGCGCTGGTCATCGCCACCGGCCCATCGGACCCGGACCTGGGCGAGGTCGCCGACCTGACCGTACGCGGACGACGGCGCAAGGTATGGCGCAAGTGGGCGGACGTCAGCCTCGGCCAGGTTCTCGCGCAGCGCTCGGAACGGGAATGACCTCCCCCGACTCCACGCCAACCGAGTCAGCATCCTGGGATGGGCTCTTCGGGATCGGGGACTACTGGCCGGTCTGCCAGCGCGGGATTGAGGCGATCGCCGCGACGCACAGGTCGGTCACGATGTCGCCTCGCGCGTCCAGTCGACGGTCTCGAGGACCGAGGCTCGCTGATCCTTGGCCCGATCCCAGTTCTTCACCGGCGCGAGTGTGACACGTGGGCGGCGGCCGGCGCCCGGCGTTTTCGACCATGCAGTTGCTGCCAGGACCGCACCCGTCCTGGCAGCAACTGCATGCCCGATTTGTGCAGCCGGGCAGGTAGCCGGCCGCGCAGCCGGGCGTCGAGCCGGCAGCGCCGCCGCCGCACCGCCCCACCACCTCACGCCCCCACCACCTCCCGGAGCGGCTCGAACCTGTCGTGCTCCGTGCGGCACATGCCCTCCCCGTGGGTCAGGCCCGGCAGGTCCCGCTGCAGCGCGGCGACGCTCCCGGCCGGGATCTCGCCGCGCACGACGACGATGCCGCCGCTCCCCACGCGCGACTCGAACGGCACCCCGCCCAGCCGGCCCACCAGCGACGCCACGGGCCCGACGGTGTCCTCCGGCAGCTCGATCACGAACCGGTGCACCGGCTCGCACACCACCGTCCCCGCCCGCCGGACCGCGGCGGCGAGCACGCGCGGCGCCAGCCCGCGGAAGTCGGCCCCCGTGCTGGACATCGCCTTGTTGAACTTCTGGTGCATGTGGCTCTGCCGGGGTGAGTAGCCCGAGTGGGTCATCACCACGCGGGCGTCCGGGACCGGCCAGTGCAGCGGCCCGCGGGCGAGCTCGCGGCGCACGGTGTCCTCGGTCGCGTCGAAGAACGCGGGCGGCATCGAGCCGCGCTCGCACTCCAGCTCGAACGTCACACCGCTCCCCGGGGTCGCGGGCTCGACCCGCAGCCCGATCGTGGCGTGGAACTCGTTGCCGTTCTGCTTCTTGATCTCCAGCGCGTGCCCGGTGCCGACCAGCCGCTCGGTGCGTGCCGTCCGCACCTCGCCGAACCGCGCGTCGACCCGGTACTCCCGCTGCAGGATCGCGGCCAGCACCTCCCGCTGGACCTCCCCGTACAGGGAGACGGTGATCTCCTCGTCGCGGCGGCGCACCCGGATGAGCGGGTCCTGCTCCGCGAGCTCGGACAACGCGGCGTACAGCCGCCCGCGCGCGACCGGTTCGGCGTCCACCACCGTCTCGTACGACGGCGGCGGGAACTGGCTCGCCCGCTCGTCCCCCGGCCGCTGCGGCCCCACGACGTCGCCGACGCGCGCCGTCGCCAGCCCCTGTACGACGGCGATCTGGCCGGTCCGCGCCGTCGACCGCGGGTCGAGCGAGCCGCGGTCCGCGACGCGCAGCCCCGTCACCCGCTCGGACTTCCCGTGCCCCAGGTCGATCCGGTCGCGGACCCGCAGCGCGCCCGACCGCATCCGGACGAACGCCCGCTTGCGGCCGTCCTCCCGGTCGATCGCGAAGACGACGCCGGACGGCGCGCTGGTAGCGGCCGCCGGCGCCTTGGTCCCAGCAGCCGGCGCGTTGGTGCCGCCGGCCCGCGGCGCGTCCGGACCGGCCTCGGGAGCACCGTCGGCTCGCGCGTCCTCGACCTCCGGCTCGCCCCCGCCGTCGGCCACGACCGGCAGGTGCGTCCCGAGCGCGGCAGTCAGCTCCGGCACGCCGACGCCGGTCACCGCCGACCCGAACAGCACCGGGTGCGCGGCACCCCGCCGGGACTCGCCCGCGAGCCAGGCCCGCAGGCCGTCGTCCGGCAGACGCTCCACCCGGGCGGCGGGCGTGCCGGCGTCGAGCACCCGCTGCACCGGCAGGACGTCGGGGCTGAGGCGGCGCGCGACGGCGTCGGCCACCGCCTCCGGGCGCGCACCGCGCCGGTCGATCTTGTTGACGAACACGATCACGGGCAGCCGCAGGCGCTGCAGGGCGCGCATCAGCACGAGGGTCTGCGCCTGCACGCCCTCGACGGCGGACAGCACGAGCACCGCGCCGTCGAGCACGGCGAGGCTGCGGTCCACCTCGGCGATGAAGTCGGGGTGGCCCGGGGTGTCCAGCACGTTGACGGTGACGTCCCCCGCGGGGAACGACGCCACGGACGCGCGGATGGTGATCCCCCGCTCGCGCTCCAGCGCGAGCGAGTCGGTCAGGGTGTCGCCGCCGTCGACGGAACCGAGGCGGTCGATCACGCCCGAGTGGTGCAGCAGGCGTTCGGTCAGGCTGGTCTTACCGGCATCGACATGAGCGACGATCCCGAGGTTGAGGTACGACAAAAGCAGTCACGTCCGTGGTCAGGTGGGTCAGGGCACGGGGCGTGACAGCTGTCATCGGTGTTCCAATCTCTCGGGTTGCCCCGACCTTGCCCGCCCGACCGAGGTCGGGGCAATGCTTTATTCGGGTCCGTGTCGGTCGGGTGTCATGCGAGCCCGGCCGTGAAGCCCGGCCAGTCGGCCCCGGACCGCGGCCGCTCCACGTCGTCGGCCGTCACCGCCGCCCGGCGCGCGGCCTCGGCCACGACCAGGTCGGCGGTCTGCTCGGGTGTCTGCCCACCCGAGTCCAGCCACCAGCCGAGGTCGCCCAGCTCGCGCCGCTGGTTCCGCGCCAGGGGCGCGACGTCGTAGTCCACCCTGGTCTCGGGCGCTCGCGTCGCGTTCCGGTGTCGCGCCACCTCCAGCGACGGGGACAGGACCACCAGCATCAGGGGCCGCGCCCGCAGCGCGCCGAGCACGTAGCGCAGCTCCGCCCGCGTCTCGACGACGGTGTCGAGCACGGGGGTGAACCCGGCCTCCGCGAAGTTGCCCGCGGTGGAGCAGGCGTTCGTGGCGCGCAGCCGCAGCTCCCGCAGCCCGTCGGGCCCCGGGTTCCACCGGCGCTCGTCGTCGAGCATGCGCGCCCGGCCGCTGACGAGCATCAGGTTGAAGACGTCGCCGTCCACCTGGGCCGCTCGGGGCAGCCGTTCGGCCACGAGCCGCGACACGGTGGTCTTCCCGGCGCCCGGCGTCCCGGTGATCAGCAGGCAGCCGGCCAGGTGCTCACGCCCGCTCATCGCGACTCTCCCCCGCCGGTTCGCCCGGCGCGAGCCCCGGGTCCGACGCCGGATCCGCGCGCCACGCCCAGCGCAGCGCGTCGGGCAGCAGCACGCCGGCGTGGTTCGGATTGTGGCCGCCGTCGCCGAGCACGAGCCGGAAGTCGTAGCCGGCCTCCGCGAGCGCCGCGCCGACCCGCAGGTTCTCGGCAAGCCAGTTGCGCTCGGGCCGGTCCCAGCCGAGGTCGCGGTGCCCGGCCTGGAGGAAGATCCGCAGCGGCTTGCGTGGCTCGGCGTGCAGCGCCGCGGGGTACGGATTGCCGCCGGGCATCTGGGCGAAGCTCGACAGGAAGCCGACGACGCGGCGGAACCGGTCGGGGCGGTGCCACGCGGCGGTGAACGCGCAGTTCCCGCCGCTGCTGCCGCCGACGACACCCCAGCGGTCCGGGTCGTCGCTGACGGCGTACCGGCGGCGGACCTCGGGGATCACCTCGGTCAGCAGGAAGGTGACGTAGCGGTCGTCGGCGGCGTCGTACTCGGCGTTGCGGTTCTTGCGCTCAGCGGGATCCGCGCGGTCCTCGAAGACGCCGGGGTCGACGAAGACGCCGATCGTGGGCGGGATCGCGCCGTCGTGCACCAGGTTGTCCAGCACGATGCCGCCGCGGACGTCGCCGTGGGGGTCGAGGTACCACCAGCCGTCCTGGAACACGAGAAGCCCGGCGGGGTCGGCGGGGTCGTGGGCGGCGGGGTCGACGGCGGGGTTGACGACGGGGTCGACGGCGGCGGGCACGTGGATCCACACGCGGCGCGCGGTGCCGGGATAGACGACGCTGTCGTCCAGCCGGAGCTCGACGGTCTCGCCCGGCGGGACATCGGGACGCCGTCGGGAGTCCGGCCCGAGCTCGTACCGGACGTCGTCGAGGTCGAGCGGAATCGGACGGAACGGAACAGAAGCGGCCACGCCGCCACGCTAACGACCGCCGGCGCTCGGGTCGCGCCCTTTTCCGACAGTGACGGCGGCACCCATCAAGGGCGCGCGAACCCGCCGTCTGAGGCAGGGCGGATGAGCGTGGGTCTGGAGGCGGTATCACCGGCCAGAGCGCAACTACACCGGCGCTCATCTAGGGCCGATGGTCTGGACCCGGCCACAGCTGTTGACCACAGCGTGTGCTGCCAGGAACGGCCCGGCAGTGGCAGCAGCTGCTGTGGTCAACACCGGGGTGGAGGCGGCCCCGCCCGACGGCCCCGCGCTAACCTGCCCGCATGATCGTGTGGCTGAACGGACCCTTCGGCGGCGGCAAGACCACGACGGCGGCGGAGCTCGACGCGCTCCTGCCGGAGGCGGTGGTGTTCGACCCGGAGTCGATGGGCCCGCCCCTGGTGCCCACGCTGTCGGGCATCGAGCCGGTGCACGACTTCCAGGACTGGCGGCCGTGGCGCGAGCTGGTCGTGACGGCGCTGACGTCGCTGGACCGGCACACCGGCCGGACGATCGTGGCCCCGCAGACGGTGGTCGTGGAGCAGTACTGGGACGAGATCACGTCGGGCCTCGCGGCGGCGGGGGTTGAGCTCAGGGCGTTCACGCTGGACTGCACTCCCGACGAGCACGAGCGGCGGATCGCCGGCGACACGGTCACGAACTCCACGATCGAGGAGATCACGATCGACGACGGCGGCGTGGGCTGGCGCCGCCACCGCGCCGCCGACTACCGCGCGGCGCTCCCCTGGCTCGCCGCACGCACCGACGTGATCGACACGACGACCCTCCGACCGGCCGAGGTCGCCAAGGAGGTAGCGACCCGCGCAGGCCTGACCGCCTGACCGAACCCGCCCAGCCGGCGGCGTTGACCACAGCAGCTCCTGCCGGCAGCGGCGGATCGGTGGCAGCAGCTGCTGTGGTCAACACATCGTTCCCGGCTGGCCGGGGCGCGCCTCACTCCGCGCCGTAGAAGATTCGTTCCATCACCGCTCGGGCGCGGCGGGCCAGCCGCAGGTACAGCTCCTCCAGCTCCGGGCCCGTGCCCACGTCGCCGAGCAGCCGGGCGATGCCGGTCAGGGCGTGGCTGTCGTGGGGCAGCATGTCGACGCCGGCGCCCGTCGTCCGCCCGGACCACAGCACGATCGCCGACCGCAGCCGCGACGCGAGCACCCAGGCCTCCAGCAGCACCTCGGCGTCGTCGTCGGTCAGCAGGCCGGCCTCGTTCGCGACCTTCAGCGCGGAGATGGTGCCCGTGGTCCGCAGGCCCGGCACCTCGTACGCGTGCTGGAGCTGCAGGAGCTGCACGGTCCACTCGACGTCGGAGACCCCGCCCCGGCCCAGCTTCAGGTGCCGCGCCGGGTCGGCGCCGCGCGGCAGGCGCTCCGACTCGACGCGCGCCTTGATCCGCCGCACCTCGCGCAGCACCGCGGCGTCCAGCCCGCCCTCGGGATAACGCAGCGGGTCGATGAGCTCCGTGAACCGCGCGCCCAGCGACCGGCCGCCCTCGGCGCCGGGTCCGAGGTCGAGCTCGGTCCCGCCGTCCGGCAGGGTGCCCCCGCCGTCGGACAGGGAGGCCGCCACCGCGCCCTCGTCCGGGCCGCCCGCCGCGACCACGCTGAGCGTGCCCGACAGGGCGCGCGCCCGCAGCAGCGCCTGCGCCTCCCAGGGCGAGGACCAGCGGCCGTAGTACTCCACGTAGGAGTCGAAGGAGCGCACGAGAGGCCCGCTACGGCCCTCGGGCCGCAGGTCGGCGTCCACGGGCAGGCCCGGCTCCGGCCCGACGGCGGTGAGGATCCGCCGCATGCCCTTCGCCACCGTCAGGGCGTAGTCGTTGGCCGCCTTGTCCCCGGCGCCGCCCACCGCCTCGTAGACGAACATGATGTCGGCGTCCGAGCCGTACCCCATCTCCTGGCCGCCCAGCCGGCCCATCGCGACGATGAGCAGCCGGGCGGGCTCGTCCCCGCGCGCGATGTTCCGCTCGCCGCGCGCCTCGTGCTCCGCGATGCGCAGCCCGCCCGCCAGGACGACGTCGGCGGCGTCCGAGATGGCCCGGGCGGCGTCGACGGGCCCGAGCTCGCCCAGGACCTCGGCGACGCCGGTGCGGGCCAGCTCGCGGCGGCGCAGCGCGCGCAGCGCGACCGTGGCGGCGTCCACCTCCTGCGCCCGGCCGAGCAGTGCGTCCGCCTCCGCAGCCAGCCGCCGCGCGCCCCGCGGCGCCAGCGAGTCGGACTGCGCCAGCCAGCGCACCGACTCCGGGGACCTGCCGATCGCGTCCGCCAGGTAGCGCGACGAGGACAGCACCTGGGCCAGGTGGGAGGCCGCCTCCGCGGAGTCGCGCAGCAGGCGCAGGTACCAGTGGGTGGAGCCCAGCGTGTCCGACAGCTTGCGGAACGCGAGCAGACCCTCGTCCGGGTCCGCGCCCTCGGCGAACCAGCCGAGCAGCACCGGCAGGAGCTGCCGCTGGATCGCCGCGCGCCGCGAGACGCCGTCGGTCAGGGCCTGGACGTGGCGCATCGCGCCGGCCGGGTCGCGGTAGCCGATCGCCGCGAACCGGGCCATGGCCGCCCGCGGCGCGAGCGACGCCTCGCTCGTGGACAGCAGCGCCGTGGCCGGCAGGAGCGGCCGGTAGTAGACGGCCTCGTGCAGGTCGCGCACCTCTCGCCGCACGGACCGCCAGGTCTTGACCAGGTCGTCCGCGCCGCCCTGCCCCAGCCCGCGGGCCAGCCGCCGCAGCTCCGCCTCGGCGGTCGGCATGAGGTGGGTGCGGCGCAGGCGGAAGAGCTGGATCCGGTGCTCCAGCGCCCGCAGGAACCGGTAGCACTCGCCCATCCGGCGGGCGTGCTCGCGCCCCACGTAACCGCCCCGGGACAGCGCCGCCAGGGCGTCGAGCGTGGTCCTCGACCGGATGTCCTCGTCCGCCCGCCCGTGCACGAGCTGCAGGAGCTGCACGGTGAACTCGACGTCGCGCAGGCCGCCCTTGCCGAGCTTGATCTGCCGGTCGGCCTCGGCCACCGGCACGTTGCCCTCGACGCGCTTGCGCATCGCGCGGGCGTCCTCGACGAAGTTGGGTCGCTCCACGGCCTGCCACACCAGCGGCCCGACGGCGGCGGTGTACGCCTCCCCGAGCTCCAGGTCGCCCGCCACGGGACGCGCCTTGAGCAGCGCCTGGAACTCCCACGTCACGGCCCACCGCTCGTAGTACGCGACGTGGCTGGCCAGGGTGCGCACGAGCGGCCCCTGCTTGCCCTCCGGCCGCAGCGCCGCGTCGACCTGCCACAGCGCGGGCTCCGCCGACGCGCCCGAGCACACCTGCGCCAGGCGGCCCGCGAGCCGCGTCGCGACCCGCAGGGCGTGGTCCTCGTCGCACGCGGGCGCGCCGTCGGGCAGCAGGCCCGGCTCGGCCACGTAGATGACGTCCACGTCGGAGATGTAGTTCAGCTCCCGGCCGCCGGTCTTGCCCATGCCGAGCACGGCCAGCCGGACGCCGGCCGCGTGGTCGTCCTCCTCGGAGCGCGCCACGGCCAGCGCGCCCTCCAGTGCGGCGGCCGCCAGGTCGGCCAGCGCCGCCGCGACGGCGGGCAGCACCGTCGTCGGCTCCGACGCGGTGACGTCGGTGGCCGCGATCCGCAGCAGGCGGGCGCGGTAGGCGCGGCGCAGCCGGTCGGTGTACGACGACGAGGAGGCCTCGTCCGGTGCCGTCTCCCCGTGCTGGGCGTGGGTGCCCGCGACGGGCTCGGCGGACTCCGGGTCGGCGTCGACGGCGCGCAGCAGCTCGGCGCGCACTGCCTCGGCGGGGACGCCCGTGCCCGGGGTGAGGTCGCGGACCAGGTCGAGCAGCGCGGGGTGGCGGACGAGCTCGTCGCCGAGCGCCGAGGACGAGCCCAGCACCCGCAGCAGCCGGTCGACGGCGGTCGGGCGGGGGGCGTCGTCGTCGGCCGGGCCGTTGTCCGTGCCGTTGGCCGAGCCGCCGTTGACGGCGCCGCCGCCGTTCCCGGAACCGTTGTGGGCCGGGGCGTCGGCGGTCGGGCCGAAGGCCGCGAGGACCGGGCGCAGCCGGTCCGGGGCGGCCGCCGCGAGCCGGACGAGCTGGAGCAGCGCCAGGTCGGGGTCGGCGACGCCGGCGAGCGAGCGCAGCAGCGCCACGTCGGCGGGCTCCAGGACCACCGCACCGCGGTCGGGGCCGGCCGCGCGGTTCTCCCCGTTCCCCCTGGAACCGTTGTCCAGGACGGCGACCAGGTCGGGGTCGCGCCACAGCGCGGCGGACCGGGTGAGGTCGGCGAACCCGGCCCGGATCAGATGGGTCGTCAGGGTCTCGGGTCGGCGGCTCTGCACCCCCCGACCCTACGACGCGGGCGGGGGGTGCAGCACCTCTGTCAGGGCCGCAGGAACTTCAGACCTGCGGGTACGTCAGAGCTGCACGAACGTCAGAGCTGCAGGAACCGCTTGAGCTCGAACGGCGTCACCTGGGCGCTGTACGCCTCCCACTCCTCGCGCTTGTTGCGCAGGAAGTAGTCGAAGACGTGCTCGCCGAGGGTCTCGGCCACGAGCTCGGACTTCTCCATGAACTGGATGGCCTCGTCGAGGTCGCGCGGCAGCGGGGCGATGCCCAGCGCGCGGCGCTCGGCCGGCGTCAGCTCCCAGACGTCGTCCTCGGTGTGGTCCAGGAGGTCGTAGCCCTCCTCGATGCCCTTGAGGCCGGCCGCCAGGATCACGGCGAACGCCAGGTACGGGTTCGCGGCGGAGTCCAGCGCGCGGTACTCGATGCGCGCGGAGTTGCCCTTGCCCGGCTTGTACATCGGCACGCGGACCAGCGCGGAGCGGTTGTTGTGGCCCCAGCTCACGTAGCTCGGGGCCTCCTGCCCGCCCCAGAGCCGCTTGTAGCTGTTGACGTACTGGTTGGTGACGGCGGTGATCTCACCCGCGTGCACCATGAGGCCCGCGATGAACTGGCGCGCCGTCTTGGACAGCTCGAACTGGGCGCCGGGCTCGTAGAACGCGTTGCGGTCGTCCTCGAACAGCGAGACGTGCGTGTGCATGCCGGAGCCGGGCTGGTCGGCCAGCGGCTTGGGCATGAAGGACGCGAACACGCCCTGCTCGAGCGCCACCTCCTTGACCACGGTGCGGAACGTCATCAGGTTGTCCGCGGTGGTCAGCGCGTCGGCGTACCGCAGGTCGATCTCGTTCTGGCCGGGACCGGCCTCGTGGTGCGAGAACTCGACCGAGATGCCCATGGACTCCAGCATCGTGATCGCGGCACGGCGGAAGTCGTGTGTCGATCCCCGGGCCAGGTGGTCGAAGTACCCGCCCTGGTCCACCGGCTCCAGCTTCGGGTCCGACTTGGTGAGCTGGTTGAACAGGTAGAACTCGACCTCGGGGTGCGTGTAGAAGGTGAACCCGCGGTCGCTCGCCTTGGCGAGGGTGCGCTTGAGCACATTGCGCGAGTCGGCCAGCGACGGCTGCCCGTCCGGCGTCAGGATGTCGCAGAACATGCGGCCCGTACCGTGCCGCTCGCCGCGCCACGGGAGCACCTGGAAGGTGGTCGGGTCCGGCTTGGCGACCATGTCCGCCTCGAAGACCCGGGTGAGCCCCTCGATGGCGCTGCCGTCGAAGCCGATGCCCTCGCTGAACGCCGACTCGAGCTCGGCGGGTGCCACAGCTACCGACTTCAGCACGCCGAGAACGTCGGTGAACCAAAGCCGGATGAAGCGGATGTCGCGCTCCTCGACCGTGCGGAGCACGAACTCCTGCTGCCTGTCCATGGGCCCATCTTGCACTAAACCTGTTACAGGTGCGTGTACCGAGCATGGACGACCGGTCGTAGGCTTTCCAGCGGCACCGAGGCCGTTCGAACCACAGGAGGACCATGTCCGCCCACACCTCACCCACTCAGGGTCCCAAGAGGGTCCGCGTGCACCATCTGGCCGAGGCCAAGGCCAAGGGTGAGAAGCTCGCGATGCTCACCGCGTACGACGCGGTGACCGCCGCGATCTTCGACGCGGCCGGGATGGACATCCTGCTGGTGGGCGACTCCATCGGGAACGTCATGCACGGGCACACCAGCACGATCCCCGTGACCGTGGACGACATGATCCCGGCCGCCCGCGCCGTCGCGCGGGCCACGAAGCGCGCGTTCGTCGTGATCGACCTGCCGTTCGGCTCCTACGAGGCCGGGCCGCAGCAGGCGCTGGAGACGTCGGTGCGGATCTTCAAGGAGACCGGCGCCGACGCCGTCAAGCTGGAGGGCGGCGTCCGCTCCGCCCCGCAGATCCGGGCGCTCACCGACGCCGGGATCCCCGTCGTCGCGCACCTCGGCTACACGCCGCAGTCGGAGAACCTGCTGGGCGGGCCGCGCGTGCAGGGCCGGGGCGACGACGCCGTCGAGCGGCTGGCCGACGACGCGAAGGCCGTCGAGGAGGCCGGCGCCGTCGCCGTCGTCCTGGAGATGGTGCCGACCGACGTCGCCGCGCGGATCACCGAGATCGTGCGGATCCCCACCATCGGCATCGGCGCCGGGCCGCACTGCGACGGCCAGGTGCTCGTGTGGACGGACATGGCCGGGATGACCGACTGGTCGCCGCGGTTCGCCCGGCGCTATGCCGAGCTCGGCGCGGCGTTGCAGCAGGCCGCGGAGGACTACGTCTCCGAGGTCAAGGACGCCTCGTTCCCGGACGCGGAGCACTCGTTCGAGAAGTAGCGCACGGGTCAGACGTACAGATCACCCGGGTGACCTGTACGTCTGACACGAGGGGTTATTTCTTGCGCCAGTCCTCGTCCTCCTTGTCCCAGGACTCGTTGCGCGATCTCGCGCTCTCCAGCGCCCGCTCGGCCTCGGCGCGGGTGCTGTAGGGACCCATCAGGTGCGACCAGGACGAACGGCGTCCCACTTCGACCGCCCGGGTCTCGGTGTTGTACCAGTACTGCTCCTCGGTGCTCATGAGACGATCCTGACATGAGCGACCTGGCGTTCGGCATAGACATCGGAGGTTCGGGGATCAAGGGTGCGCCCGTCGATCTCACGGCGGGCGAGTACGCGGAGAAGCGGACCCGCATCCCCACGCCCCAACCGTCCACCCCGCAGGCCGTGGCTGACGTGCTCGCCGAGCTCGTCGACACCTACCACCTGCCCGACGACGTCCCGATCGGCGTCGCCTTCCCCGCGCCCATGCAGCACGGCGTGGTGCGTTCCATGGCGAACCTCGACCAGTCCTGGACCGGCGTGGACCTGCCGGCGCTCGTGCAGCGCGTGACCGGGCGCCACGTGGTGGCGGTCAACGACGCCGACGCCGCGGGCGTGGGCGAGGTGCGCTACGGCGCCGCGCGCGACGCGGACGGCGTGGTGCTGGTGGCGACGCTCGGCACGGGGATCGGGTCGGCGCTCGTGGTCGACGGCGTCCTGGTGCCCAACACGGAGCTGGGGCACCTGGAGATCGACGGGCACGACGCCGAGTCGCGGGCGGCCGACTCCGCGCGGGAGCGTGAGGACCTGTCCTGGGAGGACTGGGCCGAGCGCCTGCAGCGCTACTTCGGGGTGGTCGAGGACCTGATCTCCCCCGACCTCATCGTCGTGGGGGGCGGTGTGAGCAAGCACCACGAGAAGTACCTGCCGCACCTGCACCTGCGGGCGCCGATCGTCCCGGCGCAGCTGCGCAACGCGGCCGGCATCGTGGGGGCCGCGGCCCTGGCCGCCGGGCGCTGAGGCGTGCGCGCCCGGCCTTCGGGCCGGGTGCGGTCAGGCCTCGCGCGCGGTGCCGCGGTGCGCGGGCTGCGTGAAGAGCGCGTCGACCCCGAGCATCTCGATGACGTTTCGGACCACGGGCGGCGGCTCCGGAAGGCTGACGGTCAGGCCCTCCTGCGTCCCGTAGGTGTACATCTGCATGAGGAACGCGACGCCGGTCGAGTCCATGAACGTCACCTTGGACGTGTCGATGACCACCGCCTTGGCCCGCTCGAGGGCGTTGGCTATGGCAGCACTCGACTCACCGCGCAAAGAGACATCGATCTCTCCCCACATGCTCACGACGCTCGTGCGAGCCTGTTCCTCGAACAGGATCCCGCCCGTGCGCCCCCTGTTGTCGAATTCGGTGTTGCTCACTTGCATCGCCCCTGTTCATTGCTCCCCGACACGGCCGCCGGAACGGGTCGCCCGACCCCCCGGGCAACTCTGGGAGATTGCAACGCCTTCGTCGCGATCACGGGCAGCCTACATCCGTGAAGATCGCAAGTGGAACAGCCTGCAAGGGTTACATTTCGAAGACCCTACTGGTATAACCCAGTATTTCTAGGGGCAAACTAGCACACAACCCCCGGTCACAACGGACAAAAAGATACCGAGTTGGACATACGTCCAAGAAAAAAATTCACCGGAATCAATTCTCCGACGACCGATTGGGGCCGTCCGGGCCTTCGGAGGCACCGGGATTGCGAACATTCGGTGCGCTTTCCTTCTCCCATGCATCGAGCTGCATAGTGAGCGCCTTGGCGAGCTCGAACACCTGCTGCGGAGGAATGCGCACGCGCGAAACCACCCGGCCCGGCACGGTGATCGACGTGACCTCGCCCGACTCGGGGTCCGAGACCGGGCTCGGCGGCTGCTTCACGGCGATGAAGTCCAGGATGAACGACGTCGGCGTGTGCCAGACCGAGGCGAAGTCGGCGGGTACGCCGGTCTCCATCTCGTCGGGCACGTCGATCTGGAACTCCTGGGGCAGCTCGTCGGACGACACTGAGGCTCCTCGTTAGGCCGGGCGGTGCACCGACCGTACCGTGGGGCAGGTTGGCGCGACAGTGGAAACGGACTCGAAGGACATATGGTTCCTGACCTCCCGAGCTACCGCCCCGGTCAAGAAAATATGCCGACACGTTCAGGCTCCCGGCACTAGACTCACGCGGCCGTTCGCACGAGTGCCTCGGGCGACGAACACCCCGCACACGAACCCAGGAGGACCTCCCATGCCCGCCGACGCGTCAGAGCTCGCCACGGAGCGGGAGTTCCTGGCCGAGGCCCGCTCCCAGCTCGGCCGGATGCGCGACCGGGTCGCCGCGCTCGACGGCAGCTACGCGGGCGACTGGGTGAGCGCCGAGGTCCTGGAGGCGACGCTCGCGCGCCGGATGGAGCAGCTCACCGACGACCCGGAGATCCCGCTGTTCTTCGGGCGCATCGACCTCACGGCCGGCGAGACCTTCCACATCGGACGCCGCCACGTGTCGGACCCGGACGGCGAGCCGATGGTCGTGGACTGGCGCGCCCCCGTGAGCACGCCGTTCTACCGGGCCACGGCCAAGGAGCCGATGGGCATCACCGCGCGGCGCCGCTACGGGTTCGCCCGCGGCCACCTCACGGCGTTCGAGGACGAGTCCCTGACCCGCGCCGACCTGGGTGCGCAGGACGGCGACGGCGCCGCGCACTCCGAGATCCTCGAGGCCGAGATCGAGCGCCCGCGCTCCGGCCCCATGCGCGACATCGTCGCGACGATCCAGCCCGAGCAGGACGTCATCGTCCGCATGCCGCTCGAACGCACGCTCGTGGTCCAGGGCGCGCCTGGCACGGGAAAGACGGCGGTGGGCCTGCACCGCGCGGCGTACCTCCTGTACGCGCACCGCGACCAGCTCACCCGCCGCGGCGTGCTCGTCGTCGGGCCGAACAAAAGCTTCCTGCGGTACATCCGCGACGTGCTGCCCGCCCTGGGCGAGATCCACGCGACGCAGGCGACCATCGAGGAGATCGTCAGCGGCCACGCACCGGTCCGCGCCACGGACACCGCCGACGTCGCGACCCTCAAGGGCGACGGCCGGCTGGCCGAGGTGCTGCGCCGCGCCGTCTGGTCGCACGTGCGCACCCCGGAGGAGACGCTCGTACTGCCGCGCGGCTCGTTCCGCTGGCGGGTCCCGGCCTACGAGGCGCGGGAGGCCGTGGAGCAGGTCATGGGCCGGGGCGTGCCGTACGCGCTGGGCGGGGCCCAGCTCCGGCACGCGCTGGCGCACCGGGTGCTGGTCCAGATCGAGGAGACCGGCGACGCCCTCGACGACAAGGCCTGGGACGTGCTCGCCCGGACCAAGCCCGTGCGGGACTACGCGGCGGCCGTCTGGCCCGCGGTGGACCCGCGCAAGCTGCTGTTCCGCCTGTACTCCGACCCGGAGTTCCTGGCGGAGTGCGCCGATGACGTGCTGACGGACGCCGAGCAGGCGCTCCTGACCTGGGCCCGGCCGCCCCGCACCGCCGGCTCCGCCCGCTGGACGACGGCGGACCTCGTGCTGCTCGACGAGATCGCCGACCTGCTGGACCGGACCACGTCGGTGGCGCACATCGTGGTCGACGAGGCGCAGGACCTGTCCGCGATGATGCTGCGCTCCCTCGGCCGACGCGCCGCCACCGGCTCGCTCACCGTGCTCGGCGACCTGGCCCAGGCCACGACGCCGTGGGCGGCGCGCGACTGGGCGGACGTGCTGCGCCACCTGGCCAAGCCCGACGGGTACGTGGAACAGCTCACGGCGGGCTTCCGCGTGCCGGCCGACGTGATCGAGCTCGCCGCCCGGCTGCTGCCCAGCATCGCCCCCGGCCTGGAGCCGCCGACCGCGGTCCGGCGTGCCAAGGGCCGGCTCAGGTTCACCACGGAGCCGCTCGACGACGTGCTGGTCGGCGTCGGCATCTCCGACCTGGAGGGTTCGGTCGGCCTCATCGTGCCCGATGCCGCGGTGCCGGACGTCCGCGAGACGCTGGCCGCCGTCGGGCTCACCTTCGCCGTCGTGGGCGAGCAGGAGGACGCCGCCCCGGCCGCGGGCGGCGACGCCGGCGGCGCGAACGACGGGGACGGCGGCGCGGAGCCGGACGACTCCTCGGAGTTCGACGTGCACCTGGACCTGGTGCCCGCCTCCCTGGCCAAGGGCCTGGAGTTCGACCACGTGCTGCTGCACGACCCGGCCGCGATCGTCGCGGCCGAGCCCAACCACGCCACCGGTCTGCGCCGCCTCTACGTCTGCCTCACCCGCGCGGTCACGTCGCTGGTGGTGCGGCACGACGGCGACCTGCCGCCGGAGCTCGGCGTCGCGGGCTAGGGCCTCGAAGTACGTCGGACCCGCGGTGCCGGCGCTGCGGCGGCTCGGGGAACAACGCCTCGGCTTGAGGAACACCGACACACAGCTGTCGCGTCGTCGGCCGACAGTGGACCCATGACCGACACCACGAACCCGACGGCGACACCCACCTCCGCCGCCCGGCACGCGCTCGACGTGTGGCTGACCATGTGGAACACGGACGGCGACATCGCACGACAGATCTGCGCGGACGACTTCCGGATCCATTTCGCCGTCACCGAGCCCGACGGGTCGACACCCGCGGACGACATCCGCACCTCCGAGGACTTCGCGCGGTATCTCGCCTGGTGGCACGAGCAGAACCCGGGCGTCGTCTTCACGAGGATTGCCGATGCCATCGACGGTGACCACGGCCGGTTGCTCTGGGACGTCGACGCGAACGGTCAGCAGGCAGGTGGCGTGGACGTCTTCGACTTCGATGGAGACGGCCGGGTCCGCCGGGTCTGGTCCGTGGGCGGGCAGCGCAGCATGCGGAGCTGACCACCTACGCGATTCCTCTCGCCCTTCAAGAAGGCCTGCAAGATGCCCCGGAAGAAGCCCTGAAAGAATGTGAGGCATGAAGCGAGCCGAGCGGCAGTACGCCCTGGTCGACCTGCTTCGCGGTGCGCGGCGCCCCTGGTCCGCCGCTCGGCTCGCCCGTGAGTTCGGTGTGTCCGCACGGACGATCGAACGAGACATCGGCTCGCTCCAGGTGGCCGGCGTCCCTGTCTACGCGGAGCACGGGGCCGCGGGCGGGTACTCGATCCTCCGTGAGTACTCGCTGCCGCCCCTGAACCTCTCCGCCGCCGAGTCGTTGGCGGTGCTCGCCGGTCTCGCGCTCCTCGAGTCCTCGCCCTACCAAGGAGCCGCCCGCCGGGCGGGCGCCAAGATCGCCGCGGTCATGGACGAGGCGCACCGCGAGCCCGTGCAGGAGCTGCTCGGAACGATGCACGTCATCGACGCCGCACCCCCGACGGAAAGGGCCGTGCCGCTCGGGATCCTCTCCGACGCGATCGCCGCACGCCGCGTGGTGCGGCTCACCTACGTGGGCGAGGGTACGGACGGCACACCGGACCGTTCCGCCACGACCGTCCGCGAGGTCGAGACCATGGGTCTCCTTCGTGCCGCCGACACGTGGCTGCTCAGCGGCTGGTGCCGGCTCCGCGATGCGATCCGCGGGTTCCGCATCGAGCGGATCACGCGGCTCGAGATCCTCGACGAGGTCCCGCCGCGGCGCGACCCCGCGCTGCTCGAGGCGGACCTCGCACGGTGGTCGGCGCGGCGGCTGCTGCTCGGACCGGAGTAGCCGGTGCGGCTCAGGAAGGTGCCTGGTCCCCGCAGCGGCAGCCGTCGTCGCCGCACCCCTGCTCGGCCCCGCGCTCGCTCTCGCCCACGAGCTGGGCCACGGGAGTGCAGCAGGCGTCGCCGTGCCACGCCTCCCAGCCCTCGCGGACGGCGAAGCCCGCGATGACCACGGCCGCGACCGGGTCGGCCCACCACCAGCCGAGCAGGCTGTTGAGCAGGAGCCCGGCGAGCAGGGCCGCCGAGAGATAGGAGCAGATCAGGGTCTGCCGGGAGTCGGCCACGGCGGAGGCGGAGCCGAGCTCGCGGCCCGTGCGGCGCTCGAACCAGGACAGCCCCGGCATGACCAGCAGGCTGACGGCGGCCAGGACGATGCCGACCGCGGAGTGCTCGGGCGAGGTGGCGCCGAGGAGGGCGCGGGCGGCGTCGACGGTGACGAACGCGGCCAGGCCGAAGAACGAGACGGCGATCAGGCGCATCGCGACCTTCTCGCGGGCCTCCGGGTCGCGGCCCGCGAACTGCCATGCGACCGCCGCCGCCGACAGCACCTCGACCACGGAGTCCAGGCCGAACCCGATCAGCGCGCTGGAGGAAGCCAGGTGCCCGGCGGTCAGGGCGACCGCCGCCTCGACCACGTTGTAGCTGATCGTGGCGGCCACGACCCAGCGGATGCGGCGAGCGAGCACGTCGCGCCGGGCCGCGCTCAGCGGCCGGGGCACGGGGAGCGCCGTCATACGCACGTGCAGTCGGGGCCGCAGCAGCCGGGGTCGACCGCCAGCACCAGGCCGAGCAGGTCGCCCAGCGCTGGCGCGAGGCGGGTGTCCGCGAGGCGGTACCAGGAGCGCCGTCCGTCCTTGACGGACTCGACCAGACCGCAGCCGCGCAGGCAGGCGAGCTGGTTGGACATCACCTGCCGGGACACCCCCAGCGCGTCGGCGAGGTCGGACGGGTAGGCCGGCGCCTCCCGCAGCGCGAGCAGGATCCGGGTGCGGGTCTCGTCGGACAGCGCGTGCCCCAGCCGCGCCAGGGCGGCGGTATGGGTCAGGGTCACCGACTCGGCGATCGTCTCGGTCATGGACGTGACGGTACACGGAATCGTGTATTCAGGGAACGCTGTACTGATGGCGTTTCCGGCGCGCGCTCCAGTGTGTCCCGCGTCACACCGGCCGGATGTCACGGGCGGGCGCCCTGCCTCCATCTACCGGGCAACACCGTCGAACGAGACCGACCGAAGGAGCAGGAACCATGAGCGCACAGCGAACCGACGCCACCGGCACCGCCGCTGCCACCACTGCCACAGCCGCTGGCACCACGCACCGTGTGGTGATCCTCGGCGCCGGGTACGCGGGCATGGCGGCGGCCGTGCAGCTCGCCGCCCGAACCCGGCGGGGTGGGGCGGTGCAGGTGACCGTCGTCAACGCCCAGGAGCGGTTCACCGAGCGACTCCGGCTGCACATGACGGCGACCGGGCAGCAGGTCGCGGAGCTGAGCATCCCGGAGATGCTCGACGGCACGGGCGCGCAGTTCGTCCGCGGCTGGGTGACGGCGGTCGACGCCGACGCGCGGACGGTGCGGATCGACGACGACCGGGAGCTGCCCTACGACACCCTGGTGTACGGGCTGGGCAGCGCGGCCGACACGGCGCGCGTGCCGGGCGCCGACGACCACGCCTTCACCCTGAGCGGCGCGCAGGACGCCGAGCTGCTGGCCGACCGGCTGGGGCAGCTCCGCGGCGGCACCGTCGTGGTCGTGGGCACCGGGCTCACGGGGGTCGAGTCGGCCGCGGAGCTCGCCGAGCAGCGGCCGGACCTCGACGTCGTGCTGGTGGGCCGCACCGAGCCCGGCGCCACGATGAACACGAGGGCACGGACGCACCTGCGCGGCGCCCTCGACCGGCTGGGCGTCACGGTCCGCGCCGGAGCCGACGTGGTGCGGGTGCGGCCGGACGCCGTGGAGCTGGCCGGCGGCGAGCGCGTCGCCGCCGACGTCGTGCTCTGGACGGGCGGGGCGCGGGTGTCCCCGCTGGCCGCCGTCGCGGGCCTGGAGGTCGACGACCGCGGGCGGATCGTCACCGACGCGGCGCTGCACTCGGTGTCGCACCCGGACGTCTGGGCGATCGGGGACGCCGCTGCGATCCGCCAGGGCTACGGCGTCATGCACGGCACCTGCCAGGGCGGCATGCCGACCGGCGTGCACGCCGCGCTCTCGATCGACCGGGTGCTGCGCGGCAAGGAGCCCAGGCCGTTCCGCTTCGGCTACTACCACACGCCGGTGAGCCTGGGCCGGGCCGACGCCGTGGTCCAGTTCACGCACCCGGACGACAGCCCGCGCCGGATCAGCCTGACCGGACGGACGGCGATGCGGTACAAGGAGACGGTGACCGCATCGCCCTGGCCCACCTACGGCCGCATGAAGAAGGTTCCCGCCTCCGGCGCGTTCTGGCCCACCGGCGGGCACTTCACCCGGGAGGTGGCGCGTTGAACGACGGCGTACCCGGGCAGGACGCCGGACCCGGGCAGCAGGTCTTCCACGACCACCGCCGGCTGTTGTTCTCCGTGGCCTACCGCCTGCTGGGCAGCGCCGCCGACGCCGAGGACGCGGTCCAGGACGCGTGGATCAGGTGGTCCTCCGCGGACCGGTCGCAGGTGGCCGACCCCAAGGCCTACCTGACGCGGATCGTCTCCAACCTGGCGCTGGAGCGGCTGCGCTCCACCCGGCACAAGCGCGAGACCTACGTGGGCCCGTGGCTGCCGGAGCCGATCCTGACCGGCGGGGACGCCGCGGACGCCGCCGTGAGCGCCGAGTCGGTCTCGATGGCGATGCTCGTCGTGCTCGAGTCGCTGAGCCCGCTCGAACGCGCTGTGTTCGTGCTCAAGGAGGTCTTCGGCTTCAGCCACGCCGAGATCGCCGAGGCCACGGAGCGCACCGAGCCTGCGGTGCGGCAGGCGGCGCACCGCGCCCGCGAGCACGTGCAGGCCCGGCGTCCGCGGTACAGCGCCGACCGGGCCCGGCAGCGCGAGGTGACCGAGCGGTTCTTCGCGGCCACGACCGGCGGCGACCTCAACGCGCTGCTGGAGCTCCTGTCCCCCGATGTCACCCTGTGGACCGACGGCGGCGGCAAGGTCCGCCAGGCGCTGCGGCCCGTGGTGGGCGCGGACACGGTGGCCGGCTGGTTCGCGGCGATGGGGACGGTCACCTACCAGGGCATCGACCCCGCCGACATGCGGGCCGAGCTCGTCGAGATCAACGGCGGGCCGGGCATGCTGTTCAGCGGCGCGGGCCGGGTCATCTCCACGGTCACGTTCGACTTCGACGCCGAGGGCCGCATCGTGGCCATCCACAACGTGGCCAACCCGGACAAGCTCCGGGCCGTATCCACCGGCGCCCGGTACGACGTCGGGACGACGTAAGCCGGTGGGGGCCGGCGGCGCGGGTCAGGGCTCGACGGGCTCCCCCGTCGGGTCGTCCCCCACCAGCGGCGCCAGCTCGGCCCCGCCCACGGGTTCGGCGTTCCAGGACGTCACGCGCCAGCCGCCCACGGGGTCGCCCTCGAGCTCCACCATGCCGGTGTTGGCCAGGGGCGTCCGCTCGGCGTGGTCGACGTCGACGTCCGTCGCGCGCGCCGCCGCCCACGCGCGGATCGCGGCGCCGTGCGAGACCACGAGGACGCTCTCGAGCCCCTGGGCGGCGAGCTGCGAGACGGCGTCGTCGTACCGGGCGAGGAAGGCGACGCCGTCCGGGCCGCCCGGCATCGCGCGGCCGATGTCGCCGCGCGCCCAGCCGAAGACCGTGTCGAGGTAACGCAGGTGCGCCTCGTGCGCGCCGGCCATCTCCAGCTCGCCGGCGTCGATCTCGCGCAGGCCGTCCAGCACCTGCGGCTCGATGCCGCGATCCTGGGCGATCGGCGCCGCGGTGAGCGACGTCCGCACCAGCGAGGAGACGGCGATCGCGTCGATCTGGCGGTCGCGCAGCGCCGCGGGGACCGCGGCCGCCTGCAGCTCGCCGAGCCGGGTCAGGCCCGGTCCGGGGTGTGCCGTGTCGAGCAGGCCTTCCACGTTCGAGGGGGTCTGTCCGTGGCGCAGCAGCAGAAGTCGCATGGGCGCATTCTCCCCGACCGGGCGGGTCGAGCCGCCATCCGGCGTCCGGCGGCGTCCCGGCACCCAGGCATCCGGGAGAGCCGGCTCAGGCCTCGCCGCGGATCATCGACATCAGCAGCCGGTGCGTCCCGGCGTCGGCGGCCGCGACCAGCCCGCGGCTCGCGGGCCCGACCGGCTCGCCGTCGATCCCGGTGACCACGCAGCCGGCGGCCCGGCACAGCGCGATGCCGGCCGCGAAGTGCACGGACCCGGCGAGGTCGGCGCCGTCGGTGACGTACGCGGCGCGCTTGCCCGCCGCGACCCAGGTCAGCGCCAGGGTCGTGGACACGACGCGCGGCCGGAACCGTTCCACGAAGCCGGGATGGGCCAGCAGGTCGACGGCGCGGAAGCCGGGCGCGCTAGGGAAGGGCGGGTCCAGGTTGACGTCCACCAGCCGGGTGGCCGACGTCGGCACCAGCTTCTCGGCGACGTCGTCCCGTAGCGCCCAGGCGGTCTCGCCGTCGGTGACGAACACCTCGCCGCTGAAGGGGTCGGCGACGGCTGCTGCCTCGTCATGCAGCGCCCCGTCATGCAGCGACCCGTCATGCAGCGCCACGTTCACCGCCACCAGCATGCCGCCGACGGCGTAGTTCAGCGTGCCGCACAGCGGATCGACCAGCCAGCGGCGCGCGGACCCGGCGGCGCCGTGCTGCCCGCTCTCCTCGCCGAGCACAGCGTCGTCGGGCCGGGCGGCCCGCAGGACGTCGAGGATCGCCTGCTCGGCCTCGACGTCGGCGGCCGTGGCGAAGTCCCCGCCGCCCTTGTCGACCCGGGCGAGCCGCCGGCCGTACAGGGAGCGCACCACGTGCGCGCCGGCCCGGGCCGCGGCTGTCGCGACGCCGGCGTCGTCCAGGCTCGTGGGGTCGGGGCTCGCGTACGGGGTGGCCATGTCGCGGAGCGTAGCGGCCGGGCCTGCGCCCGCTGCCCCGCGTGCCTTCTCCCGGCCGGTGCTAATTTCGGAACGTGGCTGACGACGCGCCGCACGGCCTGCGCATCGCCCGTCCGGCGCGGTGGGCGCTGGGCCGGGTCGAGCGTTCGGGCGGGTTCATCACCCGGATGACCTGGCACCTCGTGGACGGCTCGTCGGTCCGCTGGGCGTCACGCGCTGCCCGCCGCCGCGGCCGGGTCGAGATCCGGGACGCCGACGGGAGCGTGACCCGCGTCGTCGGCGCCGAGCCCGCGACCGCGACCCGGCTGGCCCGGGCGAACCTCGCCGCGGGCATCGCCTTCATGATCGGCGGCTCCCTGTTCGCCCTCGGCCCCCTCCTGGCCCAGTTCGGCGCCGGGAGCGTGCGCGGCGTCGACATGGTCTACCTCGTCGGCGGGGTGTTCTTCAGCGCCGGCGGCTACGTCTCGGTGGTGCAGGCGTCGAACATGCCGACCGACATCGACGAGCGCGGAATGCTCCGCGGGACGGCGTGGCGGTGGTGGGCGTGGTGGCCACGGCAGATCGGCTGGCTCAGCGCGGCGGTGCTGTTCGCCGGGACCCTGTTCTTCGGGGTCAGCCTGGTGGCCGCGTTCGCGTCCGACCTCACGGCGCGGCAGTCCAACGGCTGGATCTGGTTCCCGGACATCGTCGGCTGCATCTGCTTCCTCGTCTCGGGGCACCTCGCCCTGGTCGAGGTCTGCCACGGCCACATCGGGCTGCGGCCCCGCGAGCTCGGCTGGTGGGTGGTGGCGGTCAACCAGCTCGGCTCGGTGTTCTTCTTCCTCGCCGGGCTCGCCGCGTTCACCCGGCCGGCGACGTCGACCGTGGTCGACCTGGGCCTGGTCAACTGGGGCACGTTCGCGGGGGCGGTCTGCTTCGTCGTCGGCGGGGCGCTGCAGCTCGCGGAACGCCCGGACCGCTGACCCCGCGAGCGCCGGGCGAAGTTCGCCCGGCCTTGGGTCGCCGGGGCCAGGGCGCCGTGCTTCACTCGAAAACATGGCCACGCGCGACGAGCGCACGACGGCGCTCTACGGCAACAGATTCCTCACCGAGGAGCCACCCTCCACGGTGTTCCCGGCCACCGGGATGAGTCCCACCGACACCATGCGGATGCTCGGCGAGGACCTCGCGCTCGAGGGTGACCCGATGCGCAACCTGGCGACGTTCGTGACGACGTGGATGGAGCCCGAGGCGCAGCGGATCATCGCCGAGAACCTGCACCGCAACTTCATCGACCACGCGGAGTACCCGATCTCCGCCGAGATCGAGCAGCGGTGCGTGCGGATGCTCGCCGACCTCTTCCACGCTCCCGGCGAGACCACCGGGTGCCGCACCCAGGGGTCGTCGGAGGCGATCATGCTCGGTGCGCTCTCGCTGAAGTGGAAGTGGAAGGAGCGCCGGGAGGCGGCCGGGCAGCCGGTCGACCGCCCCAACCTGGTCTTCGGCGGCGACGTGCACGTGGTCTGGGAGAAGTTCTGCCGGTACTTCGACGTCGAGCCCCGGATCATCCCGCTGGCGAAGGACAAGTACACGATCGGGCCCGACGACGTGTCCCCGTACCTCGACGAGAACACGATCGGTGTGGCGGCCGTGCTCGGCACCACCTTCACGGGGCACATGGACGACATCGTCGGCATCAACCGACTGCTCCTGGACGTGCGGGCGGAGCGCGGTCTCGACATCCCGCTGCACGTCGACGGCGCCAGCGGCGGCTTCGTCTGGCCCTTCCTCTACCCCGACTCGGAGTGGGACTTCCGGCTGGAGCAGGTCCGGTCCATCAACGTGTCGGGCCACAAGTACGGCCTGGTCTACCCCGGGATCGGCTGGCTGGTCTTCCGGGAGACGTCGGACCTCGCGAAGGACCTCGTGTTCTACGAGAACTACCTGGGCAAGACGGACGCCACCTTCACGCTCAACTTCTCGACCGGCGCGGCGATGGTCCTGGCCCAGTACTACAACTTCGTGCGGCTCGGCCGTGAGGGCTACACGTACGTGATGAGGCAGATGCAGGAGAACGCCCGCGTGCTGGCCGCCAACCTGCGCAAGACGGGGCGGTTCGAGGTGATCGGCGAGGAGGCCGAGCAGCTGCCGCTGGTCGCCTTCCGGCTGGCGGGCGACCACGTGGGGTACGACGAGTCGGACATCGCCTGGCAGCTCTCGGCGGAGCGCGGCTGGATGGTGCCGGCGTACACGCTCCCGCCCGACGCGCAGGACGTGAAGATCCTCCGCGCCCTGGTCAAGGAGACGATGAGCCGGGCCCAGGTGGACCGGCTGACCCAGGACATCGAGGACGCCTGCACGACCCTCGACCTCAAGGGCGGCGCCCACCCGATCGAGCGGATGCAGGCGAAGACCGGCACGGGCTACTGAGGCGCGGGGGCTGGGTCGTCGTCGAAGGCGCGCAGGCCGTCGATGCTCGTCAGGTTCTTGGTGCGCCGGTACTCCTGCTGCCCGGCCTCGCCCTTGCGCTCGAAGTAGGGACCCATCAGGTCCCGCTCGCCCTCGTACGCCATGAGCGGCACGCCCCAGCCGCAGCTGTCGGAGACGCGGTCGACGTCGACGACGACGACCGCGCGGGCGCCCGGCACGTCGGTGAAACGGGCCGCGAGCGCCGCGTACCCGTCGTCGTACCGGGTCACGACGCGGCCGGTGCCATGCAGCCGGACGATGTTCGGCGGGCCGTCGAACGCGCAGAACATGACGGTGATCCGGCCGTTCTCGCGCAGGTGCGCGATGGTCTCGCTGCCGCTGCCGGTGGCGTCGAGCCAGGCGAAGGTGTGGTCGTCGAGCACGCCGAAGGTGCCGGGGACGCCGCGGGGCGAGAGGTTGACGTGGCCGTCGGCGGCCAGGGGCGCCGTCGCCACGAAGAACATGGGCTGCCGGTCGACGAACTCGCGCAGCCGGCCCTCGATACGTTCGTGCAGCTTCATGGCACGCATGCTGCCACGCGGGGCGCCGCTGGTGCTGGTGCGTCCGGGGGTCGTCGGGTGCGCTCTGGACGTGCGCCCGCGGTGTCGTGCGAACCGGCCGACGACCGGTCTGCCGGATAGGGTCGAGCGCATGTTCGTGCTGGAGACCGACCGCCTGCTGCTGCGGCCGTGGCGCGTGTCCGAGGCCGCCGTCCAGCACGAGATGTGGACCGAGCGCGACCCGCGGGTGCCGCCGCACCGACGGATCCGCGCCGACGGCCACCCCACCGTCGAGGACGTCGAGGGCTGGATCCGCGACGGTGCCCCGCCCGGCTCCCTCGGGCTGCCGGCGCTGGAGGTCAAGGCGACCGGGGACGTCGTCGGCTACTGCGGGCTGATCGCGAACACGCACGGGCAGGAGGACGAGCCGGAACTCGCGTACGAGCTGCTGCGCCGCGCCTGGGGTCAGGGATACGCGACCGAGGCCGCGCAGGCGGTGCTCGGCTGGGCGCGGGAGTCGGGCTACCGGCGGCTGTGGGCCACGGTGCGGGACTGGAACGTCGCGTCGCTGCGGGTGCTGGCGAAGGTCGGGTTCGTGGAGTCCGGTCGCGTGGAGAAGGACGCCGTGCACGGTGACTCGCTGTTCCTGACGACGGAGCTCTGACCGGGAGGCCGGTCAGACGGCGTCGAAGAACGTCTCCGGGCGGCCGAGGAATCGCTTCCAGAGGGCGACCGACTCCAGCTCGGACCAGGTGCGCTCGGCGATGCCGTGGTCGGTCATCTCCAGGATCTGTGCCCCGGGGAGCGCCGCCACGAGCGGTGAGTGCGTCGCGTAGATCACCTGGGCGGCGTGGTCGACCACCAGGTCCTGCAACCGGTACAGGAGCTGCAGGGTGGACTCGAACGACAGCGGCCCCTCGGCCTCGTCCAGGAGGTAGAGGCCGGGGCCGCTGAACCGGCCCGAGATGGCCTGCAGGTAGGACTCGCCGTGGCTGACCTCCGTCGACAGCCGGTCGCCGTAGCCGCTCACGCCGGCGCCCGTCATGAACTCCAGCATCCCGGCGGCCGTCTCGGCACGCAGGTAGAACCCCTTCGCTTTCTGCCGGAGCATCCGGGACCCGGCAATCGTCCGGTCCAGGACGAGCGCCTCGCCCAGCGGGCTCGTGTCGAGCTGGCTCGCGTACTTGCGACCGCCGTGGCCACCCCGCACGTCGATCCCGTACTGCTCCGCGATCGCTTCGAGCACGGTGGACTTGCCGGACCCGTTCGCGCCCATGAGGATCACGATGCTGCTGGTCAGCCGCACGCCACGCGCGGCAAGCTCGGCGACGGCGGGTACGGTCCACGGCCAGACGCCGTCGTCGACCAGGGCGGGCCGGACGCTCACTCGCTCGATCAGCACCCCGCCAGGTTAGCCGCGAGGGGTCCGGCAGCCGGTGCCGCGTGCCCTCTCGACGAGCCCTCGCTTTCGCGGCATATGCCCGTATCCTCACGATGGTGGACACCCAGGAGAGTCCGCCGAGCCGCCGGGCGGGCTGGTTCGGCCAGCACTCGGTCGCCGTCGTCGCGGCCGTCGTCGCCGCGGTGCTCGGCGGCGTCGCGACGGCCTGGGGCGAGAACCTGTTCACCCCGGGCACGTCGGACTCCGGGGAACAGGTCCAGGTCCTCGAAGTCAGGATCAAGGACCTGGAGGCGGCCAACGGCCTGCTCGACGACGAGGCCACCGCCCTGCGCGACCAGAACGACAGCCGGCAGGCCGAGCTCGACGACCTCGAGGCGCAGAACCAGGAGCTGCGCGAGGAGAACCGGCGGCTGCGTGATCAGGCGAGCGCGGGCGACGGTGCCGGGACCGACACCGGGACTGATGACGGCGCGGCGCCGGACGATTCCGGCGGCGGTGCTTCCGCCGTCGTCTCAGGGATCAGGCGCGAGACGAACGCCCCCGTCCAGGTAATGCTCCACACCTGCCTCGACCTGGACACGACGTCGGCCAACTGGGGCGCCGCGTCGGTCCCGCAGGACCTCTGCTACGGCGACGTCGGCGTCGAGGGCGCGCGCCTCACCATCATGAGCGGCGCGCCCAGCCGGGCGGACTGCGAGGCGCAGACGACTTGGCAGCAGACCATCGCCACGGACGCGGTGGCCGAGGGGATGCACCTCTGCGTGCAGACCAACGAGCGGCGCACCGCGTACGCGCACATCGCGGCGGTCAACGGTGACGCCGAGACCGTCGCGTTCGACCTCGTGGTCTGGGAGTCGAGCTAGCGCCGTTGCCCGTCGAGCACGGCCTTCGCCGTCCGGTCGATGTTGTCGGCGAGCTGGTAGACGCCGATGACGAGCTGGACGACGCCGAAGACGATCGCCGTACCCCCGAGGAACATCAGAATCATGGATCCACCCCCGGTGGGCCCAACGACGAACAGGCGGGCCAGGAAGAAGATGACCCCGCCCCCGAGGATCAGACAGAGCCCGATCGTGAGCGAGCTGGCCGAGCTGTGCACAACCTGCTCCGTGGAGGCGGCCTTCGCGGCGCCGCCCGTCTCGTCGATCGTCTCGTCGCTCATGGGGTGAAGCGTGCCACCGAGCCGCCAGGAAATCGACGGAAGTACGGCTGGGACAGCAGCTCCGCCAGGTGTTCCGCGTACTCGGTGAGGCGGTCCGCCCGCGACCCGCTGCGGGCGATCCGGAATCCGCGCCGGCGGCCCGAGAACGCGGCCTTGACGGCGTGGAGCTGAGCCCAGCGCTGGACTCTCGCACGGTCGAGCTCGGCGGCGTCGGCGAAGACGTCCAGGGTGCGGCGCACGACTGCGCGCAGGCCCCCGGCGTCGAGGAACGTCACGGCCCGCGCCTTCAGGAGCGCGCCGACGTCGTACGCAGGGTCACCCGCGTACCCCTTGGGATCGACAGCCAGCCAGGGCTCGCGGTCGGCCCGCAGGATGTTTCTCGGGTGCAGGTCGCCGTGCACGAGCGTGTCGGGCTGGGCGCTGCCGATCTCGCGGACGGTCGCGACGGCGGCGTCCACCACGTGTGGCGGCAGGGCGTGCGGAAGCTCCTCGGCGTCCCGACGCAGGTCCTGCTCCCAGGCGCCCGCCTGGTCCCGCAGCCGCGGCAGGCCCGGGGGTGCGGGAACGGCCAGCCTCCGGCTGATGCGGCCCGCGACGGTGGCGACCTCGTCGCCGTCGTCGACGTCCGCCAGGGTCGAGGTCCGGACTCGTTCCAGGAGCATCGCGAAGCGCTCGTCGTCCCGCACCCGCAGCAGGACGGCGCCGCGCCCGCCCCACGCGGCGAACGCGTCCGGTTCGTGGACGTTGCCCGGGTGCGGGAACGACACCTTCAGCATCGCGGGCGGCTCGGATCGACGTCGTACGGGAACGATGATGCCCACGCCGCCGTGCAGGACGGCGCCGTCGGGCACGCACTCCCAACCGGCCATGAGTTCGTCCACCATCCCGGGAAGCTCGGCGAGCCACACCGCCCCGAACTCGCCCTCGCGCTCAAGGGTTGTCCGTGCGAACGCCTCCGGCACATCGATCATCGGGGCACCCTACGGGCGATCAGCGCGATCCGGTCGTCACGCCCCCAGCCGTCGGCCCAGCACCGGCACGCCGTCGCCCTCCAGGTCCGCGAGCGCCTCGCGCCGTCCCGCCATCGCCATGACCAGGGAGAGCAGCGGACCCGTGGCCGCAGGCCCGTCACCGGTCCGGAACTCCGCGTCCGTGGCGGTCAGCCGGAGCCCCTTGACCAGCGACCTGCTGTTCACCGCGAAGTCCTTGGCCGCGAAGAACCGCGCGACCAGGAGCAGGCCCTCGGCGTCCGGCTCGTGCCTCAGCCCCAGGGGACGGCGGATGTCCTCGGCGTGCACGATCAGCTCGCCCAGCCCGGCCACGCTCTCCCTGCGGGGCAGCGCGATAGGCCCGACGGCGGCGTAGCGCTCCAGCGTCTGCGCGGGCGAGTCCCCGCGGAACTCCTCCAGCCGCCGCTGGTTGTGCACGTCCGCGTCGAAGCGGGCACCGGCGATGCTGCGCAGCCAGCCCCAGAACGTCAGCCCCGACGCGGCACCCAGGTGCGCGACGACGTCCTCGACATCCCAGTCGCCGCACAGCGTCGGCGAGCGCCACTGCTCCGGCGTCAGCGTGCGGAGGTCGGCGACGAGCGCCGCGTGCTCCCGCTCCTGGATCTGCGACGGTCGTGTCATGGCGGACAGTCTAGGAACGGGAGACGCCTTGGGAGATCCGGGGCCCTGCCGACATGCCGGGGCTCGACCGCCAGCCGGCGGGGAAGTAGTGGCCGTTGTCGAGATCGGCGGGCAGGCCCAGCCCGCTGCCGATGGCCTCGGCGATCTCGCGGAACGCTGCTCCAGCGCCAGGCGGAACAAGGAAGCTCGAGCACGTCGCCGCCGGGTGGCAGCGCGCGAACGACGCCGTTTCCAAGCGCGGCTGATCGGCTCGGCCGGTGCCAGCGGCACCGATGAGTTTCCCGCGTCGTCCCGGTCTCTGTCTGGAGACCGACCGACGGAAAGGCTGGAGCCATGCGGAAACTGCGCTACGGGATGAACGTGAGCCTGGACGGCTACATCGCCGCGCCCGGCGACGACATCGGCTGGAGCGAGCCGAACGACGAGCTGTTCCAGTGGTGGCTCGACGAGGAGAAGGCGATCGAGCAGTTCCTGTACGGGCGCAAGCTGTGGCAGAACATGAGCTCCTACTGGCCGACCGGCGACCAGCAGCCGGACGCCACCCCGGCGCAGATCGAGTTCGCGCGGAACTGGCGGGACACGCCCAAGGTGGTGTTCTCGTCGACGATCGACACGGTCGACTGGAACGCCCGCCTGTTCGACGGCGACGCGGTCGCGGAGATCACCCGGCTCAAGGCCGAGGACGGCGGGCCCATGCGGGTCGGTGGCGCGGCGATCGCCGGGGCCGCCATGCGGGCCGGGCTCATCGACGAGTACGCGGTCGTCACCCATCCGATCCTTCTGGGTGGCGGCAGACCGTTCTTCGCGGCCCTGGACGGCTGGGTGAAGCTGAACCTGGTGGAGACACGGACGTTCCCCGGCGGTGTGGTTATGAACCGGTACGAGACGAGGCGCTGAGCCCGACCTCACCCGATTCGGACGACGCGCGAGGCCCGTTCCCGACGCATCCTGGCGGCGAGAGTGAGGTCAAAGATGTGTCGTTGGCTCGCGTACTCGGGTTCGCCGGTGCTACTGGAGGACCTGCTCTACAAGCCGGAGAACTCGCTGGTGGTGCAGAGCAGGCACTCACGGCTGGGCGCGGAGACGATCAACGGTGACGGTTTCGGCGTCGGCTGGTACGGCGCCCTGGCCGAACCGGGCATCTACCACAGCACCGAGCCGGCCTGGAACGACCGCAACCTGCAGGAGATTTCGGCCCACGCGGCCGCCGGGCGGGTCTTCGCCCACATCCGTGCCTCGACCGGCACGGACGTGCAGCAGACCAACTGCCATCCGTTCCGCCATCACCGCTGGCTCTGGATGCACAACGGGTCCATCGCGGACTTCGCGGCGGTGAAGCGCGACCTGGCGATGGCCGTCGATCCTGCCCTCTACCCGGGGATCGAGGGATCGACGGACTCCGAGGTCTTCTTCTACCTGGCCCTGACCTTCGGGCTCGAAGACGACCCTCCCGAAGCAGTGGCCCGAGCGGTCGGCCTCATCGAGGAGACGGGACGACGCCACGGCGTCGAGCACGCGATCCAGATGACGGTGGCGACGACCGACGGGGAGACCACGTGGGCGTTCCGCTACTCCAGCGTGGGCAAGTCCCGTTCGCTGTTCCACAGCACCGACGTCTCCACGCTCCGTCACCAGTACCCGGACAACCCCGTGCTGCACGAGCTCTCCGACGACGCACGGCTCGTGGTGTCCGAACCGCTGGGGGACCTGCACGGGGCGTGGCGGGAGGTGCCGGAGTCGTCATGCCTCGTCGTCCGGGGCGGCCGGGAGGAGCTGCGCGAGTTCGCGCCGACGCCGGCCCCCGAGACCGATCCACCGTGACCGTACGGCTAGCCTGGCGGTGTGATCCTCGACGTTCCCGAGCAGGTCCGCAAGACGGTCATAGCCGGCGGGAACGAGTCCTGGCTGGACGAACTGCCGGGCATGGTCGACTCGCTGGCCCAGGAGTGGTCGCTGACGATCGGGTCCAGCCTCGCGGGCGGTCACGTCGCCCTGGTCGTCGAGGCGACGCAGGTCGACGGGACTCCGGCGGTCCTCAAGATCGGCGTGCCGGGTCGGGACATCGGGCAGGAAGCCACGCTGCTGCGCCTGGCGGACGGCGAGGGATGCGCCAAGCTGTTGGGCGAAGACATGGATCGGCAAGCCCTTCTGCTGGAGCGCCTCGGGGCTCCGATGTACGACATCGTGGCCGACCCGGTCAGCCGCCACACCTTGCTGTGCGACGTGGCGGTTCGCCTGTGGCGTCCGATCGGCCCCGACATCGATCTTCCAACCGGCGCGAACCTGGCTGAGCAGTACGCCCACCGGCTACCAGGACTCTGGGAGCAGGCGGGGCGGCCGTGTTCGCCGGCCACCGTGGCGGACGCGCTGGAATGCATGAACCGTCGTCGCCTCGCTCACGACGATCGGTCCGCGGTTTTGGTCCACGGCGACATCCACGAGCTGAACGCCCTGCAGGCGAGTGACGGCAGCTACAAGCTCATCGATCCAGCCGGGCTGCGGGCCGAACCGGCGTGCGATCTCGGCACCATCGTGCGTTGCACCCCGGACCTCGGCGACGACCTCCGGGCGCGGACCGAGCGACTGGCATCTCGCACGGGCGTGGATGCCACCGCCATCTGGGAATGGGGAACCATCCACCGGGTCTTCAGCGGCGTCTACGCCTGCAGCATCGGCTTTCAGCCCTTCGGCGAGCTGCTGCTGGCCGAAGCGGATCGCCTCAACGCATAGCCACCGGATCGTCCTGCAACCGCAGTTCGGATGCCCGGGCCAGAGAGTCATGGGCGGACGAGCGAACAGAGCGGGGGTCTCGCGAGAGGCGTTCCGGGTGCTGGCGTTCGCGACGGCGATGAGCCCGGACCTGGCCGCCGTGGGGAAGAACGCCGCGTGTTTCGTGTTCTCTGCTGCCCGTGATAGAAACGCCTCATCGGGCGTCTACGCAGGTCGCCCCATATTTCGATGGATAATTTAGATGGATGTCGAGGGGTGGAGAGGCATGCCTGACCTGGAACCGCAGCGGAGCGGGGGCCGGGTCGCGCTGGTGGACCTGACCGGTGCAGAGGACATGACTGCGGCACTGCGCGAGCTGCAGGACCAGTGGGGGCCGGTGGCCCCCGTGGACCTGGAGCCAGGCGTACCGGGCTGGCTCGTGCTGGGGCACGCCGAGGTCATGGAGGTGATGCGCACCGAGAGCGTCTTCGCCCGGAACCCACGGCACTGGAGAGAGCAGCTACCACCGCAGTCGACCCTGCACGCCATCCTGTCCCCGACCGGACGGCGGAACCTGTACTTCTCGGACGGCGCGGAGCACCGGCGGCTGCGGCTCCCGGTGGACGAGGCGTTCGCCGACATGGACGAGGTCCGGACGGCAGCGCTCGTGCGCGTCGTCTGCGCCCGGCTCATCGACTCGTTCGCCGCCAAGGGCAGTGCGGACCTGATGGGCGAGTATGCGGCGGCGGTGTCGTTCCTGGCGGTGTCGACCATGTTCGGGTTCGACGAGCGGCAGGGGGTCGACCTGTTGCGCTGCGCGAGCGAGATCTTCGGGCACGGCGGCGATCCCGTGTCAGCCCTGGTCCGGATGGACCAGATCGTGATGGACCACGTCATCGCGACCCGGGCGGAGCCAGGCCCGAACCTGACCACCAGCTTCATCGAGCACCCGAATTTCGAGGACGACACCGAGATCGTGCACTCCATGGTGATCGCGATCTGCGCGGCCAACGAGATGCTCGTGACCTGGATCGCGGCCACACTTCGCCGCATGCTCACCGACCCCCGGTACACCGGTCGCGTCACCGGCGTGCGCCGCGGCCTGGACGACGCGATGGACGAGACGCTGTGGAGCGAGCCGCCCGTGGCGAACCTGCCCGCCCGGTACGCCGTGACCGACTGCACCCTCGGCACCGCCCAGATCCGCGCCGGTGACGCGATAGTGATGGGCGTGGCCGCCGCGAACAACGACCCGCGGGTACGCACCAGCGACGACCTCTTCGAGGCGGGCAACCGGTCGCACCTGTCCTTCGGCGTCGGGCCGCACGCGTGCCCCGCCAAGCGCCCCGGGCGGCTCGTGGTCAAGATCGCGGTGGAGAGCCTCATGGAGCGGCTCGACCTGAGGCTCACCGACCCGGTGGTGAAGTGGGCGCCATCGCCGTGGTCCCGCTACCCGTCCACGCTGCCGGTGACGTTCACTCCCGAGCGCCAGGCCGCCCGCACGCCTGCCCGCGTCTGACCTGCCACTGGAGCGTCAGACGGCATCGACGTGCGCCTTGCCGTTCACGCAAGTCTTCGTGCGCCATGCCCGCGCGGGGTTCGCCGTCGGGTCTCCGGGTGCACCGGCGTACGGAACGTCCCGGTGCGCACCCAGGACTCGACCTCGTCCACCGCAGCCTCTCCGAGGCGTCGCACCTCTCCGCCGACCGCCCCGGCAATGACGGTGTCGTTCGTGACGAACCGACAGGGGGTCTTCGACACCGGGGTCGGCGTGGCAGGCGGTTGCCGAGGCTGCCAGGTTGCGCCAACGGCGCACAAGACTACCCACACCGTCACATGGCTGCCTCATAGTCACTTTTTTACGCAATGGTCACACGGCGACCCGCAAGGGCCCAGTGTTCTGCCCGGTATGTACGTTATGTTTAACGTTGTCCGTCGGCAGACGAGATGGTGTCTTGGCTGAAGAAGGAGCCCCCAGTGCCTGACCACAGCGGTAGATCCCGGAAGACGACAGACGCCGTCGCGGCCAGTTCGGACCGCGAGTCCCGCCGCCGCGTGACCAAGCTGATCCGGCACCTGAGCACGCCCGAAGGGCGCGCCGACCCCCACGCCGTCTACGACGAGCTGCGGGCCATGGGCCCGGCGGTACGCATGCCGTGGGGAGCCTGGATGGTCACCTCGCACGGCGCGAGCCACGAGGTGCTCAGCGGATCCGGCTGGCGCACCGTGGACGCCGCCTGGCGCACCGCGCGCCAGCCGACGTGGGTGCGGCACCCGGGCCTGAAGTTCCTGCACGACTCCGCGCTCGGCACCAACCCGCCCGGGCACGCCGGGCTGCGCCGCAGCCTTGGCTCGTTCGTCTCGCCGCAGTCGGTCGCTGACCTCACACCGCAGATCGTCCAGACCGTCCACGAGTACCTCGACCGGTTCGATGCGGTGCTGCGCGCCGACGGCGAGGCGGACTTCGGGGCCCTGGTCGGCGACCGGCTGCCCATGGCGGTGCTCTGCATCGTTCTCGGGCTGCCGCGCGAGGACATCCCGCTGCTGTGCGAGATGAGCCGCAAGCTCTCGAACGTGCACGACCTCGCGCCGAGCAAGGCGCGGATGGCGCAGGCCGACCGTGCGGGCAAGCTGTGGAACGCGTACTGGGAACAGCTCGTCGCCCAGCCCAGACCCCGGCTCCCGGAGGACTCCCCGCTGGGAATGTGGCTCGACACAGAGACCGACCCCGCGGTGCGCGCGGTGGCCGGCTCCCAGCTCAACGTCATGATCGAGGCGGGCCTCGAGACGACGACGTCCCTGCTGTCCGACGGCGTGGTGCAGCTCCTGCGCCGGCCCGACCAGGCCACCTGGATGCTCGAGCACCCGGAAGCCGTGCACGGCGCCGTCGAGGAGCTGGTCCGCTTCGTATCGCCCGTACAGCTCATGACCCGGTACGCGGCGCAGGACACGGAGCTGCCGGGCGGCATCCCGGTGACAGCCGGGCAGATCGTGCACGCCGTGGTCGCCGCGGCCAACCACGACCCCGACGCCTACGACTCGCCGCACGACCTGAACCTCTCGCGCCCACCCCGCCGCAACCTCGCCTTCGGCGTGGGCATGCACTACTGCCTAGGCGCGCCGCTGGCCCGTCTGGAAGCGACGACACTGTTCCCCGAGGTGCTGCAGCGGTTCGATCTCGAGCTCGCCGGGCCAGTGGGCTACGACGAGACCCTTGCCTTCCGCGGAACACGTTCGGTGCCGGTACGGCGGCGACCCCGTCCAGCCGCGACCGCGGGTGCTGGTGCGGCGGTGGCCGCTGGTGAGAGCGCGTCCGCCGCCGGACCCGTCGTGGTCAACCGCGAGGACGCCGTGCTGGTGGTGACCCTCACGCGACCCCACGGCGACAACCGGCTCGACCGAGCGACGCTGACCGCCCTGGGCGACGTGCTCACGACGCTGCCCGACGACGTCGCCGCCGTCGTGCTGCGCGCCGAAGGGCGCCACTTCTGCATAGGCGGCGACCTGGACGAGCTCGGCCAGCTCGCCACCAACGACCCCGATGGCTACCGGAACCTCGTCGAGCTCAGCGACGAGGTGCTGCGCGCCTGGCGCACCTGCCCGGCGGTGACAGTCGCGGCGCTGCACGGCAACGTCGCCGGAACAGGGCTCGGGCTGGCGGTCGCGAGCGACCTGCGCGTGGCCGCCGAGGACGCACGGTTCCGCGCGCCCGAGACGGTCGTCAGCATCCCGGTGGGTCCGAGCGAGGTGCTGGACCGCCTGGTCGCCGAGATCGGTTCCGGCCGGACCCGCGCGATGCTGCTGCTCGGCGATGCCATCAACGCCCAGGAGGCGCTGGAGGGCGGGCTCGTGCAATCCGTCGTCCCGACCGAGAACGTGTGGGCCGAGGCCAAGCGCCTGGCCCGGCGCATCGCCCGGCGCGACCGGGAGGCTATCCGCGTCACCAAGCAGACGATGGCCCGGCTTCCGCACGACGGTCCCGATCCGACGGAGGGCACCGACGTGTGGGAAGCACCACTGGCCCAGGCCCTGCGGCGCCGGATCACCCTTGCCGACGCGAAGTAGCGACTCCGACCCGTCGACCCGGACGCCGGCAAGTTCACGTTCAAGGAGCACGCCGAGCACTGGCGGACGCTCCAGGTCCACCGCGGCAACACAGAGGACCAGGTCGACGTGGTTCTTGAGGACTGATGCTCCGATGCAGGTCAGAGCCTTAAAAGCGGACGAGCCGGTCTGTACGCCGGGTTCTGTTCCCGCGCGCGGTTGCCCCCGCGCGGGCGACGGTCATCCATCTAGGCCCTGCGTTGCCGCAGGGCTCAAGCGGTCTACCCGACTGTGCTTCTCCAGAAGAGAATCGGGCGAGCAGCCCTCAAACACCGTCTGTCTGACCTTGCTCCAGGTGGGGTTTACCTAGCCGCCACCGTCACCGGCGGCGCTGGTGGTCTCTTACACCACCGTTTCACCCTTACCCCCGGTCCGGAGACCGAGGGCGGTCTGTTTTCTGTGGCACTGTCCCGCGGGTCACCCCGGGTGGCTGTTAACCACCACCTTGCCCTGTGGAGCCCGGACGTTCCTCGGCGGGCACCCGAAGGTGCCCGACGCGACCGCCCGACCGACTCGTCCGCAGGTAGAAGAGTACCTGCCGGACGCCGGTTCACACGTCCACGCGGTACCCCAGCGTCAGCTCGTCCCCCGACGCCCCGCGGATCCCCCAGTTCTCCCGCGGGCTCTCCAGGATCACGACCTCCAGGTCGTCCGCCGTCAGCCCGAGGTGCGGCGCGACGTCGTCGTACAGGGCGGCGATCAGCGCGCGCTTGGCCTCGCGGCTGCGGCCGGTGAAGCAGACGATCTCCACGACCAGGTAGGCGTCCGAGCGCGGGGCGACCAGGTCGCCGTCGTCCAGCAGGAGGAAGCGGTGGAACCGCTTCTCCGGCGGGAGCTCCCACGTGCGTGCGAGCGCCTCGTGGAGCGCGTCGGAGACCTCCGCGCGTCGTCCGCCCCAGACCGACCGGTTCCCGTACACCTTGACCTGCGCCATGGCCGCCCACCCTAGTGGCCCCGCCCGAGAGAATTAGGCTAGGCGGGTGCTCCTGCTCCTGCCGCCCTCCGAGGGCAAGACGCCCGCGCCCGACGGCGCCGCTCCCCTCGACCTCACCACCCTGGCCCACCCGGAGCTCACCGCCCGGCGCGAGCAGGTGCTCGCCGAGCTGGCGCGGGTCAGCGCGCGGCCCGACGCGACGGCGGCGCTCGGGGTGAGCGACGGGCTCGCCGAGGAGGTGGCGCGCAACACCACCCTCCACGCGGCGCCGGCGGCCCCCGCGGCCGAGGTCTACACGGGCGTCCTGTACGCGGCGGCCGGCCTCGCCACGCTGCCCGACGCCGCCGCGCGGCGCGCCGAGGCGAGCGTCCTCACCTTCTCGGGGCTGTGGGGCGTGGTCGCCCCCGGCGACCGCATCCCCGCCTACCGGCTCGGCATGGGCGTCGGCCTGCCCGACGCCGGCCGGCTCGCCACGTTCTGGAAGCCCGCCCTGGCGGAGGTGCTCGACGCGCGGGCCGCGGGCGACGTCGTCGTGGACTGCCGGTCCGCTACCTATGTCGCGGCCTGGAAGCCGCGGACGACGCCCGCCGCCGACGGGACGCCGTCCGCCGAGTGGGTAGAGGTGCGCGTGCTGCGCGAGATCGACGGGAAGCGGACCGTCGTGTCGCACAACGCCAAGCACACCCGCGGAGTGCTGGCCGGGCACCTGCTGCGCCGCGAGCACGAGGCCCGGACCAGCGAGGACGTGCTCAAGGCCGCCCAGGAGCTGGTCGGGTCGGTGGTGCTCACCGAGATCGGCTCGGGCAAGGACCAGACGCTCATCGAGGCGAACCTGCTGGACGGCAAGCCGCGCGGTCCGCGGACGCTGGAGCTGGTCCTGGCCTAGGCCGTCGGGGGGCGGGCGGGTAACGGCTGGGCCACAGGCCTGGCGCTGATGCCTACCGACCGGTTGGATGTGCGGTCATGAGGATCAGCAGCCTGGCGGGCGCCAGGATCGCAGTGGCCGCGGCGTTCTTCGCGCAGGGCTTCGTCTTCATCAGCCTCACCACCCGGCTGCCGCGGTTCCTGGACCGGTGGGGGCTGGACGAGGTGGCGCTCTCGCTGCTGCTGCTCATGATGGTGCTGCTCGCGGGCGTCGGGTCGCTGGTCGCCGAGCGGGCCGCGCACCGCGTCGGCAGCGCGCCGATGCTCCGGCTCGGGCTCGGGCTGATGGTCGTCGCGGTCCCGGCGATCACCCTGGCGCCGGCCGTCGGCTTCTTCGTCGGCGGGGTCGCCCTCTACGGGATCGCGCTCGGCCTGGTCGACGCCACCTCCAACATGCAGGCCGTCGACCTGGAGCACCAGTACGGCCGCCCGATCCTGCCGTCGTCGCACGGCTACTGGACCACGGGCGGCATCATCGCCGCCGCGATCGCCCTGGCCACGGGACACCTCTCCCCCGCCGTCGGCGCGTTCGTCGCGGTGGTCCCCGCGGCGATCGCGTTCGCGCGGTTCGTCCCGCGCGTCGCGGCCGGGGCCGACGGCGCCCAGGGGGTCGACGTCGCGCCCGGACTCACGCCGACCGGCGGCGAGACGCAGAGCCTGAACCCGACGCCCGACGCCGCCCCGATCCCGTGGAAGCCCATCTGGCTCGTCGGCGCCGGGCTGGTCGTGTTCTACATGGTCGACACCACGGCCTCGACCTGGGGCCCCGTCTACCTGGCGCGCTCCTTCGACGCGCCCGGCAACCTCGTGGCCCTGGCGACCTTCCCCTACCTGGTGACGTCAATCATCGTGCGGCTGGCCGGCGGTCAGCTCGTGACCCGCTTCGGCGTCGTGCCGCTGCTCCGGATCGGGTCGGTCGTCGCCTGCGGCGCGCTGACGCTGGTGGCGCTCGCGCCGACCTGGCAGGTCGCCGTCGCCGGGTTCACGGTGTTGGGGGCGGCGGTCGCCCTCGTGGCGCCGCTCAGCTTCTCGGCCGCGGGACGCATCGCGGCGGGTTCGGCGGGCAGCGCGGCGGGCGGCGGCACGGCGGGCGCTCCGGCAGACGGCCCGGCACCCGAGCCCGACCGCGCCCGTACCGACGCCGTCATCGCGCGGTTCAACCAGTTCAACTACGTCGGCGCGCTGCTCGGGGCGGTGCTCACGGGCTTCGTGGGCGCCGACAACCTGCGGCTCGGGTTCGCCCTGCCCGCCGTCCTCGTGCTGGCGCTGGTGCCGCTCGCCCCGGCGTTCGCGCGGGGCGCGCTGAACCGCCGGTAGCTCAGCCGTCCGTAGCTCAGCAGTCGGTCGATCAACCGTCGGTAGGCACCCCGACGGCGGTCACCTCGGTGGTGCCGTCCTCCCACAGGCGCAGCACCGACAGCGACGCGGGCGGGATCCGCAGCCGCGCCCAGTACGAGGCGGGCGCCCCCAGCGCCTGCCCCACGGCGGTGCGGATCTGCCCCGCGTGCCCCACCACCACGACCGTGCGGTCCACGCCGCCGGCCAGCAGCTCGGTGAGGCCGTCCCAGACGCGGGCGCCGACCTGCGCGTAGGACTCGCCGCCCGGCGGCACGAAGGTGCCGGTCGAGTGCCACTGGGCCAGCTCGCCCGGCCAGCCCTGCTCGATCTCCGCGGCGGTACGCCCGTCCCACTGCCCGAACCGGCTCTCCGCGAACCGGTCGTCGGTGCTCACGTGCAGCCCGAGGCGTCGTCCGACGGCGGATGCCGTCTCCTGGGTGCGCACCGTCGGGGAGGCGACGAGCGCCGTCGGACGCGGCAGGTCCGGCCAGAGGCCGCCGCCGCGCATCCCGCCCGACGAGGCCGCCCCGGCCCGCGGCGCCCGCCCGATGCGGAACACGGCGTCTGCCGCCTGGGCGGCCTGGAGCCTGCCGCGGGCGCTCAGCGACGGGCCGGGCGCGTCCGAGCCGGAGTAGACGCCGACCTCCGTCAGCGGCGTCACGCCGTGCCGCACGAGCACCACGGTGAGGGGGACGGCGTCGTCGAACCGCGTGGGGATGCCCGAGGGACGCACGTGCGTGTCGAGGCCGGGCGCCTCGCTCATGCCTGGTTCATCCAGCAGCTCATCCAGTGGTTCATCCGGCGGTTCGTCCAGCCGCTCATCCGGCGGCTGCGCCCGTCGTCGACGCGACGCGCACCAGGATGCGGCCGCACTCCTCGCAACGCACCACGGCGTCGGGCGCCGCGCTGCGGATCTTGTCCAGGTCGACCGGCGGCAGGTCCATGCGGCAGCCGTCGCAGCGGTTGCCGTTCAGCACAGCCGCGCCCGTGCCGCCGAGCTGCGCGCGGAGCTTCTCGTACAGCGCCACCAGACCGGCGTCGAGGCCCTCGATCGTGGACGCACGGCTGGCCGCGAGCGCCGCGACCTGCGCGTCGACGTCGGCCCAGCCCGCGTCGCGCTCGCCCTCGACCTTCGTCTTCTCGGCGACGAGCTCGTCGTTCGCGGCCTCGACCTTGGCCAGCGCGTCCTCGTGCGCCTCGAGGCGCTCCATGACGTCGAGCTCGACCTCCTCCAGCGCGGCCTGGCGGGCGGCGAGCGAGCGGAGCTCGTCGGTGAGCGCGACGGCGTCCTTGGCGCTCACGCTGCCCGTGTCGAGCCGCTGCTGGTCGCGCGCGGCGCGGTTGCGCACCTGCTCGACGTCGCTCTCCGCCTTGGTGAGCTCGCGCTTCAGGTCGGCCACCCGGGTCCGCGACTCGACGAGCGAGGCGCGCAGGTCGGCGATGCGGCCGTCGAGCTCGGTCAGCTGCGTGAGCGCGGGAAGGCTCTTGCGCGTGTGCGCGAGCTGCTGAGCGCGGGTGTCGAGCGCCTGGACCTCCAGCAGCCTGCGCTGGTCTTCGGGTGGTGCAGTAGCCACGGGAGGCGTCCTCTCGGTCGTGATCTGGGGGTGGTCCAACGCTACCCCGCGCCCGACGTCCCGGGCGCACCCGGACGGGGACGTTCAGCGGGACGGGATCTGGCCCGTCCAGGGGTCGGTGACCAGCTCGCTGACGCGGGCCTCGACCGCGAGGCCGTCGGCCGCGAGCGCCGCGGCGAGGTCCTCGACGGCGTAGCGCAGCCAGGGCCACTCGCTCGCGTAGTGGGCGGTGTCCACGAGGAAGGGGGTGCCCGCCGGTCCGGGGGCGCCCGCCGCGCGGGACTCGAACTCGGCGCGCTCGCGCAGCTCGGAGGCCGGGTGGTGGCGCAGGTCGGAGGTGACGTAGACGTCGGCGGCGGCCGCGCGGACGGCGTCGAAGTAGCCGTCGCCGGACCCGCCGAGGACGGCGGCCGTGGTCACCGGGGCGTCCGGGTCGCCGGAGAAGCGGATGCCCTGGGCGGTGGCGGGCAGCGCGGCCGCGACGCGGCGCGCGAAGCCGGCGAGGGTGGTGGGCTCGGCGAGGCGGCCGACGCGGCCGATGCCGCGGGCGGCGGTCCCCTCGTTGCCGTCGGCGCCGAGGGCGCCGCCGCTCACCTCGAGCGGTCGCCGGTCGGTGATGCCGACCAGGTCGGCGAGGGCGTCGGCGACCCCGCGCGGTGCGGCGTCGGCGTTGGTGTGCGCCACGTGCAGGGCGCAGCCTCCGGTGAGCAGCCGGTGCACCACGGACCCCTTGAAGGTGGTGGCGGCCACGGAGCTGACGCCGCGCAGGAACAGCGGGTGGTGGGTGACGAGCAGGTCGGCGCCCCAGTCGAGGGCCTGGTCGACGACGGCGGACACCGGGTCCACCGCGAACAGCACCTTGCGGACCGGGGCGGCCGGGTCGCCGACCACGAGGCCGACGGCGTCCCAGCCCTCGGCCGTCGACGGCGGGTAGAGGCCGTCGAGGGCGGCGACCACCTGCGCCAGCGTGGGAGGTGCGTCGGGGGCGGGGGCGTCGCTGCTGCTCACGCGGTGCAGCGTAGTACGAGGCTGCGGATCGGGGCCGGGCGGCGGGCGCTCCGGCGACGGGCGGCCGCAGGATGACCGGTGCGCCCCGTTACGCCGGAAACGTGCTCTGACCTGGGCGTTTATCGCGCCGCTCACCGAGCGGACGGGCCGTGACCTTGCTACGGTCCTTCACTTATGGGGGATACCGTCGAGCACCGCCTTGGCGGGCCACCGACCATGCGCGCCAGGCTGACCGCTGCCGTCCGCGAGCGCGTCGACATCCGCGATCTCATGCCGTCGCGCGCCGACTACGACCTGCGGCCGCGCACGCTGCGGTCCGATCTGCTGGCCGGGATCACGGTGGGCGTCGTCGCCCTGCCGCTCGCGCTCGCGTTCGGCGTCAGCTCCGGCGTCGGGCCGGCCGCCGGGCTCGTGACGGCGGTCGTGGCCGGCATCGTCGCCGCCGTCTTCGGCGGGTCGAACCTCCAGGTCAGCGGCCCCACCGGGGCCATGGCCGTGGTCCTGGCGCCGATCGTCGCGCAGCACGGCGTCGGCTCGGTCGCGCTGGTGACCCTGCTCGCCGGTGCGCTCGTGCTCGTGTGCGGGCTGCTCCGGCTGGGCCGCGTGGTCACCTACATCCCGTGGCCCGTCGTCGAGGGCTTCACGCTCGGCATCGCCGCGATCATCTTTCTGCAGCAGGTGCCGGCCGCCGTCGGCATCGCCGCCGAGACCGGGCACAACACCCTGGTCACGGCGGTGCGGTCGGTCGGTACCGCCCTCGGGTCGGGCAGCCCGGCCGACGGCGGGCTGCCCACCTGGGTGTGGACGCTCGGGGTCGTGGCCGTGGTCGCCGCCGTCATGCTCCTGCTGCCGCGCGTGGCCAGTGCCCTGCCCGCGTCGCTGGTCGCCGTGGCCCTGGTGACGCTCCTGGCGGGAATCTTCGACGCCCCCGTGCCGCGCATCGGTGAGCTGCCCAGTTCCCTGCCGGTCCCCGTGCTGCCCGACGCGACCCCGGACGCCGTCCGCGACCTCGTGGGCGCGGCCGTCGCCGTGGCGGCGCTGGCCGCGATCGAGTCGCTGCTGTCCGCCCGCGTGGCGGCCACGATGAGCGGCGCCCAGGGCCGGACGGCGACCTACCACCCCGACCGGGAGCTCGTCGGGCAGGGGTTCGCGTCGCTGGCCAGCGGCGTGTTCGGCGGCATCCCCGCGACGGGCGCCATCGCGCGGACGGCGGTCAACGTGCGCTCCGGGGCGCGCACCCGCCTGGCCGCCGTCGTGCACGCGCTGGTGATCCTCGCCGTCATCTACCTCGCCACCGGGCCGGTAGGGCACATCCCGCTGGCGGCGCTCGCCGGGGTGCTCATGGTCACCTCGTTCCGCATGATCGGCGCCTCGACCATCCGGTCGGTGCTCACCTCCACCTGGCCCGACGCGCTCACGTTCGTGGTCACCGCCGTGATCACCGTGGCCTTCGACCTCATCGACGCCGTCCAGATCGGCCTGCTCGTCGCCGCGTTCTTCGCGCTGAAGGCCGTGGCGGGCGCCGCGGCGGTGCACCGCGAGCCCCTGCCCGGCGTCGCGCACGAGGGAGACGAGCGCATCGCGCTGTTCCGGCTGGAGGGCGCCATGTTCTTCGGCGCGTCCGACCGGATACTGAGCGAGGTCACGGCCATCACGCACGGCGAGCGCGCCGGGCCGGGCGGACCTGAGGACGAGCCGTGTCTGCGCGAACCCGTCGACGTCGTGATCCTGTGGCTCTCCCACCTGCAGCTCGTGGACGCCACCGGCGCGCGGGCCCTGGCCGATCTCGTGCTGGAGCTCGAGCAGCGCGACGTGACCGTGCTGGTCAAGGGGATCCAGCCGCAGCACCGCAAGCTCCTGGAGGCGGTGGGGCTGAACCGGATGCTGGCGCACGAGAGCCACCTGTTCACCGATCTGCCCGCCGCCGTGGAGCACGCGAGGTCGCATGTGCCCGCGCCGCTGACGGCATAGGCTCGGACGGTGACCGAGTCAGCATCCTCCCCAGCGCCCCGTATGAACGTCGAGTCCTTCAACCTCGACCACCGCGCCGTCGCCGCGCCCTACGTGCGCCTCGCGGACCGCAAGCAGCTCCCGCACGGCGACGTCATCGTCAAGTACGACGTGCGCTTCACCCAGCCCAACGTCGCGCACCTGGAGATGCCGACGGTGCACTCCCTGGAGCACCTGTTCGCGGAGCACTCGCGCAACCACTCCGACGCCGTCCTGGACTTCTCCCCCATGGGCTGCCAGACCGGCTTCTACCTGATGCTGCAGGGCGAACCCGAGTACGACGACGTGCTCGCCCTCATCGACGCGACCCTGCGCGACATCGTCGCCGCCTCCGAGGTGCCGGCCGCGAACGAGGTGCAGTGCGGCTGGGGCGCGAACCACACCCTGAGCGGCGCGCAGGAGGCGGCGTCCGCCTTCCTGTCCGCGCGCGGCGTGTGGTCCGAGGTCTACGCGAAGGGCGCGCCGGGCGAGGCCTCGGCCGCCGACGCCGCCGCCCGTGACGCCGCCGCCCGCGAGGCGGCCGCGCGGGACGCCGAGGCCGGCCTGCAGCGGGAGGGTTCGCCGCTGCCGGGTACTCCGCTGCCCGGGACGCCGCTGCAGGGCTCGCCGGTTTCGCCGGAGCAGAACGGCGGGGCCAACCGGTGAGCGACGGGCCTGTCGCCGCTGTCCCTGATGCCGTCGCCCCCGTCGCCGTCGTGCTCGTCGCGATGGACGACGAGGCGGCGCCGTTCCTCTCCCTCGCGTCCGACGTCGGGGAGCCCGAGCGGGTCGGCCTCGCCGAGCAGCGCACGATCACGCTGGCCGGCCGGCCCGTCGTGCTGGTGCGCACCGGCATCGGCTTCGTCAACACGACGGCCGCGGGCACGGGCGCGATCCTCCGGTACGGCACGGGTGTGCCCCTGATCAGCGCGGGCAGCGCCGGCGGCCTCGCAAAGGACGTCGCCGTGGGCGACGTCGTGCTGGGCGCCCGCCTCGTGAATGCGGACGCCGACGCCCGCGCCTTCGGCTACGTGCTCGGCCAGGTGCCGGGCATGCCGGAGGCGTACGACGCCGCCCCCGTGCTCGCCGACGCCGTGCGCCGCGCCGCGACCACTGTCGACGGCCAGGTGCTGCGCGAGGGCAGCATCGGGTCCGGCGAGAAGTTCGTGACCACCGACCTGGCACAGCAGCTCCGCGCCGACTTCCCCGACGTGCTCGCCGTCGACATGGAGTCGGCCGCGCTGGCCCAGCTCTGCCACAACTTCGGCGCTGATTTCGTGTCGGTGCGTGCCGTCTCCGACCTGTGCGCCCCCGACGGCACCGAGTTCCGCACCCACGTGGACGACGCCGCGCACCGGTCCGCCGAGGTGGTCACCGCCGCGATCGGGCTGCTGGGCGGCTGACGGCGGCGGTCTCGGCGTCAGGCTCGCGGGCGGCCGGCTCGCGGGCGGCGGCGTCCGTCTCGCGGGCCGCGGCCTGGAGCTGCGCCACCGCGTGGGCGATGAGCGCGGCCCGGCGCCGGTCGCGGCGGGCGTGCACGACGATGCGCCGCGCGACCGTGGGCCGGACCACGGGCCGGACGACGAGACCGTCGAACAGGTCGGTGACCGCCAGGAGCGGCAGGACCGTCACCCCGACCCCGGCAAGCACCAGCCGCAGCGCCGCCCGGTGGTCGTCGAGCCGGGCGGCGTAGCGCGGCGTGAAGCCCGCGGCGCTGCACGCGGTCAGGACGATCTGCCCGATCGGGCTGTCGTAGATGTCGTAGTCGATCCAGGGCTCGCCGGCGAGGTCCCGGAGGCTGACCTCGGGGGCGGCGTCGGGAGCGGCGCCGGGGGCGGTGGCGAGGGGGTGGTCGGCCGGGAGCACGGCGACGAAGCCCTCGACGGTGAGCTCGTGCCGCCGGTACCCGTCGAGGTGCACCTCGGCCCCGCCGGCGGGCTCGGTCCGGACGTCGAGGTCCGGCCGCCGTCGTCCGCGCCCGTCGACGGGCTCGTTGAGGCTGATCTCGACGGTGAGGTTCGGCTGGAGCTCGCGGACGCCCCGCACGACGGCGGGCATCCACTGCTCGGCGGCCGAGGCGAAGCAGGCGACGGCGAGGTGCTGGCCCTGGCCGCTGCGGAGGTCGGCCACGACCCGTTCGAGGAGGCCGAAGTCGGCCAGGAGCACCTGGGCCTGGTCCGCCAGGTGCCGCGCGTCGTCGGTCGCGACGATGCCACGACCCTGCTTCTCGAACAGGACCAGCCCGGTCTCGCGCGCCAGGGCGGTCATGTGCTGGCTGATCGTCGCGGGCGAGTAGCTGAGGTTCCGGGCCGCCTGGTTGATGGAGCCGGCCGCGAGGACTGCCCGCAGGATCTCGAGCCGTCGGGGATTGAGCATGACGTGACTGTACGGGGATGACGAACGGTCGCGCGGTTTTGTTTGCTTGTCCTGATCCTTTCGCGCGATCGAAGATGGCCTTCGACTCACGACGGAAGGACGGCGATCGACATGACGTTCCAGGACGAGGCGGACCGCCTCCTGATCCGCTACGGCCCCAGCTTCAGCCCGCGGCTGATCGAGCGCGCCGCCGGCTCGTACGTGTACGACAGCGACGGCACGCCGATCCTCGACTTCACGTCGGGGCAGATGAGCTCGATCCTGGGGCACGCGCACCCGGACATCGTCGCGACGGTCTCGTCGTCGGTCGCGTCCCTGGACCACCTGTTCAGCGGCATGCTCAGCGCCCCCGTGCTGGGCCTGGCCGACCGGCTGACGGCGACGCTGCCCGCCGGCCTCGACAAGGCGCTGCTGCTGAGCACGGGCGCGGAGTCCAACGAGGCCGCGATCAAGCTGGCCAAGCTCTACACCGGCCGCTACGAGATCGTCTCGTTCGACCGCTCGTGGCACGGCATGACGCAGGGCGCGGCGTCCGCCACGTTCTCTGCGGGGCGGCGCGGCTACGGCCCGCCGACGCCGGGGAACCTCGCCCTGCCCACCCCGAACGCCTACCGCTCGCCGTTCCGGCACGCCGACGGGTCGTACGACTGGGAGGCCGAGCTCGCGTACGGCTTCGCCCTGGTGGACCAGCAGTCCGCCGGGAGCCTGGCGGCGTGCGTCGTCGAACCCATCCTGTCGTCCGGCGGAATCATCGATCTGCCGCCCGGGTACCTGCGCCGCCTCAAGGAGCTGTGCGAGGAGCGCGGGATGCTGCTCGTCCTGGACGAGGCGCAGACCGGCCTGGGCCGCACCGGCACCATGTACGCGTTCGAGCGCGACGGCGTCACGCCCGACATCCTGACCCTGTCGAAGACGCTCGGCGCCGGGCTGCCGGTGGCCGCCGTCGTCACCAGCGCCGAGATCGAGCAGGTCTGCTACGACCGCGGGTTCCTCTTCTACACGACGCACGTCTCGGACCCGCTGGCGGCGGCCGTGGGGCTCACCGTGCTCGACGTCATCGAGCGAGAGGGCCTGGTCGAGCGGGCCGCGCGTCTGGGCGAACAGCTCACCGGGCGGCTGCTCGCGCTGCGCGACGCCTACGACGTGGTCGGCGACGTCCGCGGCCGCGGGCTGCTGCAGGGTGTGGAGCTCGTGCAGGACAAGGTGACCAAGGCCCCCGCCGACGCGCTGGGCAACGCGGTGACCTCGGCCTGCCTCGACCGGGGCCTGCACATGAACATCGTGCAGCTGCCGGGGATGGGCGGCATCTTCCGGATCGCGCCGCCGCTGACGATCAGCGAGGACGACCTGCACGGGGGTGTGGACATCCTGGAGGCGTCGCTCAAGGCGGTGCTGGACCGGTAGAGCTGGACCGGTTGAGGTGGACCGGTTGAGCTGGACCGGGATCGGCGGTCTGGCGGTCAGCCCTTGGCGTCCGCGTAGCTCTCGGTCACGGCGACGCTGAGCGGGAAGTCGACGGGAAAGTCGCCGAACAGCAGCCGGCCGGCCTCGTCGGCGGCGTCCCGCACCTCCTGCGCGACGACGTCGGCGAGCGCCGCCGGGGCGTGCACCACGATCTCGTCGTGCAGGAAGAACACCAGGTGCGGCCGGCGGTCGAACGGCGTCGGGGCGAGCCCGAGGACGCCGCCGGACGTGTCCTCCCCGAGCGCCCAGAGCCGACGGCGGATGGACGCGATCCAGCACAGCGCCCACTCCGCCGCGGTGCCCTGCACCACGAAGTTCCGGGTGAACCGGCCCCAGGACCGGGTCTGGCTGCGGGCGCGGGACTGGGCGTCGGCGCCGGCGTCCTCGTCGAACGCGGAGCCCTGCACGGCCGCCCAGGACTCGCCGGGCAGCGGCGAGCTGCGGCCGAGACGCGTGGTGACCACCTCGCCCCGCTCCCCCGCCCGGGCCGCGCGTTCGACCAGGTCGATGGCCTGCGGGAATGCCCGGGCGAGCCGCGGCAGCACCTGGGCGCTGACGCCGGTCGTGCCGCCGTACATGGCGCCGAGCATCCCGACCTTGGCGTGCTCGCGGGAGTCGACGGCGCCCGTGGCGACGATCCCCGCGTACATGTCGGTGCTCGCGCCGTCCTTGGTGCGGCCGGCGGCGGCCATGCGCTCGTCGCGGGCCAGGGCGGCCAGCACGCGCGGTTCGAGCTGGGCGGCGTCGGCGACGACGAAGGTCCAGCCGGGGTCGGAGACCACCGCGCGCCGCACGTTGTGCGGGAGCTGGAGCGCGCCGCCGCCCGTGCTGGCCCAGCGGCCGGTGACGACGCCGCCCACGACGTACTCCATGCGGAACCGGCCGTCGGGCGCCCAGGTGTCGAGCCAGTTCCAGCCGTTCGCGGTGTAGAGGCGGTAGAGGCTCTTGTACTCCAGGAGCGGCGCGATCACGGGGTGGTCGAGCTTCTCCAGCTCCCACTTGCGCAGGCTGCGCGAGCCCACGCCGGCGTACTCCATGGCGCGCAGCAGGTCCTGGTGGGAGTCGGGGTTGAGCGTAGGCGGTGCGTCCAGCGCGGCCCTGATCTGCTGGGCCAGCGCTTCGAGCTTCGCGGGCCGCACGCCCGGCCGGGGCCGCGGGCCGAGTGCGTCGGTGAGGATCTCGTCGTGAATGTCGCCGCGCCACGGGAGGCCGGCGTGGTGCATCTCGGCGGCGGCCAGCGCGCCCGCGGACTCCGCCGCGAGCAGGAGCCGGAGCCGTCCGGGGTCGGTGCTGTCCTTGATCGCGAGGAGCTGGGCGGCCAGCTCCGTCACGGGGTCGAGCGGGTCGGCAGGGTCGCCCTCTGCGGCGCCGGCCGGGGTGGTGGTTGCGGGTGCGCTCTCGCCGAGGTCGAAGAGCGCCTCGGCGCCGGGGTGCCGGTCGGGCCGGACCAGCGCGGCCGCCGTCGGACCGCCCGGGGGCGGGATGGGGGTGAGCCGGTCCCAGGCCGTGGGCCCGGCCTCGGCGAGCGCCGTGTGCGCCGACAAGGCCGAGGCTCGGAGCACCGTATGCGCGAGCCGGAGGTCGTGCGCGCGGTCGACCCGGACCCCCTCGGCGAGGAGGGCGGGGTACCAGCCGTTGGTGTCGTCCCAGGTCCAGCGGACGTGAGCCGCCTCGTCGGCAGCCACCTCCTGGGCCAGGGCGGACGTCTCGACGACCCGCGGCTCTCCCTCGGGCACGCCCGTGTCGGACACCGGCCGCAGGCCGATGCCGGAGCCGTCCCGCGAGACCACCGTGTGCATGGGCCCCAGTCTGCCGTGCGTCACTGACACTCGGCCGACGGGGTGGTCCCGGGCGGCCCGAGGCTGCCCATGAGTTATCCACAGATCGTAAATCTGCCTAGAAGCACGTACGGATGTTCTATATCGTCGATCGTGTCGCCGGCACCAGGCCGAGCGTCGGATCGAGGGGGTGGACCGATGGTGCTGGCACAACCGAGCGCGACCACCGCAGGTGCACGCTCGCTCGAGGAGATCCTGACGGACCTCCAGGTCGTGACACGAGAGCTGATCGGCGCGGCCGGACCGGCAGCGCTGGACGGCGCTGCCCTGGGCGGTGCAGCCGGGATCGGCGTGCGCCTCACCGCGGCGTCGCCCCTGCTGCGCGCGGTGTGCTCGCAGCTCGACATCCTCCGGATGACCTGGCTGCCTCGCATCGAGACGGACGGCATGTGGGCACTCGACGGTTCGCGCACGTTCCGGACCTGGCTCGCCCGCCGGGAAAAGTTGACCATGCGTACTGCCGGCCGAGAGACGCTCACGGGCGAACGCCTGCTCGAACACCTTCCGGCCACGCTCGCCGCCGCCCTGAGCGGGCGGCTCGGGATGGACCAGGTGCGCGCGATGGTCGACGTCGGCCCGACGTCGGACGACCGGCGCAAGGCGCTGATCAGCCCGGTCGACACGGGGCCGGCGAGCGTGACGGAGGCTGGTGGGACGCCGGGCGACGGGACGACGAACGAGCTGGACACACCCGAGCGACCCGGCGCGGACGACCCCGGGGAGGCTGACACCGCGACCGACGGCGTCGGGGACCCCGCGCGCGCCACCCAGTACCCGGACCGGTCACCGACCGGAGAGGAACTGCTCCTCGACCTTGCCGACCAGCACGGTCCGCTGGTGTTCCGCCGGTTCGTCGATCGGTTTGCGCGCGTCGCCGACCCGGAGTCCGACGAGCGCGGATACAAGCAGGCGTCGGAGCGCGAACATCTGGACGTGGCCAAGACGTTCGGCGGCTACCACGTCGCCGGGTTCCTCACCGACGAGCACGGCGAGGCACTGCGGGCCGCGATGGACTCCGTGATGGGGGCACCGACACCGGGTGACGAGCGCACGCCCGCACAGCGTCGCGCCCAGGCACTCGCCGACCTCGCCCGCACGGTGCTCGACAACGGCCTCTCCGGAACAGGCGCGGCCGTGCGGCCGCACGTCACCGTGACCGTGTCGTGGGCGGAGCTCGTGCGCCTGACCAGCCAGTTCTCCTGCAAGCTCCCCGGACAGCTTCCCGGCCAACCCTCCTCGCCCGGCGAGCCCACGATCGCGGAACCAGCCGGTCTGACCGATGTCACCGCGGCACCCGCCCGGTTCGGGATCTCGGCGTCGCTGGTCCCGACCGCCACGCTGCGCCGTCTGCTGTGCGACTCCGCCGTGACCCGGGTGGTCTTCGGGGCGGACAGCCAGGTGCTCGACGTCGGGCGGGCACAGCGGACCGTCACCGGGCAGATGCGCCGCGCCGTGATCGCCCGCGACAGACACTGCGTCTACGTGGACTGCACCCAGCCGCCCGCGCGGTGCGAGGTCCACCATGCCGAACGCCACTGGGCCGACGGCGGCGACACCAGCGCGCGCAACGCCGCACTGTTGTGCTGGCACCACCACGACCTGGTCGACACCGCCGGCATCACCATGCGCTGGACCGGGAACCCCGACGGCGCCCGCCACTCCGGCTGGACCCTGGTCAACCGGCACGGCAAGGAGATCAAGCCTGCGGGGAGCCCGCTTCGAGCGATCGGAGAACGGAGGTGAAGCAACCCGAACCGCCCGCACTGAGCACGTGCCCCGCGCAGGCGCGTACTGGCGCCCCGCCCCGGCCGGACCGTCGGCCGGGGCAGGCAGTCGGTTCAGCCCGCGACGTCCGCCACGGCCCGGGCCCGGCCCACGACGAAGGCGGCGTGCAGCACCGCGGGGGGCGTCAGCTCGCCGGCCAGCAGGCCCTGGGCCGTCCGCTCCAGGGTCGCGAGCCCGAGGTCTCGCGCCAGGATGCGCGCCTGCTCGACGTCGGACCGCTGCCGCACCGTGAGCGCCGGCCGGCCCGTGGCCGCCGCCGCGAGCAGGACGTCGCCCAGCAGCAACGTCACACGGCGCACCGGGGGCGGCGGTGCCGTCGGCGGCCGGACGGCCTTCGCCGAGGACGCCTGAGCCTTGAGCTTGCGGATCCGCTTGCGCCAGAAGTCCCAGTAGCTGTTCTCGAGCGACCAGGCCGGCGTGATCGTGGGACTGACCAGGCGGATCGCGCCCTTGTCGCGCACGAACAGACCGACCGGCTCGTCCCGCTCCTCGCGACGCTCGATCGTCACCGCGACCAGCCTGGACCGCACCGACAGCAGCGTCTGGACCGCCTGCTCCCCCGCGGCCGGCAGGCGCAGCTGCCGCGTGTCGCCGTCCGAGGTGACGACGGCGAGCGTCAGCTCCTGCCGCACCTCGTCGATGCCCACCTCGCCGACGTCGCGGACCAGCACGAGCCGCACGTTCGCCGGTCGGCGTCCGAACCCGACGACGTCGCGCGGCTGGACTCCCGCCCCCGTGCGCTCGGCGATCACGCGAAGCTCGTCGAGGTCGAACCCGTCGCCCTCCAGACGCTGGAGCACCGGGGTGCCGCCCGCGCCGAGGCCGCCGTCGGGCTTGGTCCGCACCTGGGTGAGGGCGAACGCACCCTCGCACAGGGTGCTCAGCGACCTGTTCCACAGGAGCGGGCTGGTCCAGCTCCGCTGGAACCGCGGGTCGCTGCCCGACGGGCGACCGGTCACGACCTGCCGCACCTGGCCGGCGTCCGTCGTGGCAGGCGTACCCGCCTCGGTCTCGGTGTCCCAGCCCAGGTAGGCCAGGCCGCGCGATCCGCTCTGCGACGTCCACCAGCGGGCCCCGAGCGGCACCCAGCGCGGGAGGTCGATCTCGTCGTCGGCGCCCTTGCTGGACGCCCGCCCGCGGCCTGTCGCTGCGCGGTCTGTCACTGCGGGGTCTGTCACTGCGCGGTCTGTCGCTGCGCCGCCGGTAGCGCCCGACGCCAGTCCGGGCCTCGCGCCGACGGCACCGGCGGTTCCGGCCGGGTCCGCCGCGCGCTCCAGCACCTCGCACATCGCCCAGATCTCGGCGAACGCGTCGAGCAGGTCGGACTCCGTGACGGCGTCGTCGCGACCGGCGAGGCCCGCGACGAGGCCGCCGGCGACCCGGACGAGTCCGTCGAACCGCACGTTGCCGACCAGCTCGGGCGCGACCTGGTCGAACCCGGCGACCCGCACCCGGCCGGCCAGCGCGGTCAGCGACTCGGCGTCGTCCGCCCCGAGGTGGGACAGCCCGCCCGACATGAGCCGCCCGACGACGTCGCGCACCTCCGCGAGCGCCTCCCGCCGGCGCTTGAGCACCGCCGGGGAGGGGGCGCGGCCCGTTGTCTCACCACCAGCCGCAGTGTCGGCACCAGCCGCAGTCGCACCACCGGCCGCAGTCGCTCCATCAGGGACTGCCCCGGATCCGGCCGCCCGGGGCACGGAGTGCGCGACGACACCGCCAGCATCAGCGCCCGCCGGCGCCACGTCGGGCGCGATCCCGGTCGCCCACAGGCAGGCGGCCACGACGTGCTGGCACACGCCCGCCGTCGGGCAGTCGCACGCGACCGCGGCCGGGCCGCGGCCGTCCACCCGCACCGAGACGCCGGACACGTCGAGCACCGCGCCCTTGGCGTCGTACGACACCTCGGTCACGGTGTCCTTGCGGGCCCGGCGCAGCAGGCCCGCGTTGCCGAGCGCCTTGAGCGCGTCGTCGTCCAGGCCCGCGTAGGGCGCCGCCCACGCGTAGGTCTTCCGGTCGCTCATGAGAGCACCTCCCCCAACCACTCTGCGAACCGTTCGGGCGTGAGCGCGGCGACCTCCATGCCGCACTCCGCCAGGTGCCGGGCCGTGCCCTGGTCGTAGACGGGTTCGGCCGCCTCGTCCAGGGCGGCGAGCCCGAGCATGGTGACGCCGGAGGACGCCATGCGCCGCACCGTCGTCAGCAGGTTCGACACCGATCCGCCCTCGTAGAAGTCGCTGACCAGCGCCACCACGGTCCGCGACGGGTTGCGGACCTGCTGCTCGGCGTGCCGCACGGCCCGTGCGATGTCGGTGCCGCCCCCGAGCTGCGCGGTCATCAGGACCTCGACGGGGTCGGCGGCCAGGTGCGACATGTCCACCACCGAGGTGTCGAACAGGTAGAGCTGCACGTTGATGCCGGGCAGGCCGGACAGGATCCCGGCGCACACCGCGGAGTACAGCAGCGACGGCGCCATCGAGCCCGACTGGTCGACGAGCAGGATGACGTCCCAGGTCAGGGTCCGCTTGGCCCGGGCGGAGAAGCGGACGTCCTGGACCGTCATCCGGCCTTCGGCGTCGACCCGGCCGAGGTTGGCGCGCAGCGTGCGCTTCCAGTCGAAGTTCCGCGCGACCCGGTGCATCGACCGGCGCGACCGGTCGATGCGGCCGTTGACCGCCGTGGTGAAGCGGGGCCGCAGCCGCCGCACGACGTCGTCGACGACCCGGCGGATGATCCGCCGCAGGCCCGCCGCGGCCTGGTCGCCCAGGGCGCCCCGGACCTGCAGCATCGCGACGGCGAGCTCCCGCGACGGTTCGAGGGTCTCGAGCGCGGTCTCGTCCTGCAGCAGCTCCGTGAGGCCGTACCGGCTCACGGCGTCGACCTGCATGCGCTCGAACGTCTCCCGCGGGAACAGGCTGCCGGCCTCGCTCAGCCAGCCGAGCGCGGTCACGTCCACGCCGTGCGGCTGGGACCCGCCCAGTCCTGCGCCCCCACCGCCGCCGCGCGCGCCGCCCTCACCCGGGCCGGTGCCGCGACCGACGCGGTGCCCTCGGGCCGTGTACTCGCGGTCGTACAGGTAGCGCAGGGACCGCTCCAGCCCCTGGTCCTGCTGGCTCACCTGCAGCTCGTCGGCGGCGTACCGGCCAAGCACCAGGCGCCAGCGCCGGGCGGCCTCGTCGTCGGAGACCGACGGCGCCGCGCCAGGTGCGTCAAGGTCCTCGGGCACCCCGAGATCGGACGCCGTCCGACCGGTCGCGCTCATGCTTCTCCTCCTGCCGTGCCGACGCCGGCGGCGTCCACGGCTCTCGTCGTTGCGGTCGTCGGGCCCCAGTGGGCCAGCCCGTCCCGTTCCAGCACCGCGACCAGCTCCCGGTCCAGGCCCAGGCCGGTCGCCAGGTCCTCCTCCGACAGCGCGACCCGCACGTCCACCTGGTCCACCCGCGCCCCGGTCCGCTCCGCCACGCGCTTCGCCAGCCGGTGCGTCTCGGTGGGGCGCAGCCACGTGAAGGCCCGCCGCAGGTCGGGCAGCACCGCCAGGAACGCGTCGCCGTCGAGCGTGCGCAGTGCGTCGTCGACGGCGTCGAACATCTCCGGCGTGTGCAGGATCAGGTCCGGCGCGGCGCGCATGACGCCGCCCAGGAACCGCACGGCCGCTCCTGGGTCCGCACCCGCGGACAGGGCGCCGCGCACCCGGGTGACCAGGACGTCGTCGGCCACCTCGCCGTCGGTGAACCCCAGGGCGAGCAGCGCGCCCGCGACGGCGGGGGCGGTGCCCTCGTCGTCGCGCAGGCGCGCGAGCTCGCGCGCGACGGCGATGCGGTTGACGGCGCCGTCGGCCCGGTCCGCGCCGCCGTCTGCCGCAGCGCCGCCTGCCGCAGCGCCGCCTGCCGCAGCGCCGCCTGCCGCAGCGCCGTCTGCGGCAGCCGCGTCCCGGAGCAGGGAGCGCAGGCCGATCAGGGTGCCGATCGCCGCGTCCTCGTCCTCGGCCCGGACCTTGCCCAGGTCGCTGACCAGGTAGGCCGCGGTGGCGAGCGCCTGGCTCACGAGGTCGAGCAGCTCGCCAGCGTACTCCTCGGCGCCCAGCTCGACCCGCGCCTGCCAGAGGCCGAGCAGCCGGCGCGCGCCCGAGACGACGGAGTCCACGTCGCGGTCGGTGTCGAGGGTGACGCGCAGCAGGGACACGATCCGGGGCAGGTGCGACCCCATCCCGATCACCAGCGCCTGCGCGACGAGCCGCGCGAGGGCGTCGACCGACGCGGCCGCCGCCCCGGGCATCGAGCCCGTCCCGGTGCCGGCCAGCCGCGCCTCCGTCTCGTGCAGCCGGGCGAGCGCCACGGCCTCCAGGGTCGCGCCGAGGTGCACCATCTCCACGAGCCGCGCCTCGACCAGCGGCGTCCAGCAGTACTGCCACTCCTCCGTGATCAGGCCGAGCCCTCGGCCCGCCACGTGGTCCGGACCCGAGACGAGCTGTCCGAATCCCGCACCGACGAAGTCAAGCAGCGCCAGCACCTGGCGCTTGGCCCGGTGCGACGCCGTCCGCCGCGCGTCCAGGCGGGCCGTGCGCGGCAGCGAGTCGTCGACGACGAGCCGCACCGCACGCACCCGCTCGCGCACGTCGCGCACGAGCGGCGGCGACGCGCTGCCGGGCGGCAGGTCGCCCAGGGCCCGGCCGCCGAACACCTCCGCGATCGCCAGCCCCAGCGGCCGCTCCGGCTCGCCCGGTCCGCCGACGCCGCCGTCGTCCTGCACGTAGCACGAACGCATCGCGTCCAGCAGGTCGGTGCGGCCCGCGAAGGCGCGTTCGCGCAGGTCGGCGAGCCGGGTCGCGGACGCCGCCGCGGCGCCCACCTGCGGCAGGCTCACGGCATGCCCCCGGTCGACGGCGCCCCGGGCGACGTCGACCAGGATCTCTGCGGCGAGGGCACGGGCGCCGACCGGACCGGACGCCGCGACGTCCGGTCCGTCGGTACCGTCGGCCGCCAGCTCCCGCAGGTGCGCCGCGTGGAGGCGCTCGTAGTAGCCGGGCGACGGCATGCCCGCGCCGTACCCGCGCAGCCCGTCGAGCCGTTCGTGGTCGTAGCGCACCAGCCAGGCCTCGCCCTGTGCCATCGCGCCGAAGCCGCCCTCGGGCTGCCGGTCGCGCACCGGGGCGCCCTCCGGCGCGCCGGACAGCGCCTCCACCAGCGCGAGCGTGTGGAAGGCCCCGGTCACGACGAGCACCGGTCCGCCGGCCCCCGTCGACGTTTCCGCCACCGCCTCGGCGATCCGGGCCGACATCCGCGCCTCGCGGTCCAGGGACCCGTCGGCGGCGAGCACGCTCTCCTCGTAGTCGAGGCGCGCGAGCGCCGCCCACGCGAAGACGTCGTCGAACAGAGCTCGCCAGTCCGCGAGCTCGGCGCTGCGCCGGGACTCGAACAGGTGGTCCCACACCTCGTCGTGGTCGCGGCACCCGAGCCGGCGGGCGAGTGTCGCGACCGCCTCGGAGTGCGCCAGGTAGCGCTCGGACATGAGGGTCCGCGCGAAGGGGTCCGGCTCTCCGGCGAGGTTCGGCCCGACACCCGACCCGGCAGAGCCCGGCCCCGCAGAGTCCGGCCCGGAACCGTCAGGCCCCGAACCCTCGGAACCCCGTCCCGAGACCGCGCGCTCCGCCGCCGACCGCTCGCCGAACGAGCGGTCGATGAACCTGAGCTCCGCGCCGACGTCCCGCCCCGCGTGCAGGGCGACCCACTCCGGCGAGAAGGACGCGAGCGGGTAGAAGCCGGCGCCGTCCCCCGGTTCGCGGTCGCCCGGGCCCGCCGCAGACCCCGAGCCGGAACCCGAGCCGCCGAGGCTCAGCACCGCGATCGGCGGCCGGGTGGCCTCGTGCAGCAGGTCCGGGATGAGCCGCGTGAACTCCTCGGGGCCCTCGATGAGCACGGCCGACGGCCGCAGCTCCTCGATCGCCGCACGCACCGCCACGGCGCACGCCGGGCTGTGGTGCCGCACGGGCGCGAAGTAGATGCCGCGCTCGGCCCGCAGCCGTCCGACTGCGTCCGCTGCCGACCTCAGGCGTTCCGGCGCGAGCTGCCAGACGGCGTCCACGCGCCGGCCTACGACGTCGTCACGCACCGCCACAGCGGCGTTGCCACGCACCGCCACAGCGCCCCCGCCCGTCACCGCCACAGCGGCTCTGCCGCGGTGAAGAACGCCTTCCAGCGCGCGTCGGTGCGGGCGCGCTCGCGCACCACGTTGTCGACGTAGTGCCGCAGCCGGCGTGCGTCCTCCTCCTCGCCCTTGAGCGCGACGCCCGCGACCTGCCGCGCGACCTCGGCCGCGGTCACCGTGCCGTCGCCGAGGTACCGGGCCTCCAGCGAGGCGGCCACGGCGACGTTGACGGCCTCGGCCGTGGACATGACCGTCTCCGGCCGCTTCACGGGAGCGCCCTCGCGCGTGCTGCCCGTCCGCAGGTCCTGGAACACGGTGACCAGCACCTCAAGGACGTCGCGCGGCACCTCGGGGCGGTCGCCCTCGGGTCCCAGCTCGGCCGCGAGCTGGCGCTGCACCAGCTCGATCTCGAAGGCGCGGTCGCGCACCGGGGCCACGGTCTCGAAGCTGAACCGGCGCTTGAGGGCCGCGGACATCTCGTGCACGCCGCGGTCCTTCAGGTTCGCGGTCGCGATCACGGTGAAGCCCGGCCTGGCGGCGACCCGCGCGTCGGGCCCGAGCTCGGGGACCATGAGCTGCTTCTCCGAGAGGATCGACACGAGCGTGTCCTGGATCTCCGGCGCACAGCGCGTGATCTCCTCGAAGCGCACGACGCGCCCCTCGCGCATGCCCGTGCAGATCGGCGACGGCACCAGCGACCGCTCGCTCGGCCCCTCGGAGACCAGGAGCGCGTAGTTCCACGAGTACCGCACGTGGTCCTCGGTGGTGCCCGCGGTGCCCTGCACCGTCAGGGTCGAGCTGCCCGAGACCGCCGCCGAGAGCAGCTCCGACAGCATCGACTTGGCCGTACCGGGCTCGCCCACCAGCATCAGGCCCTGCCGCCCCATCAGGGAGACGACGGCGCGGTCCACCAGCGGGTCGTCACCGTAGAACTTGCGGGTCACGCCGAGCTCCTCGGAGCCCACGACGAACGCCCGCACGGCCCGCGGGCTCAGCCGCCAGCCCGGGGGCCGCTCGTGCCCGCGCTCGGCGTCCCAGGCGTCGAGCGTCGCCAGCTCGGCGGCGTACCGGATCTCGGCGGGCGGGCGGATCTCGGTGGCCTGGCTGATCTCGGTTCCAGCAGTCGTGCCTGCCGAGACGGTGGTGTCCGTGGTCATGACGTCCTTCGGTGCGTGCGTTACGAGTGATGACGTGCGAGTGATGACGCGAATGATGGCGTGCGAGTAATGCCGCGACGGCCCTGGTCAGGGCCGCTGCGGTCAGCGTGCGATCAAGGTAGCGGGAGCCACTGACACGCCTGCGCGGGGTCTGGTGGCCGCACCTGCCGTCCCCGCCAGCACCGCGGGGGACGCTCGCTCAGACGATGTCCGAGACCCCGGCGTACGTCGCGACGGCCGGCTCGCCGGCCCAGTCGTAGACCTGGATCACCAGCCCGCCGGGCGTCGACTCGCTGCTGGCGAGCCTCAGCCCCGCTGGCGCACCCCCGTCCGGGAAGAGACGCCGGCCGCTCCCGACGACGACCGGCGCGACCACGAGGCGGAGCTCGTCGATCAGTCCGGCGGCCAGGAGCGACTGCGCGAGCCGCGCGCTCCCGTGGATCTGGAGCTCACGACCCGGTTGCCGCTTGAGCGCGCCGACCTGGGCCGCGACATCACCCGAGAGCACGGTGGTCGGGTGCCAGGTGCCCTCGGCGAGCGTCTGCGAGGCGACGTACTTGGGCAGGCCGTTCATCAGCGCGGTGAACGGGTCGGCCGGATCCGTGATCTGCGGCCAGTCGCGCGCGAAGGCGTCGTAGGTGCGGCGGCCGAGCAGGAGCCCGTCGGCCTCGCCGAGCCAGTCGACCGTCCGGCGGACGAACACCTCGTCCATGTGCGGCACGAGCCACCCGCCCCGGGTGAACCCGTCGCTGGTGTCCTCCTCCGGCGACCCGGGCCCCTGTGAGACGCCGTCGAGGCTCACGAACTGCATCAGGACCAGCCTCATGCTCTCGCCTCCACCAGCTCGGCGAGCTGCCGCGTGACGGTGCCCCAGCCGTCGTGGAAGCCGAGCTGCTCGTGCCGGTCGCGGTCGGCGACGTCGCGGTGCATCGCGGTCGCGCTGTACTCCGTGCCGTCGGGGTGGTCCCGCAGGGTGATCACCGCGGTCACGAACGGTTGCGTCGCGGGACGCCAGCCGGCCACGAGCGCGTCGGTGAAGACGATCCGCTCGAGGTCGTCGACGGCGAGGAAGCAGCCCGTGATGTGCGGGCCGAACTCGACGCCGTCCTCGCTCAGCTCCGTGCGGAAGGAACCACCCGGGCGCAGGTCCATCTCCCGCACCCGGCAGATCTGCGGCGCCGGGACCCACCACTGCTCGAAGCTGGCCGGGTCGGCCCAGGCGTTCCAGACCGACGACAGCGGGGCGCGGATGATGCGGGAGACCGTCAGGTCGAGGTCGGGCCGGCCGGGCCGGCCGTCCGGTGAGGCTCCGTGCGGCGGGGTCATGAGAGAACGTCCTTGTTGTCGGGGTCGTCGGTGTGGTCGTCGGTGCCGGGCCGGGCCGCGGTGACGAACCGTTCGAGCCGGTCCGTGCGCCCCTCCCAGATGCTCCGCTGTTCGCCGAGCCAGCTCTCGACGGCGTCGAACGCCTCCCGCTCAAGCGTGCACGTGCGCACCCGGCCGACCTTCTGCGACCTGATCCACCCCGTGCTCTCGAGATAGCGGATGTGCTTCATGAACGACGGCAGCGCCATGTCGAACGGCGCCGCGAGCTCGCCGACGCTGGCCGGACCCGCGCCGAGCCGGCCCAGCACGGCGCGCCGGGTCGGGTCGGCGAGCGCCTGGAACGTACCGTCGAGCACCGAATGCTGAGCCATACGGCTAAGTTAACTCGCGCGGAAACTAAGCGCAAGGGCTAAGTGTCCCGAGCGCAGCCGACGCCGGACACGCGTGTGCTGCGCGGGCACCTCGACCCGCGCAGCACAGCACTCAGAACTGGTCAGTACTGAGACTGGTCAGTACTGGCTCTTCTTCTCCCAGTCCGCGTCGAAGGCCCCGCCCTCTGCCACGGTCACGTAGTCCTGGTAGGACACCGCGAGCAGCACCTTGGGCACGTCCTCGAGCTTGAGCCGGCCCCGGTCGTCCCACGTCCCCGTGCGGCGGAACACCAGCTCCTGGACGGCAGCCGTGATGTTCTCCTCGGGCAGGAACGCGCCGGTGAACTCGATCTCGACCGTGAGGTCGAGCGTCGGGTACTCCTTGCGGTAGGCGGAGAACCACCCGGCGTCCTCGGCCTGCGACCGCGAGTACCCGAGCTTGGTGGCCCGGCCGCGGATCGTGAACGAGTCGCTGAGCCAGCCCTTGCGGGTGTCGATCACGGTGGCGGTGCCCGGCAGGTCGGGCAGCGCGCCGGCGGCGTCCGCCTCGGCACCCAGGCCCTGGTCGAACAGCGGCGTGATCTCGTAGTCGCCGAGGTGGCCGCGCCAGGCCGGCGCGCCGGTCTCGTCGTCGTCCCCGAGGGTGGCGGCGTGCACCAGCGACACGCGGGCGTCGTCCGGGAGGGTGACGTCCTCGTCGTCGACGCCGATCAGCGCGCCGCCGTCGCCCGGCCGGAACGTCACGGTCCCCGTCGAGCCGGAGCCGGCGCCGTCCGCGCCCGGCAGCTCCGCCGCCCACACCAGGCGCGCGGCCAGGCGGGACATCAGCGGGTGCCCCAGCACGAACTCGCGCCAGTCGGCGACGCTCCACGTGCGGCCGGTGACCATGGCCTCGGCGAAGCGCTGGGTCTGCAGCGCGACGACGGCCTTGAGCTCGGCCCGCGACTCCTTGAGCTGCCGCTTCGCCTCGGCGTACACCTCGTCGTCGTCGGACGCGCGCTTGGCCGGCAGGGCCTTGACGACCTTGCCCGCGGGGTTGCGCAGCTCGAGCGTGAACGCCTCGGTGATGCGCCCGGTGACGACGCGCGCCTCGCCCCCGTCGGCGCCACCGTCTGCGCCCGAGGGTCCGGCGAGGTCGAGGCGCAGGATGCCGTCGTCGTCGAACCCGGCGGTCTGCACCGTGCGGTCGGCGAGCTGGTCGCCGTCCCAGCCGTTGCGGTCGGCGATGTCCTGGGCGAGCGCCCCGGCCGCCTCCTGGACGGTGCGCTGCTTGAACCGGCGCGACACCGCGAGGAGCTGCTGCACCGCGGCCCGGTCGCCGTTGGCGGCGAGCGCGCGCACCAGGTACTCGGCCTGGGCGCGACGGCCCTTGTGGGCGGCGAAGTAGTGCTGGGCGGTCGTCGCGAGCCCCGCCCCGGGCATCCCGACGGTCAGCGCGAGCAGCCCCTTGTCCTGCGTCGCCGAACCGAGGTAGGTGGCCTGGTCCTCCCGGTAGAGCCGCTTCCAGAAGTCCTCGACGGTCTGCCCGGCCTGGTCCGCGTAGTACTCGGGGTAGCGCTTGATCGCGGACTGCAGGTTGTCCCAGCGGGACTGCGCGTGCTGGTCCGCGTACTCGCGGGAGTGCTCCACGGACGGGTTGCGGGTGTCCTGGGCGACCCAGGCGCGCAGCACGAACGAGCCGAGCGCGGCTCGCGAGGCCGGGTCCAGCAGGCTGACGTACCGGGCGATCAGGCCCTCGCCGCTGGGCGCCTTGAGCTTGGAGGCCAGGACGACCCACCAGCGCACGACGTCCCGCGGCACAACTCCGCCGGGCTCGCCGGCAGCCCCGGCACCAGCAGCACCAGCACCCGCCCACCGCACCTCCGGGAGCTGCTCGAACGGGAACCAGTCGAGGCTCGCCGGGATCTTCGCCTTGAGGCCCTTGGCGGCCTCGGCCTGCAGGATCTCCGGCGCGAGGTCGGCGGAGATGTCGTCGCCGAGCGTCTCCAGGGCCGAGAGCAGCGCGGCCCGGGCCGCCTCGCGGCGCTCCTTCTTCAGGGCGGCGCGCAGCGCGGGCACCGCGGCGGGGTCACCGATGCGGGCGAGCCATACCGCGGCCGACGCGCGCACCTCGCCCTTGCTGTCCGCGAGCGCCTGCTCGGCCAGGGACCGCGCCCCGGTGTGCGCCTCCAGGACCTGCTGTGCCGTGACCCGGTGGGTCTTGCCCGCACCGAGCGCGAGCGCCGTGAGCTTGGGCAGCAGCATCGGCGGCAGGGCGGGGAACTCGCGAAGCATCGCGAGCGACCTGCCGGTGCGCTCGCCGCCGTCCCCGGTCCGCAGGCTGCGTTCCAGGATCTCGGGGCGCTCGGCGAACCAGGGCCAGGCGACCGACGCCGGGATCTCCTCGTGCCCCCACCAGCGGTTCAGGACAAGATCGGTGACGAGCCGCTCGACGTCCGGGATCCCGGCGCGCTCCAGGCCGTCGTGGAGCTGGCGCAGGTCGGTGACCTCGTCGAGGTGCCCGCGCAGGTTCCACAGCAGGTTGTTGCCGTCGCTGCGGCCGCCGTGGACCAGCGCCCGCAGGCGCACGTGGAACATCAGGCTCTGGTCGGCGAACGCCTCGTGGCGGCGGTCCGTGAGCCAGGTGACCAGGGGCGAGCTGCGGAGCTGACGAGCCGGAGCATTCGCCGTGAGCACGCGCGGGAGGGCCTCGACGTCCTTGGCGGTGATCTTCTCGAGCTGCTTGAGGTTGTTCTGGGCGGACTTGAGCACCCACTCGTTGTGGCCGGCCTTCGCACTCTTCCGGGCCTCGTCGAGGTTGGTCCGGGCCCGGGCGGTCGCCTGCTCGACGTCGGTGCGGAGCTGCTTGACCCACGCGTCGTCGAGCACGGGGTCGGGCAGCGGCTCCCAGTCCGGGAGGTCGATGGCGACGTCCTGCGCGGGCGTCTCGAGCGCGCGGGCGCGCTCGACGGTCTGCTCCAGCAGCTTGACTCGCGCGCCCTGCCCGGCCGCGACCTTTCCGTTCTCGTCGCGCAGCGTGGCGAGCGCCGCCTCGCACGCGGCGAGGCCACCGTCCAGGGCGGCCAGCCGTGTCACGGCCTCGCCGAGGGCGCCCGACTTCGCCGTGGTCAGGAAGGGCGCGAGCAGCTCCACCTGCCGGTCGTCGGGCAGGGTCGCGAGGTGCTGCAGCGCGGCGGCGCGCACGCCCTTGGCGGGGTCGGCGGCGAGGCCCGCGACGATCCGCGCGAACTCATCGCTCGGGACCTCCTGGGTCGAGATTCGCCTGCCGATCTGGCCGAGCACCTCCTCCTTGCTCGCGGCGGTCAGCCCGGGGACGACGTCGGCCAGGAGCGCGGCGTGCTCGCCCACGAACTCGCCGAACGCGACGGACTTCATGATCCCCTCGCGGGCGTCGGAGTACCAGGAGCGGCCCTTCGAGGAGCGGTGCACGATCGCCACGAGCACGGTGCGCGAGGCGGCGTCGGCCGGGACGCCGCCCTCGACCGCGGCCTCCTCGAACATCGCGGGCGTCCAGCGGGTGCGCGTGGCCTGGTCCCCGTTGCCGGGGCGGTTGCGCTTGGGCGTGCCGATGTGGCCGATGTCGTGCACCAGGAGCGAGAGCCACTCGGGCACGGCCGGGATCTCGACGGTCTCGCAGGCCTGCGCCAGCAGCCGGGCGAGGCGGACCACCTGCGCCATGGCGCCGACCGCGTAGACGCGGCGGCGGCCGTTGACGCCCTTCTCCGTGGTCCAGCTCTTGTGCTGGGCGGCGACCTTCTTGACCAGGTCGGGCGAGACCCAGCTCGACCAGTAGGTGGTGCGGCCCGGCTGGTCGAGCAGCCGGTCGACGTCGTCCGTGGCGGCGGACGCCACCTGGGTCAGGACCTCCGGCGTCGTGCCCTCCAGCACGTAGCCCACCGCGTCCTCGTACAGACCGGTGCTGACCAGCGACAGCGGCGCGAGCGCATCCGCCACGCCTCGCGCCGTCTCGTCGCCGCCCCGCACCCGGTCCATCAGCTCCTGCAGCATCTCGCCCCATCACGTCGTCGTCGGCCATCGGGGCAGAGCTCGCCCCTGGATCGTGCCGCCTTCAGCAGCACGCGCACAAAGTAGCGGTGGCCACTGACACCCGGGCGGAGCATCCCGCCCGGGTGCCAGGTGCGACGACTAGGGCTACGGCTACGGCGTCAGCCGGTGCAGGTCCCGCGGGAACGGCGTCACCTCGCGGATGTTGGCCACCCCCACGAGGCGCGCCACCCACCGCTCCAAGCCGATCGCGAACCCGCCGTGGGGCGGCATCCCGTGCCGGAACGCCTCCAGGTAGGACGCGTACGACGCCGGGTCCTCGCCCCGGGCCTCGATCGCCGCGACGTAGTCGGCGTACCGGTGCAGGCGCTGCCCGCCCGTGACGAGCTCCAGCCCGCGGAACAGCAGGTCGAAGCTGTTGCTCCACCGAGGGTCCCCAGGCCCCTGAGTCGGTTCCGGGTGCGTGTAGAACGGCCGCTTGGCCATCGGGTAGCCCTCGACCGCGACGAAGTCCGACCCGTGCTCGGCCCGCGCCCACTCCCCCAGGGTGCGCTCGTGCTCGGGCGCCAGGTCGGGTTCGTCCGACGGCGCCCCGACGAGCTCCAGGGCGTCGGCGAAGTGCAGCACGGGGAACTCGGCCGGGATCCGCGGTACCTCGACGCCCAGCCGCTCGGCGGCCCCCGACGCGCGGACGGCGTCCGCCATCCCGGCGAGCACGTCGCGCAGCACGGCCAGCACGTCGCGGTGGTCGCGCACGAACCCGAGCTCGACGTCGAGCGAGCGGTACTCCGCGAGGTGCCGCACGGTGTCGTGCGGCTCGGCCCGGAACACCGGCCCCACCTCGTAGACCCGCTCGAAGACGCCGACCATCTGCTGCTTGTAGAACTGCGGCGACTGCGCGAGGTAGGCGGGCCGCCCGAAGTAGTCCACGGGGAACACGTTCGCCCCCGACTCCGTGGCCGTGCCGACCAGCTTGGGCGTGCAGACCTCGGTGAAGCCCGCCGCGTCCAGCGTCGCACGGAACCCGCGCAGGCTCGCCGCCGCGACCTCCCAGCGCGCCTTCTGCGCGGGGTGCCGCCAGGCGACGGCGGCGTGGTCGAGCAGCGTGGGCAGGGCGGCGCTCAGGGCCGGCCGCCACAGCTCGACCGGCGGGGTCTCGGCGGGGTCCGTGAGCGGCGTGATCAGCAGGCCCGCACCGCCCAGCCCGGTGACCTCCACGCCGCCGGGCGCCTGCGGGTTCGCGGTGACCGTGCCGGTCACCTCCACGGTGGTCTCCTCGGGCGGCACGGCTGGCGCCGTCGGCCCGGCACCGGTGCGCACCACGATCTGGGCGAGCCCGGTGCGGTCGCGCAGCACCAGGAACGTCACGGTCGCGAGCTCACGACGGCGGTGCACCCAGCCCTGCAGCCGCACGACGGAGCCTGGCGGGACGCTCGGCAGGTCGCGGGCGAGGGTGCGAGCGGGAACCCCTGTGGACTCAGCCAGGGCCGGAGCCGGGGACGTCGAAGGGGATGGCAAAGGTGGTCTCATCATTCCTCCAGAGAGCGCAGGCCCTGGAGGAGCGGGCGGGGGCTAGGTCGCGGTGCCACCACTCCTTTGCCGGGAAGCCCCGGCCTCTCGTCGGTACGCCGCACGCGCGGGTGGTCGCTCGCCCGGCGGACCGGGCCGAGGTTCGTCACGCCTCACGCTCACCACCGCACACGCTATGCCCGACGGCGCCGGCGACGCCACCAGGTTTACGACCCGTCGACGGCGTCGAGCCAGGCCAGCACGGCACGGCCCACCGCGGCGTCGTCCTCCAGCGGCACGAGGTGACCGCGACCGGGGAACGCGACCACCTCGGGATCGCCGGGCAGCAGCTCGCGCAGGCGGCCGGCCTGTTCGAACGGGATCCACGGGTCGTCCTCGGCCCAGCCGACGCGGACCGGGCAGCGCACCTCGCCGAGCCGACGGACGACGGGCGCGGTGTGCTCGGGCGAGAGCTGCGCGATCTGGCGGTAGAAGGCGGCCTGCCCGACGTCGTCGAGCCACGGCTCGGCGAGCGTCTCGACCTGCTCAGGAGCGAGCGCATGGTTGGCCGCGCCGGCGATGTACTCCCGCACCAGGGCACCGTGCAGCGGCCCGGGCACTGCCGCGAAGACGGACTCGTTGCGCGCCACGAGCCGGAAGAACTCCGAGCCCCAGGGGTCCAGCGTCACGATGTCGAGCAGGAACAGGCTCGCCAGGTCCGCACCCTCCAGGAGGTGGGCGCCGAGGGCGACGGCTCCCCCGATGTCGTGCGCAACCAGGTGCGGGCGGCCCAGCCCCCAGTGCCGCAGGAGCGCGGCCAGCCGCCTGCGCTGGGCCACGAGGTCCACGGCGACCCCAGCCCCCTTGGATGAGGCGCCATATCCGGGCATGTCCCACAGGAAGACGCGATACCCCCGCCCGAGCAAGCCCTGGCTCAGTGCACGCGCCACTGGAGCCCAGACCTGTGCGGACCACGGCGTGCCGTGGCAGAGCACGACGTCGCCGGCCGAGGGCCCGCCGGCCGGCTCCAGCACGTAGGTGGCAATGCGCTCGCGGGTGCCGTCGGTATCGACCTCGACGAACACCGGCTTGGGCAGGGCGGACGGGCGTGGGACGGAGGCGGGACCAGGCATCACACGACGCTATCCCGAGCCTCTGACACACCCCTGGTGACGGGCGCCCAGCCCCCCGAAGGTCCCGGGCGAATAAGGTGAGGCTTGCCTTACTTCTGTTGCTATGATCGGATGGTGATGACACATTGTCAGCACGTCTGCCAGCACGGCAGCACCGCACCGGAGGAGACCCCGTGAGCCTGCCCGTCGAGGAAATCGCCCCCGTCCCCCTGTCCGCCGTGCTCCGTCAGGGCACTCGTGACGCCCATGCCGGTGCCAACTCGGAGCAGTTTATCGAGGAGCTCCTGTCCGGAGCGCTCACCCGGGACGCGCACGCCGACCTCACCGCGCAGCTGCTGGTGGTCTACGAGGCCCTGGAGGAGGCGAGCGCCGCCCTCGGGAGCGACGACCGGGGCGCCGGCCTCGTCTTCACGGAGCTCACGCGTGTCCCCGCGATCGAGCGGGACCTGGCCTTCCTGTACGGGCCGGACTGGCGCGACAAGATCCGGATCCTGCCCGCGACCCGCGCGTACGCCGAGCACGTCCGCGCCGTGGGCGGCAACCTGCCGCAGTACGCCGCGCACTCCTACACGCGGTACCTGGGCGACCTGTCCGGCGGGCAGATCGTCAAGCGCATGATGAAGGAGCACTACGGCCTCGACGAGGAGGGGCTGGCCTTCTACACCTTCCCCGACATCCCCAAGGTCAAGGTGTTCAAGGACGCCTACCGCGAGGCGCTGGACGAGCTCGACCTGGACGACGACGAGGTGGCCGCCACCCTCGCCGAGACGCACCACGCGTTCACGCTCAACCGGGCGGTGTTCACGGAGCTCGCCGCGATCCACTGCTGACCCCGTAGCGGCGTCGTCGCTGGTCACAGCGCTGGTTCTGACGCCTCGGCGTCTGACATGTCACATCGTCTGACTTGTCACATCCCGAGGCGTCACGTTCCCCGCTCGTGCGTTGTCAGATGGAGTATGAACACCACCGAACGTCGCATCTCCACGACAGCGCTCGTCATCGGTACGGGCGGTTCCGGCCTGCGCGCCGCCATCGAGCTCGCCGAACAGGGGGTGGACGTCCTCGCCCTGGGCAAGCGGCCCCGGATGGACGCCCACACCTCGCTCGCCGCCGGCGGGATCAACGCCGCCCTCGGCACCATGGACGCGGAGGACAGCTGGCAGCAGCACGCCGCCGACACCATCAAGGAAAGCTACTTCCTGGCCAACCCGCACACGGCCGAGATCGTCGCGCAGGGTGCCGCGCAGGGCATCGCCGACCTCGAGCGGTACGGCATGGCCTTCGCCCGGGAGGACGACGGGCGCATCTCCCAGCGGTTCTTCGGCGCGCACACCTACCGCCGCACCGCGTTCGCCGGCGACTACACCGGCCTGGAGATCCAGCGGTCCCTCGTGAACCGGGCGACGCAGCTCGACATCCCGATCCTGGACTCGGTCTACGTCACCCGGATCCTGACCCACGACGGCGCGGTGTTCGGCGCCTACGGGTTCGACCTCGACGACGGCACGCCGTACCTCATCCACGCCGACGCCGTGATCCTCGCCGCGGGCGGGCACAACCGCATCTGGCGGCGCACGTCGTCCCGCCGCGACGAGAACACGGGCGACTCGTTCCGCCTCGCCGTCGAGGCCGGCGCGCGCCTGCGCGACCCGGAGCTGGTGCAGTTCCACCCGTCGGGCATCCTGGAGCCCGAGAACGCCGCGGGCACCCTGATCTCGGAGGCCGCGCGCGGCGAGGGCGGCATCCTGCGCAACGCCCTGGGCGAGCGGTTCATGCAGAACTACGACCCCGAGCGCATGGAGCTCTCGACCCGCGACCGGGTGGCGCTCGCGGCGTACACCGAGATCAAGGAGGGTCGCGGCACCGAGAAGGGCGGCGTCTGGCTCGACGTCTCGCACCTGCCGCGCGAGACGATCATGACGCGCCTGCCGCGCGTCTACCAGACGATGCTCGAGCTGCAGATGCTGGACATCACGGCCGAGCCCATCGAGATCGCGCCGACCGCGCACTACTCCATGGGCGGCGTGTGGGTGCGGCCCGAGGACCACAGCACCGAGGTCGACGGCCTGTACGCGATCGGCGAGGCGTCCAGCGGCCTGCACGGCGCCAACCGCCTGGGCGGCAACTCGCTCATCGAGCTGCTGGTCTTCGGCCGCATCGTCGGGCGGGCCGCCGCGGCCTACTCCGCCGGCCTGGAGGCGCAGCGCCGCTCGCACGACGCCGAGGCCTACGCCCGCGCCGAGGTGGCCGACCTGCTCACCGCCGACGGGCACGAGAACGTGCGCGCCCTGCAGCGGGCGATCCGCAACACGATGACCGAGCACGCGGGCGTCGTCCGGGACGAGGAGGGCCTGACCGCGGGCCTGCGCGAGCTGGACGAGATCGAGGCGCGCACCCAGGAGATCGGCGTGCACCCCGACATCGCCGGGTTCCAGGACCTCGCGCACGCCTTCGACCTCAAGGCGTCGCTGATCGCGGCCCGCGCCACGCTGGAGGCCGCCCGCGAGCGCCGCGAGACGCGCGGCTGCCACAACCGGAGCGACTACCCGGACCTCGACCCGGCGCTCCAGGTGAACCTGGTCTGGTCCCCGAAGACGGGCATCGTCCGCGAGGAGATCCCGGAGGTCCCCGAGGAGATCGCGACCCTGATCGCAGCCCAGGAGGTCTCGACGCAGGGCAAGCTGGTCGAATAACCCACCCCCGCCCCCTGCCTCGTTGAGTGCTGGGTATTTGCGCCCTTTCGCGCGCCAGGAGCGCAAATACCCAGCACTCAACGAGTTGGGTTGGGGGGGGTCTAGCGGCGGTGGCGGGGGTCGTGGGCCTCGCCCGTGGTGCGTTCGGTCCAGCCCGGCCAGACCCGCTGGGCATCGCGCTCGTGGAGCTTGCCGCCCAGGTGCATCGCCCGCCAGACGCCGCGGTAGCCGGGCAGGATTCCGGAGGCGATGATCACGTGCCCGACGACGACGGGGGTCACCACATACGTCGACCACCGGTGCACCGCGGCGAACCAGACGAACGCAGGTCCCCCGCTGACGAGCGCGAGCCCCACCCCGGACACGACCAGGGCGAGCAGCGTCGCGACAAGCACCAGGTTCGCGATGCGCTGCCCCGGGTCGAACCGGCCCTCGTGGCGCCCGAACCGCCCGGTGAGGATCGCGGCGGGCCAGGTCCGGAACCACGCGCCGTCGCCGTGCTCGACCCGGAAGGTCTCGCGCCAGAAGGTGCGCCAGCCCCGCGCGCCGACGACGACGGCCAGCACCGTGAGCCCCGCGAGGACCCAGCCGGTGATCGTGTGCACGTCGGTGTCGGACACCCCCGTGACGCGAGCGATGACGCTCGGGCTGCCCTCGTTCCCGAGCAGCAGCCACCAGCCGGTGATCAGCAGCACGATGACGGTCACGTACACGCCGGCATGGAACCAGCGTGCCGGACGGCGGTTGCGCTCGACCGTGCCGGTCTCGTGCTGCCCGGTCTCCTGGCGCTCGGTCTCCTGACGCTCGGTGCCATGTCGCCCGGTCTCACGGCGCCCCGTGTCGTGCCGCTCAGTAGCTGTCACCGTCGTCTCCCGTGCTGTCACCCGTGCTGCCGCCGGACCCCACGGTCACGTTGATCTGGGTCTCCACCCCGGCCGCCGAGTGGTCGGCGTTGCGCAGCGACGCGTCGATCTCGTGCTCGCCCGCGGGCAGGTCGGTGACCTCCACGCTGTCGCCCTCGACCACCATGTACTCCTGGTCGTTCCCGTCGAAGTAGACGTGCACGTGATCCTTGCCGGTGTCGGTCGGGCCGAGCTCCTCGCTGGAGGAGAGGTCGATGGTGAACGGCGTCTCGACCGTGGCCCCGTCCTTGGGCGACGTGATCTCGAGGGTCATCCCGCCACCACCGCCACCACCCGAGCCGCCCGAGTCCCCGGAGCCACCCCCGCCGTAGCCGCCCCCGCTGCCGCTGCCGCAACCCGCCAGGAGCAGGACGCTGAACGCCGCCCCGGCGGCGAGCCGCGCCCCTCGGCTTCTGGACGCTCCTCGTAGTCTGGACATGGTTACCTCCTTGTTCCGGGTGTCACCGACGACGCCCGTCACCTGTCCCTACGTGGCGGGGCGCCCGACGGATCTCTCGGGCTCCGAAGCGCGACAGGTTCGAGCCGAAGATCAGGCCGACGAGATCCGGCGGGGTGAGATCCAGAGACGGGTCCCGGCACGTAGGAAGGGACATGACGGCATCGGACGAGGCGCTCCTCGCCGGGATGGCCGCGGACGACCCGGACGCGGCAGCCGTGTTCGTGCGCCGGCACCAGGCGCGGGTCTACGGGCTGGCGCTCTTCGTGGTCGGCATCCCCGCGGTCGCCGAGGAGGTGGCGCAGGAGACCTTCGTCCGCGCGTGGCGGCACGCCGACGGCTTCGACCCGCGGCGGGGCCGCGCGACGACGTGGCTGCTCGCGATCGCCCGGCACGCCGCGATCGACGTGCTGCGGGTGCGGCGCGACGTGCCCGTCGACCCCGTGATCATGGCGGAGCGGATCACGGCCGAGACCGTCGCCGACCCCGACCTGCTCGCGGACCGGGTGGCGACCGGCACCACGGTGGACGCCGCGCTGGCGCACGTGCCCCGGGAGCAGGCGACGGCGGTGGTGCTCGCGGCGGTCTTCGGGCTCAGCGGGGCGGAGATCGCGCGGCGGACCGGCGTGCCGCTGGGGACGGCCAAGACGCGGATCCGGCTGGGGCTGCGGCACCTGCGCGACGAGCTGGCGAGCAGCCGGGAGGAGGAACGGCCATGAACGGGGCGGACTGGGGCGGGCCAGGCAGGAGCGGGCCGGGCGGTAACGGGCCAGGCGGGAGCGGCTCGGGCAGGAGCGGCGACCGCTGCGCCGAGCTGCGCGATGCCCTCACCGAGGTGGCGCTGGGGGTCGCGGACGGCGCGACGCGGGCCGCCGTCATGACGCACCTGGCGACGTGCGACCGGTGCCGCGACGAGCTGTCGTCGCTGGCCGACGCCGCCGACGAGGTGCTGCTCCTGGTGCCGGAGCACGAGCCCCCGGCCGACTTCGAAGGGCGCGTGCTGGCCCGGCTCGCGGGCGACCCGGCGCGTCCCGACGCCGGTCCGACGAGCCGCGCACCCGGTGCTCCGGTCGAGCCGGGAGCCTTGGACGGCCCGCCGGCCGTCGCCGGAGCCGGTCCGACAGCACCCGGGCGGTCGACGCGCGGCCCTGCGTCGTCCGGCCCCGCGACCGTCCGGCGGCACGGCGCCCGGCGCGCCGTCCTCGCCGCCGCGCTCGGCGCAGGTCTGCTCGTGGCGGGCGGCGCGAGCGTGTGGGTCGTGACGGCGCCGGACCGGGAGCTGGCGGCGTCGTACCGCACGACGCTCGACACGGCGCACGGCCGCTACCTCACCGCCGCCGACCTGGTTGCGGACGACTCGGCGGACGGCACGGCAGGCGACTCAGCGGCCGGCTCGGTCGGCACCGTCTTCCTCTACGAGGGCGACCCCTCCTGGGCCTATGTGGTGGTGCGCGACGCCGGGCCGGCGGCCAGCTACGACGTCACCGCCGTCGTCGCGAACACAGAGAACACGGGCGACCCGGACGCCGTCGTCCCGACTCCGTACGGCAGGGGCGTCCACGCGACGGAGCCGGGCCACACGACCTTCGACCGCAGGGCCTCGGAGGCCGGCACGCCGCCCGGCACCGGCAACCCCGGGAACACCAACAACAACCCCCGCAGCGACGACACCCGCGAGATCTCCCTCGGCTCGTGCGTCGTCACGACCGGCACGTGCTCGGCGGGCGGTGTGCTCGGCGTCCCCGTTCGCGACGTCGTCTCCGTGCGCCTGACGACCCAGGACGGCACGCCCTGGGCCACGGCCACCCCCTAACCCGCCCAACTCCGTCGTTGAGTGCTGGCTATTTGCGCCTTCCGCGGCCGAAAGAGCACAAATAGCCAGCACTCAACGACCGGGTTGGGCGGTGAGAGACCGGGTGGGGTAGCGGGGACCCGGTTAGGGGATGGGGGTTCCGCGGACCACCAGGCGGGGTTCGACCAGGACGTACGCGGCCTCCTCCGCCTGGTCGCGCTGGTCGCGCCTCAGGACGACGCCGCCCGTGGGGCCCATCAGCAGGTCCAGCACCCCGGCCGCGACCTGCTCCGGGAGCTGCTCCACGCTGCTGATGCCCAGCGCCTCGGCGGCCGGGGTGTTGTCGAACCCGACCACGGGCAGGTCCGGCCGGCCGAGCGCCGTGGCCGCCAGGTGCGCGCCGATCGCCAGGGAATCGCTGACGCAGACGACGGCGTCCACGGCGGGGTCCGCCGCGAGCGCCGCGCCGGTCAGCTCGCGGGCCAGGCCGACGCTCTCCTCGGTGTGCCAGCGGGGGCCGGCGGACCCGGCGTCGGCCATTGCCTCGCTCCAACCGCGGGCGCGGTCGTCGCCGGTCCCGGACCCCTCGGGCCAGCCGAGGAACGCGATCTTGGGGCCCGCCTGGTCGAGCAGGTGGCGGGTGGCGGCGTAGGTGCCGGCGGCGCCGTCGACGTCGGCCCAGGAATGCTGGCCGACGCCGACGCCGACGTCGACGCCATCGCCGGAGCCCGAGCCGGCCCCCTCGCCGTCCGACCGCCAGGGGCGGCCGAACGAGACGAACGGGACGCCCCGCTCCTGGAGCCAGGTGGTGCGCGTGTCCTCGTGGGACGTGCCGGTCAGGACCACGGCGTCGATCTCGCCGCCGTCGACGAGGTCGCCGATGCGCTCGATCTCGTCGGCGGGCGTGCGCGCGGCGTACAGCAGGATGCGCATGCCGCGCTCGCTGGCGCGCTCGGTCAGGGCGTGGACGAAGCGGTCGAGCACCACGCCGGAGATGCCGCCCGCGTACGGGTCGAGGCGCACGCCGATCGTCGAGCTGCGCCGGGTGCGCAGGCGGCGGGCCGCGGCGTGCGGGCGGTAACCGAGCTCCGCGATCGCCAGCTCCACGCGTTCGCGGGTGGGCGCGCGCACGATGTCCGGCGCGTTCAGCACGTTGGAGACGGTCTGGCGGGAGACGCCCGCGGCGCGGGCGACGTCCTCCACGGTGGGGGCCTTGGTCATCGTGCTCCCCTTCCGTTCGCCGCGCCTGCGTGTGCTCGTGAGACCGTCTGCCGTCGTGAGGCAGCGTGCCTCCGTGAGTATCCGGAACGTGATGTCCGGAACGTCATCCTAGGTGCGCCGTCCGCGGGATCGTCCACCTTGACACCGCACCCGAGCGCTCCATAACCTCCTGCACAGCATAATTTGATCGTTCAAACTCGCACGTCGTCAAGAACCAGCGCGACGGCGGGACGCAGCATCTCGTCAAAAACAGCACCACGTCACGAACCACGTGCCTCATCAAGGGAGAAGAGACATGACACGGCCCATCTCGCGAAAGTTCGTCGGAGCGGGCGCCCTGCTCGTCGCCGGCGCGCTGACGCTCACCGCCTGCGGCGGCTCCGGCTTCGAGGACACCGCCGAGGAGCCCCCGGCGGGCGCCGCGGAGCTGACCAGCTCCGACGACGCGCTCTCGATCCTCATCGGCTCGTCCGGCGACGCCGAGACCGACGCGGTGACCGAGGCGGTCGCGGCGTGGTCCGAGGAGTCCGGCGTCGAGGCCGAGGTCCAGGTCGCCAGCGACCTGCCCCAGCAGCTCTCGCAGGGCTTCGCGGCCGGCACCCCGGCGGACCTGTTCTACCTCGCTCCGGAGGCGATCGCCGGCTACGCGGACAACGGTTCGCTCCAGCCGTACGGCGACCTGCTGGCGAACAAGGACGACTTCTACCCGTCGCTCGTGCAGAACTTCACGGTCGACGACACGTTCTACTGCGCGCCCAAGGACTTCTCGACGCTCGGCCTGGTCATCAACACCCAGCTCTGGGCGGACGCCGGCCTGACCGACGCCGATCTCCCCACCACGTGGGACGAGCTGGCCACCGTGGCCGAGAAGCTGACCACCGACGACCAGGTGGGCCTCTCCTTCGGCGCGGAGTACCAGCGCGTGGGCACCTTCATGGCGCAGGCCGGCGGCGGCCTCGTGGTCGACGGCGAGCCGGTCGCCAACAGCGAGGGCAGCGTCGAGGGTCTGACCTACGTGCAGTCCCACCTGAAGGACGGCACGTTCGCGTACGCGGCCGACCTCGGCGCCGGCTGGGGCGGCGAGGCTCTCGGCAAGGGTCTGGCCGCGATGGTCATCGAGGGCAACTGGGTCACCGGTGCGCTGACGAACGACTTCCCCGACGTCGACTACACCGTCGCCGAGCTGCCCGCCGGCCCCGCCGGCCAGGGCACGCTGCAGTTCACGAACTGCTGGGGCATGGCCGCCGACAGCCCGAACCAGGAGGCCGCGCTGAGCCTGGTGGAGCACCTGACGAGCACCGAGCAGCAGCTCGCGTTCTCCGAGGCGTTCGGCCCGATGCCGTCCATCGAGTCGGCCGCGGCCGACTGGACTAGCGCCAACCCGGACCTCTCCGCGTTCCTGGACGGGGCCGCGTACGCCCAGTTCCCGCCGAACTGGGCCGGCGCGTCCGACGTCATCACCGACCTCAACGCGCAGCTCGAGTCGCTGAAGACCGGTGACCCGCAGGCGATCCTCGACACGGCACAGTCGAACCTCGAAGCGATCGCCGAGTAGGCACGGATGTCCGTTCTCGCGTCGCCGCGTGACGCCGCGCCCCGCCGTGCCGGGTCCCCCCGCGGGATCCGGCACGGCGAGGCCGTGGCCGGCTGGCTCTTCACCCTGCCCGTGCTCGTGATCCTGGGCGTGTTCCTGCTCGTCCCGGTCCTGATGGCGCTCTGGGTCAGCTTCTCGGACTGGTCCGGGCGCGGCAGCCCGCTGTCGGCCGGCGTCGGCTTCGTGGGGCTGGACAACTACGCGGCCGTCACCACGGGCGGCGGCCTCGCCGAGCGCGACTTCGGCGTCGCGCTGCGCAACAACGCCTGGTACGTGCTGCTGGTCGTGCCGCTGCAGACCGCCCTCGCCCTGTTCCTGGCGGTCCTGGTCAACCGCGCGGTGCTGCGGGGCCGCGGCATCTTCCGCACCGCCTTCTACTTCCCGTCCGTGACCAGCTCCGTGGCCATCACGGTGCTGTGGCTGTTCCTGTTCTCGACGTCGGGCGTGGTCAACACGATCCTTGCCCGAGTAGGCATCGCCGGACCCAACTGGTTCAACGAGCCGAGCGGCGTGCTGCACAACCTGCTGGGCGCGCTCGGCGTCACGAGCGGGCCCGACGCGCTCACGCAGCACGGCTTCCTCGGCGTCACGTGGTGGGACTGGCTGGCCGGGCCCTCTGTGGCCATGTCGGCGTTCGTGCTCATGGCGATCTTCACGACCAGCGGCACGTTCATGCTGCTGTTCATCGCCGGCCTGCAGAACATCACCCCCGAGGTCGAGGAGGCCGCGATGGTCGACGGCGCGAACGCCTGGCAGCGGTTCTGGCGCATCACGCTCCCCCAGCTCAAGCCGACTCTCTTCACGGTGCTGACCCTGGGCCTGATCGGCTGCTGGCAGGTGTTCGACCAGATCTACACCGGCACGCAGGGCGGCCCCGGCAAGACGACGCTGACGCCCGCGTACCTCAGCTACCAGTCGGCGTTCCTGTCCCAGGAATGGGGCCAGGGCGCGGCGATCGCCTTCATCCTGTTCGTCATCATCGTGCTGCTGACCATCCTGCAGCGCTGGGTCCTGCGCGAGAGTCCCGACGTGCCGCGGCGGGCCCGACGACGTCGCCGTGCGACCTCTGCCGCTGTCGCTTCGAGGACGGAGGACGCCCGATGAACCGCACCCCGCGCCGTCCGCCGCTGCGCACCCGCCACCGCATGCCGCGCAAGGCGCTCACCTGGCAGCTCGGCCTCTACGCGCTGCTGGTCCTGCTGGCGCTGGTCTACGTCTACCCGTTCCTGGTCCAGCTCGCGACGTCGGTCAAGACCGAGGCGGACGCCGCGGCCGACCCCGTCTCGCTGGTCCCCGACCCCCTGACCTGGGCCGCCTACGGCCGCCTGTTCCTGCGCTCGGACTTCCCGGTGTGGTTCGCCAACTCCGCCGTCGTCACGATCCTCGTGACCGCGGGGCGCGTGTTCTTCGACTCCCTGGCCGGCTACGCGCTGGCCCGCCTGAACTTCCGCGGGCGCGGCGTGGTCTACGCGGCGCTGGTCGCCGTCATGGCCGTGCCCACCGTGGTGCTGCTGATCCCCAAGTTCCTGGTCATCAACCAGCTCGGCATCTACGACTCGTACGCGGGCATGGTGCTGCCGCTGCTGGTGGACGCCGCGGGCGTCTTCATCATGAAGAACTTCTTCGAGTCGGTGCCGAGGTCCGTCGAGGAGCAGGCGCGCATCGACGGGGCCGGCACGTTCCGGATCTTCTGGTCCGTGGTGCTGCCCATGGCCCGGCCCGCCCTCGTGACCATCGTGATCCTGTCGTTCCAGGGCTCCTGGAACGAGCTGAGCCACTTCATCGTCGCCGCCCAGTCCCCCGAGCTGACGACCCTCACCAAGGGCGTCGCGTCGCTGGCGAGCGGCCAGCTCAGCCAGGGCAGCCAGTACCCGATCAAGCTCGCCGCCGCGGCGATCATGACCATCCCCGTGGCGGTCGTGTTCTTCGTGTTCCAGCGACGCATCATGAACACCAGCGAAGGAGCCGTCAAGGAATGACGACGAGCACGACGACGAGCATGACGTCCACCACCCCGCCCCTGCAGCCGCTGCTCAGCGACGCCGTCATCGCCCTGCGCGCCCCGACCCAGGTCTGGTCCGGCAGGGACGGCGACCTGGGCGCCGCGCCGATCGACGGCGTCTACCACGGCGACGTCCGGCACGTGCGCGAGCTGGTGCTGGAGTGCGCCGAGTCCGACGTCGAGTACATCTCGGTCGCCCCGGACAGCGCCTCGCACGTCGTGTTCGGCGGGCTCCTGCGCCGGTCGGACGACGCGACGCCCGACCCGAAGGTGCGCCTCGTGCGCGACCGGCGGGTCGCCGACGGGGTGCTCGCCGAGACCTGGACGGTCGCCTCGCACCTGACCGAGCCGACGCGCGTCACGCTGCGGCTGCGCCTGCGGGCCGACTTCGCGACCCTGCACGAGGTCAAGGCGGGGATCGCGGGTTCGGCGGGCTCTGCGGGCTCTGCGGGTTCGGACGGCGCAGCGGGGTCGGACGGCGGCGGGAGCGAGGGTGCCGGTGACACCCTCACCGTCGCCGTCGCGCCCGGCTCGGCGACGGCGCGCTCCGGCAGCGCCTCCTTCACGCTCACCGCCGACGGCGCCACGGTGACCTCGGCCCCGGACGGCACGATCGAGGCCGTCTGGCCGCTCGACGTCCCGGCCCGCGGCCAGGCGGAGGCGGCCTGGACGCTCGCCCTGCACGACGACGCGATGGTGGTTCAGGGTGCCGACGGCGCCTGGCCCGGAGTCGCGGCCGGCGCCGCGTCGACCGGAGGCGCGGGCGAAGCAGCGGGTGACTCCGCCGCAGCGACGGCCCGGATCGCCGTCCCCGAGGGCGCCGACCCTCGCCTCGGCCGCTGGCTCGACACCGCCCTCGACGACCTCGACGCCCTCCGCCTGACCCTGCCCGGGCACCCGGACGACGAGTTCTTCGCCGCCGGCGCGCCCTGGTTCTTCACGCTGTTCGGCCGGGACGCGATCTGGGCCGCCCGGCTCGCGCTCCCGCTCGACGTCCGCGTCGCGGCCTCCACGCTGCGCGTCCTGGCGCGGCTGCAGGGCACCGCCCACGACGTCGAGACCGCCCAGGAGCCGGGCAAGATCCTGCACGAGCTGCGCGCGACGCCGCTCGAGATCCCCGGCGAGGGCGTCGTCCTGCCGCCGCTCTACTACGGCAGCGTCGACTCGACGCCGCTCTGGGTGTGCCTGCTCGCCGACGCCTGGCGCGCCGGCATGCCCGACGACGAGGTCGCCGCGCTGCTGCCCACGCTCCGCGGCGCCCTGACGTGGCTGCTGGAGCACGGCGACAGCGACGACGACGGTTTCATCGACTACATCGACCGGTCCGGGCGCGGCCTGGCCAACCAGGGCTGGAAGGACTCCGGCGACTCCATCCAGTGGCGCGACGGCAGCCTCGCCGACGGCCCGATCGCGCTCTGCGAGGTCCAGGGGTACGCGTACGAGGCGGCGCTCGCGGGCGCCGAGCTGCTGGAGGCGTTCGGATCAGCGGACGGCGGGGCGCCTGCGGCGTCGGGCACCGCGCCGTCGGGCACCGCGCCGTCGGACAAGCTGAACCCGGCCGGGCTGCGCGCCTGGGCCGCGGACCTGCGCACCCGGTTCGCGGCGTCGTACTGGGTCGAGACGCCGGAGGGCCGGTACCCCGCCGTGGCACTGGACCGGGACAAGCGCCCGGTCGACACGCTGACCAGCAACATCGGGCACCTGCTCGGCACCGGCATCCTCGACCCGGCCGAGGAGGAGCACGTCGCGGGCCTGCTGCTCGGCCCGACGATGTCGACGGGATTCGGCATCCGCACGATGTCCAGCGGCGCGGCGGGGTACTGGCCGCTGTCGTACCACGGGGGCAGCGTCTGGACGCACGACACCGCCATCGCGGTGCACGGCATGCAGCGCGCGGGCCTCGTCGACCAGGCCCGTGAGGCCGTCGACGGGCTGCTCGCGGCCGCCGAGGGCTTCGCGTACCGCGTCCCGGAGCTGCACGGGGGCGACCCCGCGACCCGCGCCGGCGTGCCCACGCCGTACCCGGCGGCCTGCCGCCCGCAGGCGTGGTCGGCGGCAGCGGCGATCACCTGCCTGGCGGTAACGGGCGCGCGGACGGACGCCGTCGCCGTCTGACCCGGACCTGTCTGACCCGGGCCCGTCTAGCCCGGGCCTGTCTGACACGGGCTGCCCGAAGGTCCGCCGCGGAGGTCCCGCGGCGGACCTTTCCCGTGCTCAGTCCCGTGCTCCGAGACGCCAAAGGTAATCTTTCGTCATGAACCGGGTGACCCTGCAGGACGTGGCGGACCACGCCGGGGTCTCGATGAAGACCGTGTCCAACGTGGTGCGCGGCTACCAGCACGTGAGCCCGCGGATGCGCGAGCGGGTGCAGGCCGCGATCGACGAGCTCGGCTACCGGCCCAACCGCACCGGCCGTAGCCTCGCGACGGGCCGGTCGAGCATGCTCGGGCTCGCCTTCCCGGACCTGCGGCGGCCGTACTTCGCGGAGCTCGCGCACGTCTTCGCCCGGGTCGCCGAGGCGCGCGGCTACCGGCTGCTGCTCGCGGAGACGGGCGCCACGGCGGACGGCGAGCGCTCCGTGCTGCGCGACCCCGAGGCCGGGATCATGGACGGGATGGTGCTCCAGCCGCAGGTCCTGGCCGCCCGGGACCTGGACGACCAGCGGCACGGCCTGCCCATCGTCTTCCTCGGCGAGGACCCGCAGCCCGACGGCGCGGACCAGGTGGCGATCGACAACGTCGCCGCGGCCCGCGACGCCGTCGGGCACCTGGTGCGGTCCGGACGACGCCGCATCGGGTTCCTAGGCCACGAGACCGACCGGATCTCGTGGACCTCCACGCTGCGGATCGAGGGCTACCGCGCCGCGCTCGCCGAGGCGGGCCTGCCCGCCGACCCGTCGCTGCTCGTCGCGCGGCGGCAGGACGGCGACGCCCGCGACGCCGAGGAGGCGCTCAGCGCCGCGCTGGACGCCGGCCTGAAGCTGGACGGCCTCCTGTGCCGCGACGACCTCGCGGCGATCGGCGCCCTGCGCGCCCTGCGCCGGCACGGCCTGGACGTCCCGGGCGACGTCGCCGTGATCGGCTGGGACGCCATCGAGCTCGGCGCGAGCACCGCACCCAGCCTCACGTCCGTCGCGCCGGACACCCGGGCGCTCGCGGAGCGGGCCCTCGACCTGCTGCTGGAACGCCTGGAGGGCTACGCGGGCCCGGGCCGCCACGTCACGGTGGGCCACACGATCGAGTACCGCGAGAGCGCCCCGAAGCTCCCTCGGTAGACACGGGCCCCTGGCCCGGCGACCCACCCAGTCAGGCGGTCCGCGCCCAGGTCGGCAGTTCCCTGACCAGGTCGGCAGTTTGCATCGAGGTCGGCACAGGGCTGTGCCGACCTCGACGCAAACTGCCGACACGGATACAAACTGCCGACCTCGCGCACCACTGCGCTGGAGGGGTGCGTGTTGCGGCACAGCCGTCTACCCAGTCATTGGGCCCGAAACAGCCCTGGTTTCGGGCCCAATGACTGGGTTGATGCTGCGGCGTCCGGCGCTGGCGTCCGGCGGCGCAGCTGGCGTCGGCGGCTCGCATCGGCGGCTGGTGTCGATCTCGACAGACAGTCGACGCGGGTCTCGGCGGGTGCCGGTTCGGTCTTACTGCGTTCACCGCAGCTGTTCGGAGTTCGCCGTGCCTGGACAGTCCGGCTTAGCCAGAACATCCAGAGCGGAGCCGTTCGGAGTTCGCCGTGGCTGGACAGTCCGGCTCAGCCAGAACACCCGGAGCGCAGCCGCTCGGGGTTCGCCGTGGCTGGACAGTCCGGCTCAGCCAGAACATCCAGAGCGCAGCCGTTCGGAGTTCGCCGTGGCTGGACAGTCCGGCTCAGCCGGAACACCCAGGGCGCAGCCGCTCGAAGTTCACCATGGCTGGATAGTTCGGCTCAGCCAGAGCATCCAGGGCGCAGCCGGACGAAGTTCAGCCCAGCCGACACCCCTCGTCTGTGCTCACGTTGCCTCCAGTCGGTCCGACAAATCACCCAGGCCAGTCAGCCCCACCAGTGAACCCGCACCCGCCGGCCTGCACCGGTCCGTCCGAGTGAGGCAGTCCCGCCCAGGACCATCCGCTCGGAAGACCCGCGCCGGGACGCCCGCGCGGGACTGTCTCGCTCAGGCTCGTGTCGGGTCGACCGCCGCGAGCTGCTCCACCAGCGCCGCCCGCACCGAGTCCGGCAGGTCGACAGCAGAGACCTCCGCGAGCTTCTCAGCCACCGTGTTCGTGCTGCTCACGACGTCCCAGGCCTCCAGCTTCTCCGGGTTGCCCGACTGCGCGCTCTCCAGGATGACGCGGGCCGCCTCGGTCCGGTCCGAGCCGATGCGCAGCGGGCCTCCCTCGACGCGGACGACGATCTCCGCCGTCGGCGGCGCGGAGACCTTGACGCTCCACCGGCCGTCGACGCCGTCCACCGGGACCGCAGCGCCGTTCACCGTCACCGGGCCCGCGGGGATGCCGGCCAGGAACGTCACCGTCCACTCCCGGTGCGCCGGCACCGCCGTCGCGTCACCGCGCACCGGCTCGATGCGGAACTCGCCGCGCTCGCGGTCCCAGCGCAGCGCGGTCGTCGCGGCGGGTCCGGCATCGCTGCTCGGCGCACCGCCGATCGAGCCGACGCCGTACACCGGACCGCCCACGCCGTCCTCGGCATCCTCCACCAGCATGAACTCCCCCGACGCGCCCGGCGCCACGAGCACCTCCAGCGCCTCGGGGTTGCGGGTCGCGTCGAGATCAGACCCGGCGTCGAGCGGCAGGATGCCGCCCTCCCGCAGCAGCGCCGGGACGGACCCAAGGGGTCGGTGCATCTCGACGGTGCGTCCGCCCTGGTAGACGGCGTCGGTGAAGATGTCGGTCCAGAGCCCCTCGGGCAGCCACACCCGGACGCTCCCCCGCAGCGACGCGGCGTCGCGGGGCGCGGTGATCGGCGCGACCACGAGCTCGCTGCCGAAGGCGTACTCGTTGGGCACGCGGTACGCCTCCCCGTGCCGCGGCTCCAGGTGGTACATCGGCCGGACCAGCGGCACGCCGGCGGCGGCGCGGTGGTTCATGGTGTGCAGGTAGGGCACCATGCGGTGCCGGAACCGCAGGGCGTCGTCCATCGCGGCCCGGTGCTCCGGCGGGAAGACCCACGGCTCCTTGCGGATGAACGGGTTGTTCGCGGAGTGCAGCCGCATGATCGGCGAGAAGACGCCGAACTGGACCCAGCGGGTCGCGAGCTCGTCGTCACGCACTCCGCGGGTGTGCCCGCCGATGTCGTGGCTCCACCAGCCGTAGCCGATGTTGGCCGCCGTCGCCGTGAACTCCGGCTGGAACGCCAGCGACTCCCACGAGACCACGGCGTCGCCGGAGAAACCGACCGCGTACCGGTGGCTGCCGGGCCCGGCGTACCGGGAGAACGTCATGCCTGGCTTGCCGTCGCGGGCGGCGTCGAGGTGGTGGAAGTGGTTCAGCACCCACAGCGGGTCCACGCCCGCCATCCCGGAGGTGCGGCCCTGCTGCCAGTCGATCCACCAGAAGTCGACGCCCTGCTCCTCCAGCGGGTGGTGCAGCTCCCGGAAGTACGCCTGGAGGAACGCCGGATCGGTCGGGTCGAACGGGATGGGCTGCTCGGTGTCGGGGTCCACGCCCAGGGCGCGGGCCATCGCGGGGTAGGCGTCCTCGAAGGCGCGGACGCCGTCGGCCGGGTGCAGGTTGAGCGTGGTGCGCAGCCCGCGCTTGTGCAGGGCGCCGAGGAAGCTCGCGGGGTCGGGGAACAGCGTGGGCTCCCACGAGTAGCCGGTCCAGCTGCTGCCGAACCGCTCCGGCACGGAGCCCACGCGGTGCCAGTCCATGTCGATCACGGCGACGGAGAAGGGGATCCGCTCGGCCGCGAACCGGTCCATGAGCGCCAGGTACGACTCGTCGCTGTACGGGTGGTACCGGCTCCACCAGTTGCCGAGCGCCCAGCGCGGCAGCCGCATCGGGTGGCCGGAGACCCGGTACAGGTCGCGGACGGCGTCGCCGTACTCGCGGCCGAACGCGAAGACGTACAGGTCCTGCCGGCCGGGCACGCGGGAGCCCACCCAGCCGTCGTCCTCGAACAGGAACGACGCCGAGTCGTCGACCACACCGATGCCGTCGCGCGACACGACGCCGGGCTCCAGCTCGGCCCGGCCGTCGACGTCGTCCAGCGTGCGCGCCGTGCCGCCCAGGTCCCACGTGGGCTCGCCGTACCGCCAGCGCCCCGAGTCGCGCCCGAGGATCTCGACCACGAGACCGCTCGCCGAGAACTCCCCGCCGTCGTACCGCAGCCGGGCGCGCGCCGTCGTGAGCACGACGCCCTCGCCGACCCGCTCCACGGCGAAGTCGGCGGGCGGCAGGTCGCGCCGGATCGCGAACGTGGAGGCGCGGTCCTCGAACCCGCCGTCCGCCGAGCGCTCGATCCGGAAGACGCCGTCGCTCAGCACGGTGATGCGCCAGCCGGCGCCCTGCACCTGCTGCTCGCTGCGCGCGCGGGGCGCGGCCTCCGGCAGGGGCCGGACGACGGACAGGCTGTCGACGATCTCTGACATGGAACTCCTCGGTGCTTGCGGTACGTGCTTCGATTCGCGACGGCTCAGCCGGTCAGGCTCAGCTCTTGACGGCGCCCTGCGTCACGCCGCTGATCACCCAGCGCTGCGCGAACAGGTAGGCGACGATCGTCGGCGCCATCGCCATGAGGTACGACGCGAAGGCGACGTTGTAGTTGGTGCCGAACTGGCTCTGGAAGATGTTCTGCACCACGGGCAGGGTCTGCAACGTGGGGTCGGACATGATGAGCGACGGCATCATGAAGTCGTTCCACGACGCCAGGAACGCGAAGATTCCGACCGTAGCGTTCATGGGCCCGAGCAGCGGCAGGATTATGCGCCAGAAGATCTGCCACGTGCTCGCGCCGTCGATCCGGGCGCTCTCCTCCAGCTCGATCGGGATGGAGCGCAGGTAGGCGGTGTAGAGCAGCACGCTGAACGAGAGCTGGAACATCGCGTGCAGGATGCCCACGCCCAGCGGGTTGTCCAGGCCGGTCAGCGCCGTGAGCTGGATCTGCGGCAGCGCGACGACGGGGAACGGCAGGAACAGCGCCGCGAGCAGGTAGACCATCGACCAGCGGAAGAACCGGTGCGACCAGTTCCGCGCGATCGCGTAGGCCGCCAGCGAGCTGAGGAACAGCGTGAGCAGCACCGCGATCGCCGCAACGGCCAGCGAGATGCCGAACGAGACCGGGAACCGCGTGAGCGACCAGGCCTCGGCGAAGCTCGCCGGGTTGAACGGGGCCGGCAGCGAGAACGCGTTGCCGTCGGCGGACTGCGCGCTCGTCTTGAACGCCATCGACAGCGTCACGTACAGCGGCACGAAGACCGTGAGCGTCGCCAGGCCGAGCACGATCGTCAGCGGCCAGTTGGTGCGGTGCACACGTCCGACGTGCGCCGGGCGCAAGGATCGGGCGGACGGGCGCGGGCCGGACGGGCCCGGGCCTGCGGTGCGAGAAGCTTCGACGGTGGTCACAGCTGAACCGCCCTTCCACGGGTGGCGACGATCTGGGCGACGGAGATGAGCGCGGTGACGACCAGGAACACCGTGGCGTTGGCCATCTGGTAGGCGTAGTCGCCCCCGGTGAAGCCGCCGAAGATCGTCATGGCGACGCTGCTCGTGGCTGTCCCGGGCCCGCCGCCGGTCAGGCCGACGATGACGTCGTACACGCCGAGGTAGCCCTTCACGCCGAGGATCGTGTTGATCAGGATGAAGCCCGCGATGAGGGGCACGGTGATGGACCGGAACTGCCGCCAGGGCGTGGCGCCGTCCAGGGCGCTCGCCTCGTACAGGTCGCTCGGGATGGACGTCAGCCCGGCCGTGTAGACCAGCAGGGCGCCCGGGATCGTCTGCCACGCGGACACGATCACGATGGACAGCCAGGCCAGGTCGGGGTTGCCGAGGATGCTCTCCTCCAGCGGCCCGAAGCCGACCGCTGTCGCGATCGCGGGCAGCGAGTTGGAGAACAGGAAGTTGAACACGTACGCCACGACGATCCCGGAGACCACCATCGGGATGACGAACACCGTGCGCAGCGTGGTCGCGAACCGGATGCGCCGGGTCAGCGCGACGGCCAGCGCGAGCGCGATGCTCTGCGCGACGACCACGGTGACCAGCGCGAACCCGAGCGTGAACCCGTACGACTCGAGGATCCGCGGGTCGCTGAACAGCGCGGCGTAGTTGCGCAGGCCCAGGAAGGACCAGTCACCGAAGCCCACGTAGTCGGTGAGGCTGTAGAAGATGCCGATCAGCGCGGGGACGATCACGAACGCCGTGAAGATCAGCAGCGTCGGGACCAGGAACACGTAGTACAGCGGCTCCACGCGCCGTCCGCTCTTGCGACGGGTCGTGGACTGGGCCATCGGACGGCCCGTGCCCCGGGCCGCCGTCTCACCCTGGTACATCGTTGTGTCAGTCATACCGTGGCCTCCCGTCCGGCGAGCCGGCGCCAGTCGGCGTCGAGCTGGCGGAGCATGCCCTCGAAGTTGCCGGAGCGGATCGCGGACTGCAGGTAGTTGCCGAGCGGGATCGACGTCGGCACGAACGTCCCGGCCCCCTGGTAGAAGGCGGCGCGGTCCACGTAGTCCTGGAGCCCGGCCAGGCGCTCGTCCTGCTGCGGCGGGGCGTCCTTGAGCGTCGAGTACGCGAGGTTGTCGCTGTTGTAGGCGTTGATGTTGTCGGGCCGCATGAGGAACTCGACCAGCTCGCGGGCCTCGTCCTGGTGGGCCGACGCCGTCGGGATCCACAGGCCCAGGTCGATGTTGACCCGCGCCTGCCGGTCCTCGGGGTTCTCGGAGACGGGCAGCGCGAAGGTGCCGATCTCCAGGTCCGGGTCGACCAGCGCGATCTGGCTGAGCGCCCACGGACCCTGGAGGTACATGGCGGCCTCGCCCTTGCCGAAGGCGAGGTTGCCGTCGGCGTAGGCCCGCACCGCGTGGTCCTTGTTGAAATACGACGAGATGGTCTTGGCGCGCTCCATCGGCACGGCGAAGTCCTTCTCGAAGGAGACCTCCGAGTCCGGCCCGACGTCGGTGCCCAGCTCCTTGAGGCGGCGGAAGAACTCGCCCGGCGCCACGAGGCTGCCCACCGAGTAGTCGAACAGGCCCTGCCAGAGCGTCCAGGTGTCGCGGTCGGTCGCGTAGACCGGCGTGATCCCGGCGCGGGTCAGCTCGTCGCAGACGTCGACGAACTGCGACCACGTCTCCGGGACGGGCAGCTCGTGCTCCGCGAAGATCTTCTTGTTGTAGATGACGCCGGCCGCGGCGAGCGAGTACGGCAGCACGCTGGTGCGGCCGGGGTACGTGGCGTACTGGTCGGTGAGCTCGCCGATGTCGGTCCGCACCGCCTGCGCCGACGGCAGGTCGGAGAGGTCCCCGAGCACGCCGCGCTTGATGTAGCGGGCGAGCTCCAGGTTGTCGTTGAAGCAGCCGACGTCGGCGGGCTCGTTGCGCACGAACTGCGGGGCGATGGCGACGGTGCTGTCGTGCACCACGGTGAGGCCCGGCCGCTCCTTCTCGAACCGCCGCAGCAGCTCGTCGAAGTAGGCGATGACCTCCTGCTTCTGCTCGTAGAAGCGCAGGGTGGTGCCCCCGCCGGACCCCGCCGAGGCCGACGCGCACCCTGCCACGCCGAGCGCGACCAGTGCGGCCGAGCCGGTGAGAAAGGACCGTCGGCTCAGCGATGAGGGACGACCTGAACCTGGACTCACGCTGCATCTCCCATGCTCGAACTCCGTTGCTCGCGGCGACCGTCGGAATTTACAGCGCTGTAAAAGATCCGTCAAACATCCGGCGGCTCGGCTTCCTTCTCGGTCCGGTTCGACGTGGCAGGATCACCGACGAAGGTCCAGGCCGGTCCAGGGAGGTCCCGATGGAAGCTCGGACGGCAACCGCACCAGCGCCCGTGCGCACCAGCGAGCGCCTCATCGCGTTCCTCGACGCCGCGATCGCCATCGCGCTGACCCTGCTGATCCTGCCGCTGATGGAGAGCGTGTCGGAGGCGGTGGACGAGCAGCAGACCCTGGGCGACTACGCGGCCGAGCACAGCTGGCAGCTGCTGGCCTTCGCGCTCAGCTTCGTGATCATCGCGATGTTCTGGCGCATGCACCACGGGATCCAGTCGCCGGACACTCCCCTGACCCAGCCGCACCTGACGCTGCAGCTCGCGTGGCTGTTCACCATCACGGTGATGCCCGTGGTCACGGCGCTGACGGGCGGTCTGGACACGGACCGGCCGCTGGTGGCGTCGTACATCGGCAACCTGGCCGTGAGTGCGTGGTTGCTGTTCGTGATCGCCCTCGTCGAGCGCCGCGACCGGACGGCGGCGGGGCTGCCCGTGGACGCCACGCTCCCGGCGACGCCGCTGGCCGTCGCGCTGCTGTTCACGCTGACCCTGCTGCTGGCGCTGATCGTCCCGTCGTACTCGTGGCTGTTCCTCATGGCGCTGTCGGGTCTGGTCCGTGCCGTGCTGGTGCGGTTCGGCGTCGTGGGACGGGATCGGGCGGCCGACAGCGGTGCCCGCGACCCGGCCGACGGCGGGGTTGACGACACAGCCGAGCACTCGTCAGGAATCGAGAAGCGCCCCCCGCCGTCCGCTCCCTAACGTTGTGGGCATGGCAAACATCGACTCCGTCACCCTCGAGGTGGCCGACCCCAGCACCGCCCGTTCCTTCTACGACGTCGCCTTCGGCCTGGGCGAGGACCGCCTCGACCTGCGCGCCGGCGAGACGCCCAGCACCGGGTTCCGCGGCTTCCACATCTCCCTCGTCGCTGACCAGCCCGGCGACGTCCACGCGCTGTTCGACTCCGCGGTCGCCGCGGGCGCCACGGTGCTCAAGCCCATGGCCAAGTCCATGTGGGGCCACGGCGGCGTGGTCCAGGCGCCGGACGGCACCATCTGGAAGATGGCGACGTCCGCCAAGAAGGACACGCGCCCGGCCGAGCGGCGGTTCGACGAGATCGTGCTCCTGATCGGCGCCGAGGACGTCTCGGCGAGCAAGAAGTTCTACGTGGGCCACGGCCTGACGGTCGGTAAGAGCTTCGGCTCCTACGTCGACTTCAAGATGGGCTCCAGCCCCATCGGCTTCGGCCTCTACAAGCGCGCCGCGCTGGCCAAGGACGCCGGGGTGCCGCCGGAGGGCACGGGCTCGCACCGGCTCACGGTGGGCGGCGACCTCGGAAAGGTCACCGACCCGGACGGGTTCGCGTGGGCGTGAGCCCGTGGATGACGGCGTTCCGGTCGGGCCCGTCGTATGCGGGCCCGACCGGTCAGTAGCTGTTCGGTGCCTTGACCGACTGCCAGTGCCACGGCTCCGGGTTGCGCCCGGACGGTTCCGCGAACGGCGGGTGCACCCAGCCGTAGGCCTCCGCGTTGGCCTTGAGCCAGTCGTACTGCGCCGACCCGAACGCGGCCACACCGCCGCCGATGTCGATCGCAAGACCCGTGCCGTGGTTCGAGCAGCCGGGCGGGGCCGCGGTCTTGGACGACGGGTCGTACAGCGCCTCCTGTTCCGCGTAGGTGCGGTAGGAGGAGTTGATGGTCATGTTCACGCCGAACTCCGCCGCGTAGGCGGCGTTCAGCTCGGCCAGGGCGCTGACGACGTCGGAGCGCACGTAGTGCCCTGAGGCGAACGGGATCTGAGCCAGCTCGGACGACGACAGGTGCCCGTTCTCGGCGGACCACACCTGGTCGGGCTCGGGGCAGGTGCCGGCCGGAGCGGTGTCGGTGTCGTCGGTCGTGCCGGTGTCGTCGCCCGGGTCGGTGCCGGTGTCGTCCGCACCCTGGTCGGTGGCGCCGGCCTCGGCCTCTGCTGCGTCGTCCGCGGTCTCCGCTGACACTGCGGCGGCGGCCTCCTTGATACCGGCGGTCGCCTCGGTCAGGGCCTTGGTCAGCGGGCGGGCGTCGCCGAGCACGTCCGTGCTCGCTTCGGATGCCGCGCCGGCCTCAGCGCTGCCGGGCTGAGCGGTGCCGGACTGCGCCGTCGCGGCGGGAGATGCGTCCGCCTTAGTTTCCGCCGCGGTCTGGACCTCCGCCGCCCGTGCGATCAGCTTGTCGGCCTGGGAGGTCAGATCGCCCGCGTCGTCCAGCGCGGCGCGCAGAGCATCCCGCCCGGCGGCGTCCGCAGCCGACTCCGCGTGCACCTGCTCGCCGTCCGCAACGGCTGACTTCAGACCGTCCCGGGCCTTCTCCAACCCGGACACGGCCCGGGCCAACCGAGCCTGCCGCCCCGAGGCGACGACCGCACCGGTCGCCTCACGCAGCGCGGCGGTCACGGCGGGAACGTCGTCGTCGAGCGCGTCGCTTGCCTTCAGCACCGCGCTGGCATCGACCTCTGTACCCGATGCCAGTGTGGTCACCGACTTCAGGGACGTCACCACCCGCTCGGCGTCCTCGATCGCCGTGTTGAGCGCACGACGCGTGGACTTGTTCGCGGCCTTGCCATCCGGGCTCTTCAGCACGGCCCGCGCGTCGTCCAGGTCAGTGGTGAGGGCAGTCTGGAGCGACACGCTCTCGGCGATCGCCACCTGCGCTTCGGCCACCGCGGACGAAGGGGTGGCCGCCTCCGGATCGAACACGTCGAACGCGTAGGCGCTCCCTGCCGCGACGACCAGGCTTGTGACGGCCGCGACGATGCCGATCGTCCACCGCTTGCGCCTCCGCTCCGAGGCTCGCGTGCCCCGCCGGGGCCGCGGCGACGTCGGAGGCGCCGGCGGCTCGGGCCAGAGGGGGGTCTGGGTCAGCACCGACGAAATGTACCGTCAGCGCGAGGCGGGCGCAGGCCAATTGGCGTCACGTCCCCGCGAGCGCCCCCGCCACCAGCGTCCGCAGCTCCGGCACGACGTCCGCCTCGAACCAGGGGTTCTTGGCCTGCCAGCGGAAGTTGAGCGGCGACGGGTGCACCAGCGGCACGGTCTCCGGCAGGTACTCCTGGTAGGCCCGCACGGTCTCCGTCAGGCTCTTCTTGGCCCGGCCGCCCAGGTAGTACTTCTGGGCGTAGCTGCCCACCAAGACCGTGAGACTGAGGCGCGGCAGCTCGGCGAGGATCCGCGGATGCCACCGCCCTGCGAAATCTTTCCGCGGCGGCAGGTCGCCGGACGCCCCCTTGCCGGGGTAGTAGAAGTCCATCGGGAGGATCGCGAACAGGTCAGGGTCGTAGAACTGCTCGTCGGTCACGCCGAGCCAGGACCGCAGCTTCACGCCGCTGGCGTCGTTCCAGGGTTTGCCGCTCTCCTGGGCCTTGCGGCCGGGCGCCTGACCCACCAGGGCGATCCGGGCGCCCTCCGACACCGAGTAGAGCGGCGCCCAGCCGAGCTCGGCGGCCCACGCGTTGGACGGGTCGGCGGCGATCTCCGCGCGGATCAGGTCGAGGGTGCTGGCCACGGGCCCAGTCTGTCCCCCGTGCGAGCTACCCGCGAGTGTCCACCCCGCGGTGACGACTCCTGACCTGGGAATTCATAGCGTTCGGGGTACCCCGCGGCGCCCGGCCGCGGCCCTTCCCTAGGAGTCATCGTGCGTCTGGTGTGGCAGCTCATCGCGATCGTGGCGGTCTCGTTCCTCGGCGGCCAAGGCCTCGTGGCGGTCCAGGACAGCCCCTGGCTGACGCTCGCCGTCGGCCTCGCCACGGCCGTGGTCGGCGTCGTCGTCTATACGTGGGTGGTGCGGCTGACCGAGCGCCGTCCCGTCATCGAGGTGGCCCTCAAGGGTGCGGCGCCCGCGCTGGCCTGGGGCACGCTGCTCGGCCTCGGGCTGTTCGGCCTGGTCATCGTGAACCTCGCCTTCCTCGGCAGCTACTCCGTGCACGGCCTCGGCTCGCCGCTCGGCGCCCTGGGGCTGGTCGGTTTCATGGCCGCCGCGGCCGTGACCGAGGAGCTGATGTGGCGCGGCGTCCTGTTCCGGATCGTCGAGGGCTGGACCGGCACCTGGATCGCGCTGACGTTCACCGGCCTGCTGTTCGGCCTGGCGCACCTGCTCAACGCCAACGCCACCCTGTGGGGCGCGATCGCCATCGCCATCGAGGCCGGCGGCATGCTCACCGCCGCCTACGTCGCCACCCGCAAGCTCTGGGTGCCGATCGGCCTGCACCTCGGCTGGAACATCGCCGGCAGCGCCATCTTCAGCACCGAGGTCTCCGGCAACGACACCCCGCAGGGCCTGCTCGACGCCACCACGCAGGGCCACGTGCTGGTCACCGGCGGTACCTTCGGCCCCGAGGGCAGCCTCTACTCCGTGGTGTTCTGCGCGATCACCGCCGCGATCTTCCTCGTGATCGCCCACCGGCGCGGCCACATCGTGCCGGTCCGCCGCGCGGCCCGCGCCGAGGTGGCCGCTAGGCTCCCCCGGTGATCGAGCTCAGGCAGGTCCCGGACCAGTGGCGCCGTCTGGACGTCACGGTTCGGGACCTGCCGCTCGCCCTCGGGCTCGCCGGCGCGGCATTCCTGCCCGCGCTGCGCGACTACGGCACCCAGGTGGGCGAACTGCCCGCCCGGCCCCTGGACGGGTGGGCGGTGCTGGTCATCGCCCTGGAATGCCTCCCCCTCGCCGTCCGACGGCGGTGGCCCGCCCTCACCATGCTGCTCGTCGCGGCCGGCTTCGCCGCCGGCCAGGTGTTCGGCTACCAGTCGTTCGCCGGGAATGCGGTCGGCATCGCGCTCGTCAGCACGGGGGCCCACCTGGGCCGACGACGGCGCGTGGTCGCCGCCGTCCTGACCGTCTGCTACGTGGCGCTCGCGGTCGCACTCGACCGGCTGACCGGGGCCGAGCGGGTGGACGAGTACGTGACGTTCTACCTTGCGATGGCCCTCGCGTGGGGCATCGGCGCATGGCTGCGGTCCACGCGGGCGGCCGAGGCCGAGCGCCGACGCCGGGTCGCGCAGGACACCCTGACCGCCGAGCGCACCCGCATCGCCCGCGAGCTGCATGACGTCGTGACGCACCACGTGACGGCGATGGTGGTGCAGACCGAGGCGGCGAAGTATCTGACGGCGGCGCCCGACCGCCTGGAGCAGTCCCTGGACGCCGTCACGGACACGGGCCGGCGCGCCATCGCCGACCTGCGGCACCTGCTGGACCTGCTCGATCCGTGGCACGACGGCGCCGCCCGGACGCCGTCCGCCGCCGAGGTGCGGGTGCTCGTGGAGCAGACGCGCCGGGCCGGGCAGCCCGTGGAACTGGTGGAGGACGGCGAGCCGGCCGGGTCGGCGGACAGCGCCGGGCTGACCGCTTACCGCGTGGTGCAGGAGGCCCTGACGAACGCGCTCAAGCACGCGCACGGCGTTCCGACGACGGTGGCGGTGCGGCACACGGAGAGGGAGGTCGTCGTGGAGGTCAGCACAGCGGGGCGGGGTGGTGGGGCGGGGTCCGGCCGGGCTTCGGGGGCCGTGGCTCCCGAAGTTGTCCCCGGTGGTAGCGGCCGGGGCCTGGCCGGCCTGCGTGAGCGGGTCGAGGCCCTCGGCGGCGAGTTCGGCACGCAGCGGCTGGACGACGGCGGCTTCGTCGTCCGGGCGCGCGTGCCCCGCACGTACTCGGCGGCGGGGAGCCGGTCGTGAGCGCGGGCGAGCGGGCCGGGTTCGGGGCGCGCGCGGCGTCCGCGGCACCGGTCGGCCCGGCCACGGCGGCGGCTGCGGGCCCGGCCGCGGCGCCCGGTCCGGCGGCAACCCCGCCCGTCCGCGTTCTGGTGTGCGACGACCAGGCCCTCATCCGCACGGGCTTCGCGACGATCATCGACGCCCAGCCCGACCTGGAGGTCGTGGGCGAGTGCGCGGACGGGCGCGCCGCCGTCGACCTGGCCCGCCGGCTGGAGCCGGACGTCGTGGTGATGGACGTGCGAATGCCGGTGCTCGACGGCATCGAGGCGACCCGCCTGCTCGCCGGCGCCGGGGTGGAGCGCCCGGTCAAGGTGCTCGTGGTGACCACGTTCAACCTCGACGAGTACGTCTACGAGGCGCTGCGCGCGGGGGCCAGCGGGTTCCTGCTCAAGGACGCCCCGGCGGGCCAGCTCCTGGCGGGCATACGGACGGTCGCGAGCGGCGCCGCGCTGCTGGCCCCCGAGGTGACCCGGCAGCTCGTCGGCCGGTACGCGGCCCGGATCCGGCCCGCCGGGGACGCGCCCGCCGACACGACCCTGACGCCGCGCGAGCTGGAGGTGCTGCGCCTCATCGCCGACGGCCGGTCGAACAGCGAGATCGCCGCGACCCTGGTGATCAGCCAGGAGACCGTCAAGACCTACGTGTCGCGCCTGCTGGCCAAGCTCAACCTGCGCGACCGCGTGCAAGCCGTCGTCTACGCGTACCGCACGGGCCTGGTGACCTGACCGACGAGGGCCGACGTCCGTGGGTCCGGGTGATCTCTCGGCGTCGACCGGTGGCGCCCGCGGCCCGGACGTACGTTGAAAGTCCGGAGGGCGGACCGGGTCCGACCGACCTACCCGGACGCCCTTCACCACAAGGAGGTGGTGAACATGAGGCGTGTCATCCTGACGTGCGTCGTCACAGCGGGGCTGACCCTCGGCGGCGCCATGTCGGCCATGGCGGGCGAGACCAACGGCAACGGCGACCCGATCCCCGGCGCGCACAAGGCCAGCTCGGCGTGCGCGTTCTCGGGCCGTGACCTGCCCGACGCGCAGGAGAACCAGCCGCCCGAGTTCAACGACGACTTCGTGACGGACGGACGGGTCCAGAGCTACGGCAAGTACGTGAGCCACGGGCTCAAGGCAGCCGTGCCCAGCCCCGGCGAAGCCTGCCGCGGCAACGTCGACTTCGAGGGCTGACGCCGAGGGCTGACGTCGAGGGCTGACGTCGACGCCCGGCGCGATCGGCGTCCTGCCCGGCGTCGCCATCACCTTTGAGGCCCAGGTTTCTTCGCTTTCGACTGTCCGAAAGCGAAGAAACCTGGGCCTCAAAGGTGAGCTTGCGAGTCAGGCCAAGCCGTCAGCAGACGCCGTCGGCCGAGCCGTCAGCAGCCGTCAGCCGTCGGCCGCCAGCCGTCACGCGCAGTCCGCCGCCGCGTAGCCCGCCGTCAGGCCGGACCCGCCGCGCGTCGAGACGGTGACGCTCCCCGCGTCCAGCGCCGTGGACTTCGTGCTGACCACGGCCGATCCCGTACGGCCCGGCGCGACGTCGCGCACCACGCGCGTGCCGAACGGCGTCCGGATCTCGATGTCCGCCTTCCGGTCGCCGAGGTTCCGCACCGTCGTCACGAGCTGGGCCTTGTCGGGTCCGACGCACCGCGCCGCCACCTCGGGCACGACGGCAGTGGTGCGCGCCCCGACCCCGAGCGCCGGGATCTTGAGGTACGAGCCCGGGGTCGCGAACGTCAGCCGCACGGCCGATGCCCAGACCGGCTCGAACTCGACCGACACCGGCGTCCCGGTCGCGCCCGGCACCACGTCCTGGGCCGTGGTCGGGTGCCACGTGCCTGCGGCGTCGCGGTACTCGACGCCCACGTGCGCGATCGTGCCCTCGGTGCTCGTGAAGCCGATCCGGTCCACGGCGCGCGGCTCGGTCGGCTCGACCGTGAACGTCACCTCGTCCCGGCCGGCGCTCCCGGACCACGTGGACCAGGACGTCGCCGCGTTCCCGTCGCACGCGTTGGCCGCCGGCAACGTCTCCCACTCGGTCTGGTGGAAGCTCGCCGAGACGGTGGTGCCGTCGGCACGGCAGAGGTCCTCGACGTCGTCCGCGCCCCAGACCTGCACCTCCGAGATCGACTGCCACGTGTTCGTCGCCGTCGTCAGGCGCAGGCGCAGGCCGTTCGTGCGCGGCAGGCCGGAGACATCGAGGGTCGCGACCGGGGCAGACGACGCCGCGTCCTGCGCGAGGTCGACGCGCACGTCCGTCGTCGTCCATGCGCCCGACGCGTCCAGGTACTCCGCCGCGACCGTCGACGGCCAGGTCGCGCCCGAACCGTCCTTGTAGGTGTGCACCACCACCTCGGTCAGGTCCTGCGTGAGCGGCCAGGTGAACGACAGCCAGCTGTTGCGCGGGTAGCCCGACGACGTCCAGTCGTCCCAGCCCTTGCCCTTGACGTTGCCGTCAACCACGGTCGGCGCGAGGTTCGCCCGGCTGGACGCCGCCACGGATGCGCCGGGCGCGAGGTTGGCGACGCCGTCCTCGTGCACCTCGACGGTGCGCGTGAAGGTGCGGCCCGCCGTGAAGCCGTCGCCGGCGGCGAGCGTGCCCGTGATCGTCTGGGTGCCGCGCTCGTCGAACGACGTCGCGCTCCAGGTCACCGCGACGTCCGTCGTGACGCCGTCGACCTCGACCGGGACGGCGTCGGGCAGGGCGTCGCCGAAGTCCACGCCGGGCGCGACCTGGTCGGGCACGCCGTCCTCGACCACGCGCCAGATCTCGGTGCCGACGCCCTTGTCGTCCCAGTAGCTCTCGTCCCAGCCGGCGCCCCAGCGCGCCGGGTCCTCGGTGGCGGGGTTGCGCATCTCGGCCCGGCCGTTCTCGCCGATCGTGACCGGGAGCCACACATAGTTCGAGTTCGCGGCCCCGGCGTTCCACCGGTCCCCCATGTAGACGAACCGGCCGCCGCCCAGGTCGAGCACGTTGGTCGACTGCGAGCCGAAGGTGGTGCGGCGCGTGTCGCCGACCGACAGCAGCCCGTCGCCGCCCTCGGGGATCGCGTTGTACGCGACGTTCTCGTGCGCGTCGCCCGCCTCGACGCCGCGGATCCAGGAGCCCAGGATGCTGTCGGCCGTGTAATAGGTCTGCGGGTTCGGGGCCCAGCCCGTCGCGCCGGACGCCACCGTGTAGTACTTGCCGCCGTGCTGGAACAGCGCGGGCGCCTCCAGCACGCCGCACTCCTTGACGATCTGGAAGTCCTCGCCGCGCACCGGGGCCGCGGCGGAACCGTCCGCGAACAGGTACGGGAAGCGGCCGTCCTCCGAGTACTGCCCGGCGTCGGCCATGTCGACGTCGGTGGTGTGCGTGACGTTCGTGTAGTCGGCGTCGAGCTCGGCGATGTAGAGGGAACGGTTCTCCTCGGAGGAGTAGACGATGTACGCCGTGCCGTCGTCGTCCTGGAACACCGTCATGTCCCGCGCCTGGCCGGGCACCGCGGCGGAGATGCACGCCTGGTAGTTGGTCCGGTTCGGCATCCGGTACACGCCCGTCATCCGGAACGGCCCCGTGGGGCTGTCCGAGACCGCGACGCCCGCCATCGAGCGCGCGTACATGCTGCCGCCCACGGTGCGCTGCCCGTCGGAGTGCCACCACAGCACCCACTGGTTCGTCTGCTCGTTGAACAGGACCTTGGGGCGCTCGAAGATCGTCGTGTAGTCGGCGGCCTCGTTGGTGTTCAGGTGGTAGTTCACCTCGGCGATGCGGTCCGCGCGGGGCAGGCCGGCGTCGTCGACCGTGTCGTAGAGGGCGTCGAAGTAGTCCGACTCCAGCTCCGCCGCGTTCGACACCGAGCGCAGGACGACGCCCTCGTCGGTCCAGTTCTTCGTGTCGTGCGACTTGTACGCGTGCACGCCCGGGCTGCCGTAGTAGCCGTTGCTGCGGTCCTCGCCGTACCAGTAGTAGACGGTCTGGCCCGCCTCCTCGCCCTGGACCACGGACCCGGCGTCGACGCCGAGCGCCTCGGCGGAGACCGACACGACCTGGCCGCCGTGGGCCTGGATGTGGCTGCCGGCGGTGTCGAGCCAGGACGGCGTGAAGTAGTCGGCGGCGCCGGAGCCGGGGTCGAGGATCGGCGGGTAGGTGGTGTAGGCGGCGTCGTCGGTCGCTGCGGCGGGCGCGGCGTCGCGCACGGCCGGGTGCGCGACGGCGGGCAGCGCCGGGAGGGCGAGCGTCGCGGCCAGCGCGACGGCAAGCGCCGGTCGAGCGGGTGCCGAACGCGACAGCGCCGGGCGGGCGGGTAATGCGGAGGGGCTGGTGCGCCGAGCGCGGCGAAGTCCCATGTCCGTCTCCTTCATCCTCGAAGTCTGTGGACGCACGAGGACGGACGGCGCCGGCCTCGCGGAACGCGACCCTGCGTTCCGGCGGGCCCTGCGGGACCGCCGCGCAACAGGCTGGCACCCGCGAAATGTTCACGTCAACAAGATGTCCGAAAGTGATCGACTCGGGCACCGGATCCGGCGGCTGGTATCGACGCCGCACGCCGACGCCGCGGGACGCCGTCGTCCCCGCCCGGGCCGACTCAGCCGTGCGCGAGCAGCTTGAGCCCCACCACGCCGACCGCGAGCGCCGCGAGCACGCCGAGCGCCAGGATGCGCGCGAGCCAGGGCAGCTTGGTGCGGCGGATGCCGAGCCAGGCGATGAGCACCAGGGTGGCGATGAGCACGCCGACGCCCACGCGCAGCGCGGTGGTGACCTCCCACCAGCCGAGGCCCGCGGCGGCCAGGGCGAGCAGCGGGATGACGAGCGTCAGGAGGGCGCCGCCGCTGGTCCGGGTCATGGCGCCGAGGTGGTGCCGGTCGGGGAACCCGCCGTGCGCGGCGAGGTGCGAGATGAGCTCGGCGAGCCAGGCGGCGGCCACGGTGCCGACGGCGGTGATGGTCAGCGACGCGGCCGCCGTCCCGGCGCCGAGCCCGTGCGCGTGGGCCAGCAGCGTGAGGATGACGGCGAGCGAGGCGAACGTGACGTAGACGCGCTCGCGCAGGCGCTCGGCGAAGTCCTCCCGCTCCTCGGGGGTGAGCGTCGCGGGGTCGGAGTGCGGGTCCGGGTGCGGGTGCGCGGCGCGGCGCGAGGTGCTCATGGGGCCATTCTCCCGTGCCGCAACCGTGCCGGCCGCGCGCTGTTCACGTGCCGCCCCCGTGCCGCCCTCACGCGTGTCATCGCAGGTCGTCGCGGTCGTCCGCCACCAAATCCCCTACCCTCTCGTCAGGACACCGACCGGACGAGGGAGCCCGAGCATGTCGAACGACGCACCACAGGTGATCGCGATCACCGGGGCGGCGGGCCGGATCGGCCGCGCGGTCACCCCGCTGCTGCGACGAGCGGGGCGGGAGCTGCGGCTGCTGGACCGGGGGGTGCCCGCCGAGCGCGACGAGCGGGACCAGTGGTTCGCGGCCGACATCACCGAGACGGGCGCCCTGGACGAGGCGTTCCGGGGCGCGGACCTGGTGGTGCACCTCGCGGCCCATCCCTGGGAGCGGCCGTGGCCCGAGATCATCGCCGTGAACATCGACGGCACGCAGCGGACGCTGGAGGCGGCGCACGTCGCGGGCGTGCCGCGCGTGCTGTTCGCGAGCTCGATCCATGCGGTGGGGTACGCGACGCCCGCCGAGGCCGGCGCCGTCGACGAGCTGCACCCGCGGCCCGACACGTTCTACGGCATGAGCAAGGCCGCCGGCGAGGCCCTGGGCAGCGTCTACGCGGACCGGTTCGGCATGACCGTGGTGAGCGCGCGGATCTGCGCCTTCAGCCCGGACGTCGCGGGGGGCCACTCGGTCGCCCTGTGGCTCTCCCCCGCCGACGCCGCCCGGCTGGTCGAGGCCGTGGCCGCGCTCGACCGGCCCGGGCACCACGTGGTCTGGGGCGTCTCCGACAACGGGCCGGGCTGGTTCCCGCTCGGGCCGGGGCACGCGATCGGCTTCCACCCGCAGGACGACGCGGTGCGCCGGGCGACCGAGCGCGACGGCGTCGCACCGCCGGAGCCGGAGCGCGACAGGATTCTCGCGGGAATCTTCGCCGACGAGGACCACCCGCTGGGCGGCGAGTGGTGACCGACCGGCCTCAGCCGTGGGCGGCCAGGTGGGCGGGGCGCTGGGCCCCGCCCGGCCAGTCCCGCAGCGCCGTCGGCGCGATCCGGGCGCCGGGGCCGGGCAGGAGCGCGCGGCGGTCGACCACACCGCCGAAGTAGGTCGCGTCCGGGTCGCGGACGACGGCGTGGGACGCGCCCAGCCGGGACAGCGCCACGCGCACGAAGGTGTCGAGCTCGTACTGGTCGGGGCCCGCCAGGTCGAGGTCGGTCATGCCCGGCGGCGCGCTCACGAGCCGGACGAGCTCGGCGGCGACGTCCGACCCCGCGACCGGCTGCACCAGCAGCGGGGCGATCAGGGCGGGCCCGCCCTCCGGTGCCGTCGAGGCCCGGGCGATGGCCGGCGCGAATTCGAAGAACTGGGTCGCGTGCAGGATGGTGCAGTGCGCGTAGCCGCCGCGGACGGCGTCCTCGAGCCGCACCTTGGCCGCGTAGAACGGGACGTCGGGCGCCCGGTCCGACCCGACGATGGACAGCATGATGTGGTGCCGCACGCCCGCCTCGCCCTCGTACCGCGTGACGTTCTCGCCGGCCCGGTCGAAGAACTCGCCGATGCGGGCGGGGTCCAGCGAGCCGGGTTTGGCGGTGTCGACCACGACCTGGGCGCCGTCCAGCGCCTCGCGCAGGCCCTGGCCGGTGACCAGGTCGACGCCGCTCGCGCGCGACGCGACGCGGACGTCGTCGCCCCGCGCCCGCAGGAGCCGGACCACCTGGGTGCCGATGGTGCCGGTGCCGCCCAGCACGACGATCGTCGTCATCCTCGACTCCCCTCGGGCCGTTCCAAGAAATCCATCGTGTACCGGGAGCCGGCAATCGGCTTGTCGGGTGGCTCTAGAGTCGTGCCGTGTCCAACGAACGCACCACGCCGAGCACCACCCCGCCCGCCTGGCGGCCGACCGGCCTGACCTGGGCCGACGGCGCCGCGGCGCTGGAGTGGCTCTCCCCCGCCGGCGTTACGCTGCGCAGCGCGCTGGACGTCGGGGCGCGGCTCGGGCTGCGGGTCGGCGCCGACCGGCGGTGCCTCGGGCTGTGGTGGGACGGGCGCCGCGTGCCGTGCGTGGCGGGGGCGCGGATCGACGCCGCGGCGAAGTCGGGCCAGTGCGAGTCGTGCGCCGCGATCGCCCGCACCCGCTCGGTCGCGACGGACACCGCGCTGGACGACCCGCGGGAGTTCCGCGTCTACCTCGCCCACCACGGGAGCGTGATCAAGGCGGGCATCACCGCATCGGCCCGCGGGCCGGCCCGGCTCCTGGAGCAGGGCGCGCTGTCGTCGCTGTTCCTCTCGGCGGGCACGCTGGTCTCCGCCCGGAGGTGCGAGGCCCTGCTCACCGCAGCGCTCGGCCTGCCGCAGCAGGTGCACACGGCGCGCAAGCGGGCGGCCCGGTGGGCGCCGGGGACGACGGCGTCGCGCGCGGCAGAGCTTTCCGCCGTCGTCGGGAAGGCGGCCGGGCTGGACTGGCCGCCCGGGCAGGCGTGGGCGCCGACTTCGGCGCTCGACCATACCTCTACCTACGGGCTGCCCGAGGGCGGGTTGGCGCCCGCGCGGCAGCTCGACCCGCTGCGGCCGGGGACGACTGTGACGGGCGAGGTGATGTGTCGGATCGGGCGGGATGTGTACCTGAGCGCGCAGGGTGGCGCGACGGCGGGCGGTGCGGCGTCGGGGCCCGCGACGGCGGGCGGCGTGCTGCTCGTCGACACCGGCCTGCTGGAGGGCTGGGACCTGATCCGGGCCGATCCGTCGGTGCCGGGGACGGCGAGCGCCTCGCCCGTCAGCGCGCCGGGCGGGGCGGGTTCGGGCGTGGAACAGGACGCGCTCTTCTGAGCCGGCGCGCCGAACCGATGCCGCGCTCCGAGGCGGCGCTGGTCCGGTGCCGCCGCCGTCAGAGGCGCAGCAGGTCCCGGGCGAGGCCCTCGCGCAGGCCCTCCGGCGGGTCGACGTAGCCCTCCGGGTACAGGGCCTCGGGGAACCCGCCGGCCGCGAACGCGTTGTTGAGGTCATCGACGAACCAGAGCGTCGGGCCGACCAGCCCGTCCACCCCGACCCCGGGAAGCTGGATCCCGTACGGCCCGTCGCCGCTGATGTTGGCCTTGTGCAGGGCGTCCGGGGCGAAGTCGAGCTGGTAGTCGTCGCCCGGGTCGGCGTCCGGGCCGAAGCCCGTCAGCTCCGTCTCGAAGTACTCGCGCGCGCCACCCCCGTACGCGACGTGCTCGAACTCGACCACGAGCGGGTCGGCAAGCACGCTCTCGGGCCACCGCGGGTACTGGCCGACGAGCCAGACGTCCCCGACCTGGCGGATCCACGCCGACACCGTCATCGGGAACGGCGCGAACGTGTCCTCCATCCAGTCGGCCAGGTCGGCGGCGCCGTCCGACGGCGGGAGGTGCGCCGGGCGGGGCGCAGCTTCGAAGTCGTTCTCTGCGGCGACGAACCCGTCGGCCTGGAGCCGGTCGACGATCGTCTCCACGTTCCGCCGCGCCCGGATCGCCATCTCGCGGGCCACGGCCTGTGCGTCCTCGCGGTGCGGCTCGTCGAACGCCGTCAGTCCCAGGGCGCGCAGGTCGCGCCACACATCGTCGTGCTTCCCGGCCTGGTAACGGGCGAAGTAACTGGTCACGAGGGGAATCCTGGCAGAACCTGAGGCTTCGGTGTGCCGGGCGGACTGGCCGCGCCCGGGGCGACTCCGTGGCCGGCCGGCCTGCGTTACGCCTGCGCCCGGTCCGCCGACCGCCGCCGCATCTTGATGTAGTTGCCGCAGCCCGCCATGGAGCACCAGCGCCGCGCGTGGTTGCGGGAGGCGTCGTAGAACGCCCAGCGGCAGGTGTCGCGAGCACAGACCTTGAGCCGTTCCCACTCGCCCGCGGCCTCGCTGCGGCGGACGGCGTCGAGCACGCCGGCGATCCCGCGCTCGAACGGACTGCCCGCGGCGGTGAGCCGCAGCCCGCCGTCGGCGTCGAACGAGACACGCAGCGGGAGGCGGGCGAGTTCGGCGTCGAGCGCACGACGGGCCGCGCCCTCGTCGTCGGCCTCATGCCCGGCATGTCCTAGCAGCACGGCGCGCAGCCCCTCGCGGATCCGGCGCGCGGCGGCGACGTCGTCCGCCGTCATGCGGGCGCTCGCCGGGACGAGCTCGCGCGCGGCGAACCAGTCGCGCAGGGCGGTCGCGCTGTCGAGGCTCTCGGCGTCCTCCTGCGGCTCGTAGCTGTTCACGAAGTCGCGCACGAGACCGGGCGACGGCGGCGCCCACGTGTCGAAGCCGTTCTCCTCCAGCTGCATGACACCAGCGTAATGGCTTGACCGGTGTCGGCGCCGTAGGCAACCATGACACCGGCAAACCGCTGACGGTGGTGTACAACGATGTGCAGGGGGCACGATGACGAACGCGGCGACGGTGCGGCGCACGGGACTGCTGATCGTGGCGCTCGGGCTGCTCACGACACTCGGCCCGCTCTCGATCGACCTCTACCTCCCCGCCTTCCCCGCGCTGCAACGCCAGTTCGGCGCCGACGACGGCGCCGTCCAGCTCACGCTCGCCGGCATGACCGTGGGCCTCGCGCTCGGCAACCTGGTCACGGGTGCGTGGAGCGACCGGGTCGGACGACGCCGGCCTCTGCTGCTCGCCTCTGCCCTGCACGTGGTGGTCACGCTGTTGTGCGCCGCCGCGCCGTCATTGGAGGCACTCGCCGCGCTGCGCGTCGTCCAGGGCGTCGCGGCCGCCGGCAGCTCCGTGCTCGTGCTCGCGATCGCGCGGGACGTCAGCGACGGGCCCGGGCTCGTACGCCTGGTCTCGCGCATCACCCTGATCACGACGACGGTGCCGCTGCTCGCGCCGGTCGCGGGCGCGGCGCTGCTGCCGCAGGTGGGCTGGCGCGGGATCTTCGCGGTGCTCGGGGCGTTCTCGGCGGCGGTGCTCGTGGTGACGGTGATGGTGGTGCCGGAGACGCATGCGGTCGGTCGGGGCGGCCAGGCGGACGGCGGAAGCCGGGCGGACGGCGACGATTCGGCGGATCGGAACGACTTGACCGTTCGGGGCGGCTCGGCGAAGCGAGGCGGCTCGGGCGACCGCGACGGCTCAACACCCCGCGCCGACCGCGGCACCCGCGCCCGACTCCGCGCCGTGCTCCGCGACCCCGGCTTCCGCACCGCGACGCTGCTCGGCGCGATGACCTACGCCGGCGTCTACGCCTACGTCGCGGCGTCGCCGCTCCTGCTCCAGGACGTGCACGGCCTGACCGCCGGCCAGTTCGCGGCCGTCTTCCTGGCCAACTCGCTCGGCCTCGTGGTCGGGGTGCAGGCCAGCGCGTCACTGCAGCGGCGTCGTCCGAACGCGCCCGTACTGATCGGGTTCGCGGCGCTGACCGCCGTCGCCGCGCTCGCGATCGTCCCCCTGGAACGCGCCGGCGCCGGACTGCCGGGCCTGCTCCCCTGCCTGTGGCTGTTCGTCGCCGGGTGCGGCGGCTGCTTCGCGGGCGCTGCGGGCCGCGCGCTGCGGGACCAGTCCGCGCAGGCCGGCACCGCGACCTCCCTCTACGGCTTCGGCACCTTCGCCGCGGCGGGGCTGATCGCCCCGGTCGCGGGCCTGATCGGCCTGCACGACGCCGCGCCGATCGCCGGGGTGCTGACCGCGACAGCGCTCGTCGGGACGACGTCGGCGGTGCTGCTCCGCCGTCAGGACCGGGGGGCGGTACTGCCGCCGGGCGGAGCCTGAGCTCCGCCCCGCCCTGGACACCGGCCCGCCCCGGGCTGCCGCCCCAACCCGTCTGGAGACCCGCACCGTGTTCGACCTGCCCGAGCTTCGCCGTCACATCCCCCTCGCGGTCGCCCTCGGCGTGGACTCGATCGGCACCGGCATCAGTGGCCCGCTGCTCCTTCTCTTCCTGACCCGCGTCGCCGACATCCCGCTGCAGCAGGCCGGGCTCACGCTCTCGGCGACCTTCGCGGTCGCGCTGGTGGTGCCCGCGCTGGTCGGCCAGATCGTGCCTCGGCTGGGCGGACGCAATATCCTGATCGCCGCGCAGGTGCTCCAAGCCGTCGGACTCGGCGGGCTGCTGATCGCCCGCGACCTGCCGGCCGTCGCCGCCTGCACGCTCGTGGCGGCGATCGGGCAGCGGGCGTTCTGGTCGTCGGTCTTCTCCGTCATCGCGGACGCCTCGGATTCGGGCCCCGCCGAGGACAAGGACCGCTGGTTCGCGTTCACCAACATGGTGCAGGCCACGGGCTACGCGCTCGGCGCGCTGACGGCGGGCGCCCTGCTGCTCATCCCGGGCGACCTGCCGTACCTGCTGGCGATCGGTACCAACGCGGTCTGCTTCGTGGTCTCCGCGGTGCTGCTCCTGGGCGACCGTTCAGCCCGGCGAACCGGCGCCGCGGACGCCGCCGCCCCGGTCCGCGCCCACCGGATACCAACGCTGCCGTACCTCGGCCTCATCGGTGTGGGCGCGCTGTTCGCGTTCTGCAGCACCATCCTCGGTTCGGGCCTCGGCGTGTACGTGGTCGACGGGCTGGCGGCGCCCGCGGCCGTCGTCGGACCGCTGCTCGCGATCAACACGATCCTCAACGCGCTGGGACAGGCCTTCGCGGTCCGGCTCACGCGCCGCCGCTCGCGCGTCACCGTCATGGTGATCGCGGGGATCATCTGGTCCGTGTGGGGCGTGTGCACGGCGGCGCTCGGCCTCGCCCCCGCGAGCCTGATCATCCCCGGCCTGGCGCTGTCGGTGCTGGTCTACTCGGTCGCCGAGCTGCTGCACGGCCCGCGCTCGCTCGCCTACGCCGCCGACGCCGCGCCGCCCGGCCAGCGCAGCACCTACCTGTCGTGGTTCCAGTACAGCTTCGCACTCGCCAACATCGCGGCCCCGGGCGTCTTCGCCGCCACCTTCGGCGTCGACCCGGGCCTGCCGTGGATCGTCACGTCGGTCGTGGCACTGGTCGCGTGCCTGGGGCTGGTGTTGGTCGCGCGGGTGCTGCCGCGGGAGGCGGCGCGACCGTGACGTCGTTCGTGCGTCGGTCCTGGCCGAGAACGGAAGGACGAGCTGCGGCGACGCAGGTGCACGAAGCCGCCCGGTACGGTGCTCACCGTGAGCCTGCTCCTGGACCCCGACTACGACGTCGCGACCTACACCTGTGACTGCGGAAACCTGCACGAGCGGGTGACAGGCTTCGTCAACCACGAGGTAACCGGGGCCTTCGCGATCTTCTACGCCGACTGCGTGCACCACGGCGGGGAGCACGAGGCGTACATCGACGTGATCCTCGACGACCAGTTCGACCCCGACAGCCCGACCACGGTGGTCGGTGATCGCGTCACCTTCAGCTGCCGGTACGGCTTCATCGAGGGCCACGGCTACGCGTGCTCCCTCGTGACTCCTCCCGGTGACTGCTCGAACGCCCTCCGGGGAGCTCAGCTCTCCCGTGAGGAGGCGCTGCAGCACGAGTGGCTTCCGCGGTTCTGGGACGTCGTCGACCTGATCATCGAGAAAGACCCGACCGTGCGGAAACACTTCGGACTAGATCCGCAGTGAGGCCCCGGCGCCCGCGACGGTCGCGCGGGCAGCCGGGATTTTGACGTCGAATCTCAGCCCGGACGGAAGGACAGCAGGTCGGCCCGCATCCGCTCAGTCTGGGGCTGCGGTCCTTGGAGCCGGTCCCGCGCGTCCAGCGCCTTCAGCACCAGCCCGCGGCCGACGTCGTCGATCTGCCCGGTCAGACGCAGCAGCGCGAAGCCCGCGCCGATGGTGAAGTCGGCCATGTCCATGTCGTCCTCGTCGAGGCCCGCCACGACGGCCGCCTCGTCCTCGAACCACTCGGGGTCGATCTGCACCAGGGTGGTGCTGCCGTCCAGCTCCTCGATCCGCTTTGCCGCCTCGACGACCGTGTCCCACCCCTCGTCATTGCCGAACGGTGCGAAGTCATCGCCCTGGTCGTCGTACATCGGGTCGCGAAAGTGGGCGGCAAACGCCGGATGCTTGGGACCGAGGTCGTCGTCGGCTGCCGCGTCCTCGAGGTCGGGGCGGTCAGTCACCGGTACCCCCACCCGCTGCACCGACCAGCGCGGCCGACCCCAGGGCCTGCCGCAGGTCCTCGATCGACGCCTCGACCTTGCCGAGCCATTCGCGCAACGACTGTTCGCTGGCCTCCTGCCACAGCTCGTAGACCTCCGAACCAGCGCCCAGCACCCGGTCCGTCTGCTCCAACAGCCAGGCGGCGCGCTCGTCGTCGAGCACGTCCCGGGCCGCTTCCACGGCGTCGGCCTGCGGCAGCTCGCGGAGCCCGCGCGCGGCCAGCGCCACCTCGATGAGGGCGAGGACGGCGGCACCGGCGTCACTCTCGATGTAGTCGCCTCGCAACTCGTCGGCCAGGTCGGTGAACGAGAGCTGGCGGTCCGCGAGCGCCCCCAGCGTGTCCAGGGCGCCGTCGTTGCCCAGGATGTCAGTGCTCCATGTACCCATGGCGAGGAACGTACGCGGAGCCACTGACACTCCCGGTCAGCCCGCCCGCATCAGCTCCCGCAGCCAGGCGATGCTGGCCTCGGCCTGCACCCGCTGGAACTGGCGCAGGTGCGGGATGCCGGGCGGCGGCTCCTGCAGCGACCCGTGCACGAAGTACGCGGCCAGCACCGCGACCTGGGTCACCACGGCCTCGGGGTCGGTTCCGGCCGGGAGCGGGGTCCGCTCCAGCACCGCTGACGGCGCGGGCCCGCCCAGCGCGTGCATGGCCGGCAGCATCCCGACGACGTCGAGGAACGCGGCGCCTCGGGCCGCGTGCGGCCAGTCGACCACCACGCCTCGCCGCTGCTCGTCCGGGCCGAGGATCAGCACGTTGTCCGCCCGGAAGTCGGCGTGGACCAGCCGGTCGCCAGCGCGTGCCTCGGTCTGCCGCTCCGGGGCGGCGGCCTGCGCGATCAGGGCGAGGTGCTCGGCGAACCAGGGGTCGTAGGTCGCCAGCCCCTGCGGGCGCTCGTCGGCCAGGACCGCCGCCTCCGTCCGGACGTGCTCGGCGGAGTCGGGAAACACGTCGCCGTCGGGCGCCGGATGCTCACCGATCTCGAGGGCGAGGCGGGCCAGCAGGTCGACGTCGTCCAGGTCCCAGGGCTCGGTGCGCACCGCACGGCCGTCCACGGGTTCGAAGGCGAGAATGGCCCACTGCTCAGGTTCGGCGGGCGCGTCCGGGCTGGCCGCAGCATCGGGCCCGACGGCGGTGCCCCCGTCTTCCGGCCCGACGGCGTCGGCGACCCCATCGCCGTCCGACACGTCGAGCGACCACAGGAACGCGGGCGACGGCACGCCCGCGGGCAGGCTGGCGGCCTTGGCCGCCTCCTTCCGGTGCAGCCGCAGCGCCTCGGTCTGGCCGGGAGCGGCGGTCTTGACGAAGACCGGGCCGCGCTCGGTGGTGAGCACGCTGGCCAGGCCGGGCGAGTATCCGCCGTCGTGCGAGACCCAGGAGGTGACCTTCGCGCCCAGGCGGTCCTCGATCGCCGTCCGGATCGAGGCAGGCAGGTCGGGCCAGGTGGGGCGTATGCGGGTCATGCCAGTGCAGCCTGCCGGAACGTAGACCGGGGCACCATCTCAATTTCGCGGCGCCCTCGGTCCTGGCGGACCCGGCCCCAGTGCGGGTCAGCCGCGGTCGGCGGGCCGCACCGCGACCGGGTGGCCGTTCTCCAGCTCGGCCACGCCGCCGTCGGCAATAGCGCCCAGGGCCGCGGCGATCCGGCGGGCGACCAGGGGGCGCATCCGCTCGCGCGCCTCGTCAACGGTGCACCACGCCCAGGACCGCAGCTCGTCGCCGGCGAGCCAGATCGCCCCGGTCTGCTGTTCGGTCAACCGGCCGCCGTCGTAGACAAGGACCAGAGCCTCGGTGCGGCCGTCGACCGCTGGAACGTGGTCGACGGCGACGAGGCGCCCCGGCTCGATGACCAGGCCGAGCTCCTCCCGGACCTCGCGTGCGGCGGCGGCCCGGGGCGACTCGTCATGCTCGACGGCGCCGCCCGGGGCCTCCCAGACCTGCTTATATGTGGGCTCGCACAGGAGCACGCGGCCGGTGCGATCGGTGAACACCACGGTCGCCGCCAGCCGCTTGCGCGGTACCGCGTGCGTGTGCGCCGCCGAGCCGATGTCCTGGGGCCGTTCGTCGGGAGTGGTCGCCATGGTGGCGAACGTAGTCGCGCTGCCCGCCGCCGGCCTCAGAAGACGACCGCTGAGAACCAGTCGAACCCGACCTCGCCGCTGCGCTGGATGAAGACGCTCGCGAAGCCCTCGTTCGTCGTCTTGACGCCGATCGGCACCGTGAGCGGGATGGAGCTCTGCCCCACGGTGAGCACGGCGGGGCTGTTCGTGCCCGAGATGCGCACCATTCCCGCCGAGAAGACCTGGAGGGTCACGTTGACGGTGCGCGACTGGTTCGGCGGGAACTTGAAGAGATAGACGATGTGGTACGGGTTGTGCGAGGAGAAGCTCGGGAGCCGGTGGTAGGCGGGCTCCGCCTCCGTGTTGATCAGGCAGTCCTGGACGTACATGCCGAGCACCCGCCCGGCGGAGAGCCTGCGGCGGGACTGGCGTGGGTTGAGCTGCCCGATCGGTGTGATGTCGAGGGCGGTGGCGTCCTCGTCCTCCTCCTCGACGAAGGTCGCGGCCAGGTTCGTGCCGTCGCGCTCGGCCTCGTAGAGGACGTCGCGGACGGGACGGCCCTCCCCCAGGTCGACCAGTCCGGCCGCCGTGAGCTGGTCGAGCACGTCGCCGTCGGCGCGGGCTGAGGTGATCTCTCTCAGCCGGGTGAGCGGGTCGGTCTCCGTGTGGGTCTCATCAGACATGATCGCTCCTCGTCGAGCGTCGCCCGCGGCTTTCTTTTGTTGCCGCGGGTTCCTGACATCTCGATCGTAAGAGCGGTGTGGCGCTGGTTTCTCGGCGAGGCGGGTGTGTTCACCCCTTCCGAGCGTCGGACATCACGCTTCTACGACGACGGCTGCAGCAGAGCCCTCAGACGATCGCCGATCGGCCCCTCGCGCCAGTTCTTGTCGTAGAAGCTGACCTGGATCCGCTGCAGGGCCGGGTGCCCGGCGGCGGCCTTGGGGACACGGGTCGGCTTGCCCGCCGCGTCGACGAAGGTGACGACGGGGTTGGCGAGCACGAGTTCGTCAGCGAGAAGGCCCTGCCGACGCTTGCGGTCGATCCCCACCACCTCGGACCAGGGTGCCTCGATCCTGTAAGCGTCGCGCTGGACCGTCACGCCGGACTCCGAGACGGAGAGCGTCCTATTACGTACTCGCCGGTACATCCGGATCGTGAGCACCATGGACACGACGATGTAGCCGACGGCCAGCGCGACGAGGACCGGCTGCTGCGTCGTGATCAGCACCAGCGAGATTGCGGCCGTGAGAATCGGGATCGGCAGAACAAGGAGAACGGCGAGGTCCTGTCGGATCCGGTAGACGGTCACGGCTCGGAGCGTAGTGGACGTCTTCCGCTTCTAGTGCCGCGGAATCCTGATCGCTCGATCGTCAGGGCGCCTTGCTCACCCTTCCCGACTGCCGGACAGGCCGGCGTCGTCGACGGCGCGTTCGAGGGCGTCGACGGACTGGTCGAGGATGTCGCGCAGCAGGCGGGCCTTGTGCAGGGCGTTGCGCGCCTCGGCCGGGGTGCCGGCGTCGAGGTCGAGCGTGACGACGCGGCCGCAGTCAGCGATGGACAGACTCGCGCTGACGCGCTTGGCCTGGTCGTCGTCGGTGTATCCGGGTTCGGTGATGATGTCGGCCAGCGCGTACGCACCGGCGTGGTGGCCGCGGCAGTTCAGGAAGGTGCGGCGGTAGAAGCGTCGGAACGCCATGGGTACCTCGTCTCAGGACAACTCCCGCCTGAGTGGGCGGGGTCGGTACCCGCCTGCGCTGCTCACCATGTTTGAACTGTAGGTCGGTGGTGGCGGAGGTTGCACGGGAATTCGCCGACTCGTGGTCCTGCCTCCGATGGCGGTCCATCAGCTCTGCTGGTTCTCTCCAGTCATGACACTCGTCGTGGTGGGCGCGATCCTGTTCCTGGCGGGCACGGCGGGTGCCTTCGTCGCTGCCCGACCCCGGGACGGCGTTCCCGCGGCCGGCTGGTTCCCGGACCCAAGCACCCGCGCGGCCCGGCAGCGGTTCTGGGACGGCCACGCCTGGACCGGCGAGGTGGCCGACGGCGGCCCGGCTGCCGCACGCGGTCGACACTTCCACGGGCGGTTCTGGGGCCCGTGGGTCTGGTACCTCGCGGCGGCCGTCGTCGTCCTGATGGCCGGGTCGGTCGTGTACCAGTCGTCGGGAAACATCCACGTCATGGGCGTGGCCAGCCTGCTCGGCATGGCCGGCGTCTGCTGGGCCTTCTACCGGTTCGTGAACCGCCAGCTCGCGCTGGACGACGTCGTCGGCCCCATCACGGTCCTGGCGGTGGCCGTCGGCACCAGCGGCGCCGTCCTGCTGGTCGCGGCGAACATCAACTCGTGGATCATCAACGACGCCGGGATCGTGGCGGCGACGGCGTGGGTCGGCGTCGTCGAGGAGGGAACCAAGCTCCTGGTGCCGCTGCTGCTGTTCGTCATGGGCCGCTACCGCGACCCGAGGGCCGGCATCGCGGTGGGCCTAGCCTCGGGCTTCGGCTTCGCGATCACCGAGACCACCCAGTACGCGTATCAGACGGCGTCGGCGTCGGGGCCGAACTTCTGCGGGACGGGGGTTCTGGACGCCACACCCGCTGCGGTCGTCCAGGAGCAGATCTTCCGGGTGTTCACCGTCTCGCCACTGCACTGGCTGTGGACGGGCATCGCCGCGGCGATCGCCTGGCGACTGTGGCATCTGTACGGGTGGCGCGGTACGTGGGGCGCGCTGGGCGGGATCGCGCTGGTGATGGTGGTGCACTCGCTCAACGACAGCTCGGCGACGGCGTTCTGCGACAACCCGGCCGCGAGTAGTGGTGCGGCGGTGCTGCGGTGGGTGCTGGTGGTGGTGATGTACGTGGTGTTCCGCGCGTGGGCGCGGAAGTCGGTGCCGCCGCAGTTGGTGGGGGTGGTGAGTCGGGGGTGGGTTCCTCGGCGCCTGCCCCGTGGCCACGGCTCGTGATGTCGTACTCCGCTTCAGCGAACCAGGTACCGCGGGACGTGGGCCTGGATGTGAGCTCGGACAGCTGCCTGGTCCTCAAGGGGCACTGCCCGTTTGGGCAGCCAGTAGTGAGGCCACACCGTTCGGCACATAGACGTAGTACGCCTCGTTCGTCTCCAGGGCGCGCGTGGCCACGCTCCACGTGAAGGCTTGGCTGCCACTCGGGCCCTCGTGACGGAAGCCCTCGCTGTCCAGAGTCGCGTGCACGGGTTCGCGGTTCTGCGGCTTGCGCCAGGCAGCCCGGGCGCCGAAGTGCGCGTACCCGAAGGCGAACAGAGTGGCCACGACGGCAGCCACGGTGAGGGGCAGGAGCGTTTCCAGGTCGATGGCAGGTTGGCCGTCGTCATGGACGAGGAAGAAGCTCATCAGGATGGCAGCTGCGAGCAGGCCGAGCGCCACCCAGGCGAATGCCTTCAGGAGCCGCAACTGGGGCGTGCTGCGGAGGAGATTGACGTAATCCGACTGTGCGGGCACGAAGTCGTACGTCGCCGCGAAGGTGGTGCTTGTCGTGTTCGGCTGGCGGTCGTCTGAGGTCACGCGGCGCAGCGTAACCATGAAGGACTGGGCGATTGGCCCGTGCCCGGGATGAGTATGCGGGTGGGGTGCGCCTCACGAGTCGTCGGACCGGGCACTGCCGCGCTGTTCGCGACGCATGTGCCAGCATGACGGCAGATCCGAGCGTTTTGCTCAAGATTGCTAGGCACAGTCCAGGAGGCTCCGCCGGCCCACGCTCGACCCGGCTCGAGGCGATGGCTGTCGCGTGAACAACCAGAAGTTGATCATGTGGCTCCGGGAGGGTGGATCGTTGGAATTCTGGGGTTTCTAGGTTAGCGGCACTGGGCCGTGCCCGTTGCGTGCCACTCCGGACCAGGTGCCGACGGCCGCCTCGAATCGGGCAGTACGTCGAAGGCAACTGCAACCGGCGCATGCCTTCTCCCGACAGCCACAGCCAGGAAGCGGGGAAGCTCGCTAGTAACGGGCAGAGGACCAGCTATTCCAGCCAGACGTGGTCTCCGATTGCGCGAGTGAGCCAGCCTCGGTGATTGCCCAAGAACCCTTGCCCAGTCCGCTCACACCCGGTGCACGCAGCGGGAGCGACCCAGAACTGCACGAACTAGCTGCGGGAACCGCCGCGCCAGGCAACCAGGAGAGTGGCCCACATACCTGTGGTTACCGTAGCCACGTGGCAGGGAGGAGCAAGGGCGACCTTGAGTACGGCCGCCGGGCAGGGGGATGCCTGACGGCGACGACCGTTCGTGGGAACATGTGTTCGAGTCTTAGTTTTCGCGCTCACCGAATGGAGGTGATCTCGTGGTCTACATGCCATCGCGATCGTTAGCCCGCTGCGCGGGCTCAACGATCGATCGTCCACGAGCCGATCAGGGCCGCATGTCACCCTGCCGATTGCGCAATCACCCTGGTCAAGGCCTGTTCGGGCGCAATTTGGACATGTACCGTGGCAGGGTGCCGCTGTCGCCGTCGAGCTCCCGCAGCCAGCACCGGACGCTTCACGACAGAGCTCAGTTGGCACGCTACGGAGTGTCGTACGTGCGGTCGGTGTGCGCACAGGCCGGGGTTGGGATCAACGAGACTTCACCGGACGAAGACGTCCTCGCCACGGATTGCGACGTGAAGTTTCGCGAGGCGAGCGTGAACGTCCAGGTGAAGTGCACGACACGCTTCACTATCCAGGGGCGCACGAAGTCGTGGCAGCTGGAACCATCATGGGTTGAGAAGTGGAGCGACTCACTTCTGCCGGTCTATTTCGTTCTCGTCACAGCACCTCGCGACTTCGAAGATTGGATCGAACACACCGATCTAGGCACCGTCCACAAGACGGCCGCCTTCTGGAAGCGGTTTGACCCGAACACGGACCAAGCATCGATCACGCTGCCAGTCGCACAGAGGCTCACGGCAGACACGCTGGCGACCTGGCATTCCGACATGCTTGCCGCGTTCGGAGGCGTGCGATGACAATCAACGATGCCGTGCGGGATGTGCATGCTTATCTACGACGCAGGGGCTGGTCTGAGGTGTCGTCCGGTCCGGCTGGCGCGTTGTGGTCGCTCCAGGCCGGTAGGGTTGCTCAAAGCGTTGCTGTACCGAGGAGAATCGCCGCAGATTCCCACGAGTGGCGAAGTGTGCTTCAGAGTCTTGCACTGTCTGAAGAACGACCAGCAACGCAGATCGGGCTTGATATCCAGCGAGTGCTGACGGATGTGACGAGATTCCGGGCCGCCAACGATATTGTCATCCGTGGCTCGATCCCGCTTCATGCGGGTGTGACGCTGGCTGAATCGGCGCTCCGAATGATCCGGGCCACGGCGACGACTTCCCGGACGCCCAAGGCGCGCATTCGAGGTAACTACTCGAAAGTGGGCGACGAGATTGCTAACAGTGCGCGGCTCGGTCATACCGAGGAGGGCTCATACATCTTGCCGGTCCTGATGCCTATATCGGGAGCCCAAGAACATTCCGATGATCTCTGGTCTGCCAACGGTTCCGAACTGGAGCGTGCTGTTCCGGAACCGGACGAGCGGCGCGTGACGCGAACACTCGCCGAGGCGCTCACGGCCGTTTCTCGGCTCGTTGTCGAACCAGCCCGCGATCCGCGTCAAGCCGAGACGGGCGCACTGATCGCAGCTGGTGCAAGTCACGAGCTCCTGGTCGCGATTCGCGAAATTATCAGCGAGCAGTCAGTCAGCACTTTCGAGACGTCTTTCCAGTGGGCTCCTGCGGTTCCCGCCCCTCCCACAGTTCCTCAGAACGTCGAGATACCTGCCGAGTCCATCGAACTCATCTCGCGAGCCGCAACGCTCTTGGCTGCCGTAAAACCTGAACCGGTTCAGCGGTTGACTGGCCTGATAGTTGAACTTCGGCACGAGCCGCACGACGCCTTCGGAGAATTCGCCCTGCAGACCATGCGGAACGGTCGATCTGCAGAAGTGCGCGTACGTGTGCGCAACGAGCAGTTGGACCCCGTCCACGATTGGATGCGTACCTCGCGCACTGTCCTCGTCGAGGGGCAGATCAGGAGAGCCCTCAATCGGCTGCGTATAGACGATCCTGCCCAGGTCATGCCCCTCGATGAGACATTCCTCATCAGCGACGAATAGTCGCGTCGCGCCTCAGAGTGGATGGCGGCGAGCACTGGCTGGCAGACTTCATTCATGGCGTCCTACCTGCTCATCGTCGGCGATCGTGACGCGCTCGGGTGGATCCTCACGGAGTCACGGACGGCGTTCCCCAGCGCCGGCCGAACCGAGGTCGCCACCCTCGCCAAGGACGACAGCCTCTTCTTGTACACAACGCGAGGCTGCTTCAAGAATCCGACGCGAGATCGCGGGCGGGTCATTGGGACAGCTCGTGTAGCGAGCGATGTCCGCCGACTCGACAAGGCAGTCCGATTCGGCGAACGAGACTTCCCGGTGGGATGTGATCTTGAGATCGGACCGCTCGCGAAGTTCGGCGAGGGCGTCGAGCTCCAACCACTCGTCGAGTCTCTTGAGACGTTCGGTCACAACAGCCATGCTTGGTCAGCCCTGTTGCGTCGCCCGATGCTGCTGCTGACCAACGGCGACGCATCCCACCTTCGAAAGCTGCTCCGGACCACCACGCCCACCGAAGACATGGATGCGTACACACGCTGGTGGCGTGCATCACCGCGGGCGGGGCAGCCTCGCTGAGGCAGTTGCGGCAGTCTGGCATCTCACCCGGTGGTTCACCCACTCTCTGCCCGCAGCGATGACCAGTACCAATACCATCGAGTTGCCGCTATCCTGGTTCGCTCGCCACCCGGTGCGGGCCTCTGACCATGTCATCTGCTCGGGAGGCAACCTTTCATGACCGAAGACGCCGGACGTCCCGTCGACCGGCTGCGCAAGCACCTCACAGGTGCCGCGCGCCTCGATGCCCTGTCCGAGTCGTTCTCGATCTACGTGTACGAGGTGCTCAAGGACGAACTGTCCGAAGACGAGATCCGCCTCATTATGTGGAACGGCAGCCTGACTGCCCACCCTCTCAACGGCTTGAGCGAGGAGAACCTCCAGCGCTCCAGGCTTGACCAGCACCGCGTCGCCCGCGAGTTCGTCTCCTGGGCGGAAGACCGGATGCAGGTCCGGACGCTGAACCGCCGTACCCGCGAAGCTTGGACCACAGTCGACGGACCATTCCCCTACGCAGTCAAGGGCGCCGGCCTTGAGGCAGAGAGCCTTGGCCTGGTCCCGTCTCCCGACCTTCACTTCCCCCAGGAGCTGACCGATCTGCACCAGGTGCAGCAGGTCGCCCTCCAGTTCGAGCGCCTCTGGCATGACACGACCGCAACCGTGCCGGCGCAGGAGGACTTCTTCGAGGCTGCCCGCGTCCTGTACCGGGACAACGCTCCGGAGTCTGTCTACCTACGAATCCTGACTGCACTCTTCAGAGACTTCGTCGAGGAGGCGGGCGAAGAGACGGCAGAGCGCGGCCTGACCGGCTTCTACGACACCACCGTCTGGAACAAACTCTACAAGTTTCAGCGTGACGGAGTCCTCGGCGCCATTCAGAAGCTTGAGCGTCACAACGGCTGCATAATCGCCGACAGCGTCGGCCTCGGGAAGACTTTCGAGGCTCTCGCGGTCATCAAGTACTACGAGCTGCGAAATGACCGCGTGCTCGTCCTGGCCCCAAAGCGGCTACGGGAGAACTGGACGCTCTACCGGACGAACGACGGACGCAACCCGCTCCTCGACGACCGGTTCAACTTCGACGTCCTGAACCACACGGATCTCAGTCGTACAAGCGGACAATCCGGCGACATCGATCTCTCACACGTCAACTGGGGCAACTACGACCTGGTCGTCATCGACGAGTCTCACAACTTCCGCAATAACCCGCAGGTCAAGGGTCGCATCACGCGCTACAAGCGACTGATGAACGCGGTTTTCAAGGCGGGTGTAAAGACCAAGGTCCTCATGTTGAGCGCCACGCCGGTGAACACTCGCCTCGCGGACCTGCGTAACCAGGTCCTGTTCGCGACTGAGGGCGATGACCGGGCCCTGGTGGACGACGGGATCAAGGACATCGCCTCGACCCTGCGACAGGCACAGACCAAGTTCAACGCCTGGCAGAAGGCTCCCGAGTCGCGCCGCACCGCCAAGACCCTTGTTCACACGCTCGGGATGGACTACATCCGTCTCCTCGACCTCGTCACCATCGCTAGGTCCCGCAAGCACATCGAGAAGTACTACGGCGTCGAAGACACCGGGAAGTTCCCTGAGCGCCTCAAGCCCATCAACTTCACGCCCGACATCGATAGTCAGGGCGAGATGATCTCCCTGGAGGAGATCAACCGGGCGATCCTGAGGCTCACGCTGGCCGCGTACAAGCCAACTTCGTACGTCCAGGCGAAGCATTCGACGAAGTATTCTGAGATGTACGACCAAGCGCTCCGCACAGGTGGCCGGCGGAAGTGGTCCCAGCTCGACCGCGAGAACAACGTGGTCCATCTGCTCCGCGTTGGACTCCTCAAGCGTCTGGAGTCCTCTGTTCGCTCGCTCGGCATGACGCTGGAGAAGATCCTCGGAACGATCGATCGTGCGATCGAGCGGATCGACGAGTTCGAGCGGTCCGGCACCCCCGGCGTCTCCGTGGATGACATGGACGGGCTCGACAAGCTGGACTTGGCGGACCCGCAGTTCGAGGACGCAGTGGTGGGTGGCAGTGTCAAGGTCTTCCTCCAGGATCTCGACCTGATCAAGTGGCGCGCCGAGCTTCTCAGCGACCGCTCAAACATCGCCCACCTCCTCGCAGAAGTACGCAAGGTTGACACCCCACGAGACGCGAAGCTGGCCAAGCTCAAAGAGTTCCTCCGGGACAAGGCACTGAACCCCACGAACGACGGCAACCGCAAGGCGCTGATCTTCACTGCATTCAGCGACACCGCAGAGCATCTGTATGAGCACGTCGCCGACTGGGCTGTCGACGAGCTGGGGATCCATGTCGCGCTCATCACGGGGCAGACACCTCGGACGACCCTTCCGGGTGTCCGACGCGAGATGCACAGCATCCTCACTGCGTTCTCGCCCCGGTCAAAGGGCGGTGACCCAGATGCGCCGCAGATCGACATCGTCATCGCCACCGACACGATCTCCGAGGGCCAGAACCTCCAGGACTGCGACACAGTGGTCAACTACGACATCCACTGGAACCCAGTCCGGATCGTCCAGCGCTTCGGTCGTGTCGACCGGCTCGGCTCACGTAACTCCGCCGTGCAGCTCGTGAACTTCTGGCCGACGAAGGACCTCGACTCCTACATCAATCTCGAGACGCGTGTCTCCAGCCGCATGAAGCTGCTCGATGTGTCGGCCACTGGCGACGAGAATGTCCTCGATCCGCAGGAGATGAACGACCTGGAGTACCGGCGCAAGCAGCTGCACCAGATGATGGAGGCTGCACCGACGATGGAGGACCTCGCCGGCGGCCTCTCCATCACGGATCTCACGCTTTCGGACTTCCGCATGGACGCCGCTTCGCGCCCGAGCCGCGAGCTCCGACGCCTGACGAAATGGCCGCTTGCCCTCTTCGGCGTCACCCGCTTCGACCAGAGCCTCGCATCGGAAGGCCTTGGCCCAGGTGCGGTCTTCCTCCTGCACGTGCGCGACGACGCTTTCTCGTTCTCCAAGTCGTACCCGCTCGCGCCGTACGTCCTCGCTTACGTCACCGACGACGGTACGCTCGCGCATCCTGTCGAGGAGCCGAAGCGCGCTCTGGACGTCTTGCGTCGGCACTGCCTCGACCGCGTCGAGCCCGACCACGAGGTCCTCACCGAGTTCGAGAAGGCGACTCGGCAGGGGCGTTCCATGAAGCACTACCGGAACCTGCTCGACGCCGCGGTCCGCGCGGCATCCGGCCGTGCCGAGGAAAAGCTCGCCGCTTCGATCTTCTCGGCAGGACCGTCGCTCCTCGGTGCGGACGCCTCCGTGCCTGGCTTGGAGTCCATCGACGTCGTCGCATGGGTGGCGGTTATCCCGTGACCGACATCCTTGACTTGCTCGCGCTGCCCGACGACGCACGCATTCACAACCGGCTGACAAAGAAGGACCTGTCAGGGCAGTACGAAAATGAGGCGCCGGCCGACGCACGATACCTGAACCGGATCGTCGCCCAGGCGACCGCCGTTGGCGTCTTGCGGCCGGAGAAGATCGGTGTCCGTGGCTTCAAGGACGCCGACCATGAGGTCGACATCATCCCGGTCCTGAATGTCGCCCTGACGGCGAGTGCTCGGTCTGGCGACATCAGGCGCGTTTCCGAGTTGCTGCACCGAAACACGCCGCGTCCGATCATCCTTCAGATCGCCCTGGCCGACGGCGTCCCGTACATGGCTCTCGCCGTGACACGCCTGAGCTTGTCCGACCGCACGCGCACGACGTCCGTGATCGAAGCCTCACTGATCGTTCCGACCGACGAGATCGCAGACGGGGCCCTGACTCTGAGCGGCATCAATCGGTCGGACCTCTGGGCGCTGTACTGCGACATCGTCCGAATCACCGCAGCTGGCGGACGCCCAGCGTCCGAAGCGCTCACCGCTGTGCAGGCGATAGGCCTCCGCCGTCGGTTGATAGACCTGGAAAGTGAGCTCAACACGGTCATCCGAGATGTGAGGCGCGAGAAGAACATCCAACGCAAGATCGACCTCAACGCGACGGCGAGCCGGCTACGCCGCGACATCGCCGAGACGCAGACGGCGCTCTACGCGCCCGAGTACACGAAGCACGACGAGGAGAGCCCCACCCAATGAGTACCGACTTCACGCCGATCAAGGAGACGAGCGGGCCCGGCGAAGCACGCCGCAACCTCGACGAGCTCGCCAGACTGTTTCCTGACGCCGTCGCCGACGGCAGGGTCGATCTCGACGTGCTGCGTGACCTCCTCGGCCAGGACGCCGAGCCCGCTGGTACCGAACCGTTCGGCCTTCGATGGCCGGGAATGTCGGAAACCCGCCGGCTCGCGACGCTGCCGGCGACCGGAACACTCCTGCCGAAGCCTGAGGAGTCGGTGGACTGGGATACGACACGCAACATCGTCATTGAGGGCGACAACCTTGAGGTGCTACGCAACCTGCGTCGCGGATATACGAACAAGGTCGATGTGATCTACATCGACCCGCCATACAACACGGGCAACGACTTCGTGTACGACGACTCCCGGATGTCGTCCCTCGCAGAATACGAGGCCGATGCGGGGTTGCGAGATGAGGACGGGGTCACTGAGCGAGGAGGGGAATCAAGCCGCGCCGAGGACCGCCGTTCCGGGGCGTCACGTCACGCTAAATGGCTCTCCATGATGTACCCCCGTCTCATCACGGCCCACTCACTGCTGAAGGAGACCGGCGTCATCATCGTCGCCATCGACGACACCGAACACGCCCGACTGAAGTTGCTCATGGACCGCGTTCTCGGTGCAGAAAACTTCATCGCAAATATCACGTGGCAAGGTGGCCGCAAAAACGACTCTCGCTTCGTTTCGGTGAGCCATGACTACATGCTAATTTATGCAAAAGATCAGGGCCTTCTACGCTCTCGCGATATCCGATGGCGCGAACGGAAACCTGGAGTTGACGAGGCCCTGCAAGCCGCCAAAGAGATCTGGTCGAAGCATCAAGGCGATCCCACTAAAGCTCAGAAGGAATGGCGCGAATGGATGCGATCGTTCAAGGCATCAGGAATTCCTACCGACGCCGTAACCCGGTTTACGACCCTAGATCAGGATGGCCGACCCATTCGAACTGACGGTTCAACCATCAGTCCGAACCCGCGTCCCAACCTTAGGTATCCCCTCACACACCCGATTACCGGCGCGGAGATCAGCCCCCCGGCGAATGGCTGGCGATACTCTCGCGAGGAGATGCAGCGCCGCATCGATGCTGGACTTATCAACTTTGGGACTGACGAGTCGAAGGTCCCGAGCGCAAAGACCTTTCTGGATCAGATGGACAGCCACGTGGCAGAGTCCGTATTTGAGCGGGATAGAAACGCTGCTGGCCTCGCACTACGAGACCTCCTTGGCAGCGACGTATTCAACTTTCCCAAGGATTCCAGCGTCATCGCCGACTGGATCGGTCTGGCCAGCGCCAACAATCCCAACGCACTTGTGCTCGACTTCTTCGCGGGTTCCGGTTCTACGGGTCACGCCGTTATGGACCTCAACGCTGCTGACGGCGGACGTCGCCGCTTTATCCTCGTCCAGCTCGACGAACCAGTGAACCGCGACGGGTACGCCACGATCGCGGACATCACTCGTGAGCGGCTCCGCCGCGCTGGCAGGAAGGTCGCCGAGAATCTGACGCTTGAGTCGACCGACATCGACCTCGGTTTCCGCTCATACCGCCTGGCGTCCTCGAACCTCCTGCCGTGGGACGGCAAGAAGGCCGCGGAGGATATCGTCACAACACTCCTGGAGTCGACGGAGAACCTAGTAGAGGGACGCACCACTGACGACCTGCTGGTCGAGATGATGCTGCGCCTAGGTATCGATCTGACGACGCCCCTGGAGAAGCGCCAGGTGGCGGGAAGCACCCTCTACAGCCTGGGCGGCGGGACGCTCTACGCCTACTTCGGCACCGAGATCACCACGGATCTGTCGAACGAAGTCGCGAAGGCGATCGTTGCGTGGCGCGACAAGAACATTGTCGACTCGGATGTCACTGTCGTCGTGCGCGACAGCGGGTTTCAAGACTCCTCGGCCAAGCTCAACCTGGCGGCAGCGCTTGATCAGGCCGGCGTCACGACCCTGCGGAGCATCTGACGATGAAGTTCTCTTTCGAAGCCGATCTGGACTACCAGCGCGCCGCGATCAATGCCGTGGTCGACCTGTTCAGAGGCGAGGATGCGCTGACGTCCCAATTCACGGTCCAGGCAGATCCGGAAGCCCGCGACACGCTGCCCGGCACAGGATTCTCGGGCACCGGTGTCGCCAACCGGCTCAGCCTGGACAGCGAGACGATCCTGGAGAACCTGCAGGGAGTCCAGGAGACGGCTGGCTTCGGCCCGGAAAGCTCGCTCGAGTCCGTGAACTTCACGGTCGAGATGGAGACTGGTACTGGCAAGACGTATGTTTACCTGCGCACGATCTACGAGCTCCATGAGCGGTACGGTTTCAAGAAGTTCATCGTGGTCGTTCCGTCTGTGGCGATCAAGGAAGGGGTGCTTGCGTCGCTGGAAATGCTCCGGGAACACCTCGGCTCGCTGTACGCGAACCCGCCGATGCAGTTCTTCCAGTACGACGGCAACCAGCCCAGCCAGGTGCGGACCTTCGCGACGTCGTCCGGCATTGAGATCATGGTCATGACGGTCGGGTCGATCAACAAAGACTCCAACATGATCTTCAAGCCGACGGAGAAGCTCGACAACGAGGTCCCGATCGACCTGATCCGCGAAACCAGGCCGATCGTGATAGTCGACGAGCCACAGAGCGTCTACGGCGACGACGGTAACCCGCGCAAGAAGCTCGGGCGCGGCAGGATCGGTATCACCCGGCTCCACCCGCTCGCCGTTCTTCGCTACTCGGCAACGCATCCGAAGTTTGACAGAGGCAACCTGGTCTATCGGCTTGACGCTATCGCGGCGTACGAGAAGCAGCTCGTCAAGCAGATCGAGGTTGACTCCCTCGTCACCGAATCAAGTGGGACCACCCCCTATGTCCAGCTCAAGAGCGTGAAACGAAGTGCTGGAAACTTCTCGGCACGTATCGAGGTCGACGCCGACAACGGCACGGGGGTTCATCGCAGGATCGTGACGGTTCGCGACGGCGACAACCTCGGCGACATAACCGGCCGCACGCTGTACTCGAATCTCACCGTGTCGGCAGTCGGGGTGCAGCCCGAGTACATCCGCTTCGACACCGTGGCAAAGGCACTCGCCCCCGGCGAGTCGATCGGGGCCGAGGTGAACGTTGGCGAGAAGTCCCGGCAGATGATCGCGCAGACCATCCGTCAGCACCTACGCAAGGAGGAGGAGTTCCGCACTCACCGGCGCGACATCAAGGTGCTGAGCCTGTTCTTCGTGGACTCGGTGAGTAAGTACCGGGTGTACGACGAGGATGGGAACGCTCACCCCGGCGAGTACGCGCGGATCTTCGAGGAGGAGTACGCACGTATCACCTCCGAGCCGGAGTTCACAACGCTGCTCGGCTCGCAACTGCCCGACGCCGTGGCCACTGAGGCACACCAGGGCTACTTCTCCGTCGACCGGAACAAGAAGAGCGGCGCCGAGCGCTTCATCGATACATCGGAGAAGACTGCCGCCGGCCGCCAGGCAGCCGAAGCTGCCTACGAGCAAATCATGAAGCGCAAGGCGTGGCTGACGACACCAGGCACCCCGATCCGCTTCATCTTCACGCACTCAGCGCTGCAGGAGGGCTGGGACAACCCAAACGTCTTCCAGATCTGCGTACTGCGGAACATGGGTTCCGAGCGCTGGCGTCGGCAGAGCGTCGGCCGCGGGCTTCGTCTCTGCGTGGACGGTACGGGCAACAGGGTGCACGGATTCCACGTCAACCGGCTCACGGTAATCGCAAACGAGTCGTACGAAGAGTTCGCCGAGCAGCTCCAGCACGAGATCGCCGAGGACCTCGGCATCCCGTTCGGCAAGGTCACCGCGGACAGCATCGCCCGGATCGAGTTCTCGGATCCCGAGACCGGCAAGCCGATCAAGGTAGGCACCGCCGCCGCAGAGAACCTTGTTACCGCCCTCCTCGTCGGCGGATACATCGACCCGGCCGGAAAGGTACAAGACGTTTTGCGCAAGGCGGTCCAAGAGGGCAGCGAAGAGCTCAAGGCTCTCGTGAGCGACGTCGTCGCGGACGAGTCTGGCCAGATCAAGGTCCTCGACCTGATCAAGCGCCTCGCTCGTCCGATCGACATCAAGAAGGCCGGTGACCGCATTCCCGTGCCGATCGTCGAGGAGCGAATCGAAAGCCCCGAATTCCAGGCGCTCTGGGACCGCATCAAGCACCGCACCGAGTACCGGGTCCAGGTAGACGAGACGGAACTGCAGCTGGCCCTCGTGAAGGCTCTGCAGCGGATGATCCCCGTGCCGGCGCGCAAGGGCGAATGGCAGACGTCGCGTGTAGAGAAGATCGACCAGAGCGGTCTCGTCGCGGACGTCTCCGCGATCCGCCGCGCTGACGTCACCTACGCGGACAGTGAGGACCTGCCGGACATCCTCTCGGTCCTTGCCGACCGGACGCAGCTAACGCGAGCAACTATCGCTCACGTACTGACCAACTCGGGCACGCTCCCTCAGTTTGTGCGGAACCCACAGGCCTATGTGGACCGCGTCTCGCGGCTCATGAACGAGACGAAAGAGGCATTCCTCCTCAAGGGCCTCCAATACGACCTTGTGGCCGACGACCGCCCGGCGGATGAGCGTTGGTATCCCCTGTCACTGCTGAACAACGCAGACCTCCAGGGCTACGAGGGTGCGAGCGGCAACATCGTCTCTGACCGCGATGGCATGGCGATCTCATTCGCCACCAAATCGCCCTACCGGCATGTAGTTGCTCAGTCCGGTGTCGAGAAGGAGTTCGCGCTCAATCTCCTCCGCAGGGAGGACGTCAAGGCGTTCGTCAAACTCCCGGACTCTTTCCGCGTCCCGACACCTTTCGGCTCGTACGTCCCTGACTGGGCAGTACTCGTCGAGCTGCCTGACGGCAGCCGGTACATCGTCTTCGAGACGAAGGGAACGCCGAACATCGAGGGTCTCCGCATGGCGGAGAAGGGGAAGATTCTCGCAGCAGAGGTCCACTTCGACACGGTCGCGGAACGTGTCGGGATCGCCGACCTGGACTACCAGACGGTGACGACGATGGATGACTTCAATGGGGTGCTCGACGGAACGGGACTTGTCGGCGGGAGGGCACAGAGATGAAAGCCGTCGACGCACAGCTCCTGACGCTGCTGAAGAAGAGCAACCAGTTCGTCGTCCCTATCTACCAGCGGGCCTACGCGTGGACCCGCGGCGAGGTCGAGCAGCTATGGGCCGACATCCTGCGCGCGGGGTCAAACAACTCGCTCGGTGCTCACTTCACGGGATCCGTCGTCTACGTCGAGAAGGCTCAGGGCGCGATCACCGACATCGAGCCCAATCTCATCATCGATGGTCAGCAGCGCGTCACCACAGTAACGCTGCTACTGGCGGCTCTCACCAAGCAGCTGGAAGAACTCCCTGAGGATCAGCGGGAGCCTGTGGACGGGTTCTCGCCGCGCAAGATCCGCAACCGTTACCTCATCAACGACGATGAGGAGGGCGAACGCAGATACAAGCTCGTCCTGTCGCAGGGCGACCGCGCCGCGCTGTTCGCGGTCGTGGACCGAATGAGCCTGGACGATCACGAGCCCAGCCGAGTGGTGGAGAACTACGAGCTCATCCGCCGGCTGCTGGCCGCACCGGGCACGGACCTTGCAGTCATCTGCCGAGGCCTGGCCAAGCTCGTCGTCGTCGATGTCCGCCTCGAGCGAGGCATTGACAACCCACAGCTCGTCTTCGAGGCGATGAACTCGACCGGTAAGAAACTGTCGCAGGCTGATCTGATCCGCAATTTCGTCCTGATGGACCTCAAGCCCAGTGCTCAGGAGAAGTTGTATACCCAGTACTGGCGACCGATGGAGGTCGACTTCGGGGCTGGTGCCTACGAGACTCAGTTCGACCAGTTCGTGCGCCACTTCCTCACCGTGGCGACCGGTAGCATCCCGCGCGTTGACGACATCTACGAGGCGTTCAAGGACTACGCCAGCGCCGTGGCCAGGGCCGGCGAGTCCGTGACCGACCTCGTCGTCCGGCTCCGCGAGTACTCGCGCAGGTACTGCGCCATAGCGCTCGACCTGGAGAAGCGGCCGGGGCTCCGCGCCGTGTTCAAGGACCTCGACCAGATCAAGGCCGATGTCGTGTACCCGTTCCTCCTCGAGGCGTACACGGACTACGAGCTCGACACGATCACCGAGACCGAGCTTCTCGAGATCGTCGAGATGGTTACCTCGTACATCTTCCGCCGAGCCGTGTGCCGGATCCCGACCAACTCGTTGAACACTACATTCGCTACGTTCAGCAAGTCGATCCGCAAGGACCGATACGTCGACAGCGTCAAGGCGCACTTCCTCGGAATGAAGAGCTACCGGACCTTCCCGACCGACGCCGAGTTCGTCGAGGCGCTCCGCACGAGCGATCTCTACAACTTCCAACGGAGGTCGTACTTCCTGCGTGTGCTTGAGAACCACGGGAGAAAGGAGCGCGTGTCGATCGAGGAGTATTCGATCGAGCACATCCTGCCCCAGAACGAGAACCTGCCTGAGCCCTGGCGAGCCGCGCTCGGCGACGACTGGCAAGCGATCCAGGTGAAGTACCTGCACACGCTGGGCAACCTCACGCTAACCGGGTACAACTCGGAGTACTCGGACCACCCATTTGAAAAGAAGCGGGACATGAATGGCGGCTTCAAGGACTCGCCGCTTCGACTTAACCAGGGCCTCGGCCAACTTGAGGTCTGGGAGCCGGAGCAGATCGAGGCGCGTGCGGCTGAACTCGCCGAGCGTGCCACCGGCATCTGGCGACGCCCCGTCATCGATCCTCAGATAGCAGCAACGTTCACATCGCCGAAGTCCACCACCGGGTTCACCATCGAGGACCACCCGAACCTGCTACCGCCACAGCGGCGAGAGCTCTTCGAGCGGTTCACCAGCGAAGTCCTAGCGCTCGACCCCGCGATCACGCGAACGTTCCTCAAGCTGTACGTCGCGTTCAAGGCGGAGACGAACTTCGTGGACGTTGTACCTCAGGTAGGCCGGCTCCGGCTGAGCCTGAATATCCCGATCGAGGCTCTAAACGACGAGCGGGACCTCGCGTACGACGTCAGCGGAAAGGGCCACTGGGGCAATGGACCGACAGAGGTGACACTCGACGAGGGTTCGGACTTCATGTATGTCATAGGCCTTGTCCGCCAGGCATACGAGTACCAGCTCGGCACGGAGTGACAGCAGCCATGAACTCCTTCATCGGCGAATCGCGCTTCGGCTACCACCCGGACTAGGAGACCTGAACGCAGCGCTCGAACGCCGCAAACTCTCACGGGCTCTCGTCGTCAGGCCACCTGTCGAGTGCGTCATTGACGTGACGACATCGTGCCGGGTCGTCTGAGATTTGGAGGTGGAAGGAGCGTGCACTCGTCGCGTTCCAGCAAGACGGTCCCGCTCCGGTCATCACCCGAGCACGACCGAGAGCCCCGTGCGTGCCGAGCTCGACCGGCTGCTGAGCGCCTATCCGGAGGGGCACAGGTCGTCGTGCCGCTTGACGAGGCTCGGGGCTTGAGTTCGACGGTGTCGTCGTAAGTGAGCCGGCCGATCTCCTACAAAACTTCGGTCGGCGCGGCCCTCTGTACACGTCGCTCACCCGTCCGAACAGGGAACTCGCCGTCGTGCACAGCAAGCCGCTACCGGAGGAGCTCCGACCGCGGAAGTGATAGCCGCAGCTCAGACTGGATCGGGCCGCTCTACGGCTGCAGCACGTGCCAGGTGCGTCGTGACGGACCGGGTGCGGCGTTTGCGACCGAAGGTGCGCAGCGTGGCAACATCAAGACCTTCGAGCTTGAGCTCTGGCGAGCGGCGGCGGATGAGGCGTCTGGCGTTGGCGATCTCGACAGGGCTGATGTGCAGGAATTCCCGGCCAGCATCGCTGTCATTCGGGCGGAACTCGGTCCACGTGTTCGGGTCGAGATTCGACGGCCAGAGAAACTTGTCGGCGTCGAGGTGCAGTCCGAGCTGGCGTACCTGTCGCTCGACTTTCTGCCAGCGCTTCGTCGTCAGCCGAGGTACGTCGAACGAGTGCGCAATGAGGACAATCAGGCGGTCCATGTGGATCGGTCCCTCGAACTCCACGATCTCAGTTGCGGCTGCCCGGATGCGGTCCTTATTCGCCTTGCGGGCCACGTTGTCCAGGACCTCGGTGTCACCGAGGCGCACCGGGACCCAGGGGTCGTACGCAGGACGGGTTGAGCCGATCGTCGGTGTCGTCTCGGGATCGTCGCGCTCCAGGACCTGCTGGTCCGGCTCGACCAACTCATCCTCGTGCGGTTCGGCCACCGTCTCCTGGTCCGACTCGGACTCGGCTGCCGAAGGCTCGTCAAGTCCTGATGTGGGCCGTGCGTGACTTTCGATCCCCGATTCTCGAACCAACGCTTCGAACGCGGCCTTATGAAGGTCAGTCACCGGCGGCAGACCCGCTTCGTCGCCGAATTGCGCCAGAAGCCGCCGCGACGTGTCGTGGAAGCGCCAGGCATCGGCCGTGGTGATCTCGTCGTTGTGCTTCTCAGCGTTGCGCATGATGCGGAGCTCGTTCGCCAGACTCGAAACGTAGCGAGGCCGTCGACGATCGTCATCGAACGGGAAGCCGATCCGACCTAAGCGCTCGGTCAGGACACGAAGCTGGCACTGGATGTCGCGAGTGTTGTAGTGGCCGGGTGTTCTGCCTTTTGCTCGGTCCAGTTCCGTAAGGACAGCGGTCCATGAGAGCCCCTGAAGGTCTGCTGCCAGACGTGACGCGATAATCGGATCAAGACGCGTCTCAAGGTGATCCAAGCCTGCTCGGACGGAGTCACGCGGTACGAAGGTCAACCAGGTCTCCCGACGGCGAAGCGCGACGACCGCCGTGGTGGGCAGCCGTCGTCGCGGGGCGAGTAGTTTGTCCTAATCCTATCGCCGCTACCTGCGGTTACGCGCGGGTTCTGCGGAGGAGAAACTGCCAACCGGGTGACTTTGGTGAGTTCTCGCCTCCGACGGTACTTCGCGCTCCCATCCGCGAGTATCGTCACAGCCGTGACAGCGAATCGGGTGCCAGAACAGCACATTGCCGTGTTCGGTGGGAGCGGCAGCGGCAAGACCGTCTTGGTCTCGTCGTTTTACGGTGCAGCGCAGGAGCAGGCGTTCCTCAAGGAGAGCCTGTTCCACGTCATCGCTGACGACACTGGTCAGGGCAATCGCCTGCGCCAGAACTACCTCGGCATGAAGAATGCCGCAACGGTGCCAGGTCCTACCCGCTTCGCGGCGACCCCGTACTCGTTCACGATCAAACCGAAAGACCACGGCGACGCCAAGGCTGCCAAGGCGAGGCCCTTCGACGCGCTGCGGCTCACATGGCACGACTACCCAGGCGAATGGTTTGAGGAGGAACCCAGCAGCGAAGAAGAAGCGAAGCGCCGCCTCGAGGCATTCCGGTCGCTGCTACGGTCTGACGTCGCCCTGGTTCTTGTCGACGGCCAGAAGCTTCTCGATTATGCGGACGAGGAGGGAAAGTACCTCAAGTCTCTGTTCTGGGGCCTTCGCGACGGGATCCTGCGGCTCAAGGATGATCTCCTCGATGAAGGCAAACCGCTCACTGAGTTCCCCCGCATCTGGATCATCGCGTTGTCAAAGGCAGACCGTCACCCTGACCTCGACGTCCACGGGTTTCAGGACCTCGTGGTGGAGCAGGCCGCCGGTGACATCGCCACGTTGCACGAGGCACTCAAGGGCCTGGTACAGGTCCCTGAAGCGCTGTCGCTGGGCGAAGACTTCCTGCTGCTCTCGTCTGCCAGGTTCGAACCAGGCAAGATTGAGGTGAGTCAGCGAGTCGGCATCCACCTCGTCCTGCCGGTGGCCACGCTGCTGCCTCTGGAGAGACTCGTCCAGTGGGCGGAGAGGCTTGACATCCCGCGGAGGTGGCTGGATCGACTCGTGGACAACGCCGACGTGTTCGCAGAGGTTCTACTCGGCCCGAACGTCTTCCGCGATTTAGTGAGGCGGATTCCCAAGGTTGGCCCGGTCATCGACAAGTTCGTGATCCCCGCCCTAGCTGCGGCAATCAGACTCAGCAAGCCAACGGTCCGGGAGATGAACGCCGAGGCACGATCGAGGAAGGACTATCTCACGGCGATCTTGACGCAGTTCAGACTCGATCTCGACCACGGCGTGGAGGACGGTGTCCTCGTGAAGAGCCGCAAGTGAAGCTCATCTGGGCGACGCGCGGACGGTCTTGGGGGTTCCGGTTCCTCCGGGACGGTGGGTTCCGCGACCCGCTCCCTGTCTACGACCGCATGTTCGCGGGGAAGGAGGGGGAGCCGACGGCGTTCCGGCGTGTCGGCGCGCAGGTGGCCGTGCGCTTTCCAGATCCCGACGGTCGCCTCGATCAGGCGGGGCGCGTCATACCTCATGACATCGTCGTCCTACCACCGCTCGCGGACGCCATCCGATCAGTCGAGGACGGGCAGCGGACAATTTGGCCCCTGCTCACCGATGCCTTCGCTATTTTGTGGGACCAGCCACTACCGCCCGCCTCGACCGATATCCGGAGAGCCTTTGGCGATGATCAGAGCGGTCGCGGCAATAACACCGCGAACGACGGACACCAGTAACGTCGTCGATCTTGCCGGATCGGATTTGGCCACCTACCGATGACCGGCATGGTCCATCGCAGGAAGACTCTCCTCCCCGAGCATGCGCCATATAGGGTCGCGTCGTGGATCAGGGGTCTGAGGTGGTTGCAGCCTTTCTCAACCGCGAAACACGCCAGGTCTGGGCCCGTCATCGGATCACCGGTGAGCCAGTGTTCATCGCTCCAGGCGCGGCAGCGGAAGTCCGCAAGACGGCCCGCGCAGAGTGGACCTGTCTCGTCCCGGGGTGCGAAGTAGCGATCTCGACGCGTGGCGGATCGAAGCGAGACCACTTCTTCCATGTCACGGCCGTCGAGCATCCGGGCGGCCCGGAGAGCGCCAACCACCTCGCGTCCAAGGCCATGCTCGCTCAATGGGCAACTCGGGAGGCGAACATTGGCGCCGTCGTTGTCGAAGAACAGACCCTCAAGAACGTCGAGCTCGAGATCAATCGCCGCCCCGACGTTCTGGTGACCTGGCCCGAGGGTCAACGGCTGGCGCTCGAGGTCGAGTACAAACACTTCCCCACCGAACTCTGGGCCGCGAAGCAGACCGACCTCGACCGCGAAGAAGTCACGGTCACGTGGCTCGTCGGCCACACCCGCGTTCAACAGGATCCGAAGTTCGCATCCGCCGTCCGTGTACCGGCGCTTGGACGAACGCTCGCGGCGGCGGATCGGCATGTGCTCGTCATCAACCCAGCCACTCTCCAGATCGGCACGCTAGCTGGTGACTCGCGGTTCACAACGCGGCTGCGCACATGGGAATCCACTGCGTGGTTGCGCATCGACGACCTTGATACCTGTGTCTTGGACCCCGACCACGGGCTGGTGACACCGACGATGCGAAGAATCGACGCCGCTATGAGAGGGGCCGCCCGCGCCGCCGCAGAACAGGCTGCTGCCGAACGCGCGATCGAAGAGGCGCTGGAGGAAGAGGAACAACGGCAGCGTGCCGCTTGGCATGCATCGCAGGCACGCCGCTTGGTCCACCGCGTGGGGGGAAATTCTCCCCAGCTGCTGAGGAACCCGAGCGATCATGACTGGGCGATCGAAGCGCTCCCGGTCCACTGGCACGCCGTTCTGTACGAAACTCTGATCTACAACAAGCAGGGGCGCGAGTTTGCGTTCGATGACTGCTGGACCGCGCTCCGAGAGGCGTCAATCACGTGGGTACATGACGGTGACCACGCCTTCGAGGCACTGACGTCCTACCTCACCGCGTTCGTTGACACGGGCCTCGTCACTCCAGTCGGGCCCGAACAATGGCGCGTCTGCGGCAAGATCAACCGGTGGCAGCAGGTCCCTGGCCGCACGCCTCGAGCCTAAGGCGGCCTCTGCACCCGACGGCAATCCCAGTGGTCGCAACGTGCCGTCGCGACCACTCAACCCTCAGCTGTTCTGCTGGTGCAGCCCTTCAAGCCCACTCGAGACGTAGCCATCAACGGTTTCGGGGTCGTAGTGGACGACGGCGCTCGGCAAATGAACCTCGTCCAGCCAACGCTTGAGCCGCGCCGACTCCTCCGGGTTGAGACTGTCGCCACCGCGACGCCGGGCCTCGAGGTGCAGCATCGCTGCGTAGTAGTGGTGCTGATGCCCCAGCGACACAATCCACGAAAAAGGACTTCGAGGTGCTCGTCGACTGCCACGGTTCTCTTCTATCGCACCTCCCGTCGCCGTTTGCGACGGGCTGGTCGTCCTCCCGGGGCAGCGTGCGCACAGAGCGCGGTTGCCGGACCAGAACGCGGAGGCGTCTAGCTGATCACTCTCGACCTTGTGCACGGCTGCTAGCCGGGATTCTCTCGGCAGGCAAAGACCGTGCGGGCAAAGTCCTCGAGCGCTCTCCATCTACAAGGACTCTTACACAAACGCACACCCACGCTAACTCTGCGGAAAATCAATGTCGACGAGTGCCACAGTTTTGTGTCACCCCCCTTCCGGGGTGACACAAAACTGTGGCGCAATTCCCCCGTTCGAGCCACGAGTGTTGGCAATGGCATTCGAGGCTTCGGTGCCCGCCCAAGTTCGCACGGAGGGAGCACGGCCATGCACATTGCAATCGAGAATCGCGCGGTCACACCGGCGCACGAGTCCGAGTTCGAGGTCGTCGAGCGCAAAGGGATCGGGCACCCCGATTCTCTGGCTGACATCCTCGCCGAGGAGTTCTCTCGCCGGTACTCCCGCTACGGCTTGGACCAGCTGGGTGTAGTGCCGAATCACTGGGTCGACAAGGTCGCGCTGATCGGAGCCGCATCGGCCGTCGACTTCGGTGGCTACACGGTGGACAAGCCGATCAGCTCGTACCTGTTCGGCAAGCTCACACGCGCGGTCGGCGTCACGGAGATGCCGATCGAGGAGATCTTCAGGTCCACCAATGAGGATGTGCTGCGCGAGGCGACCCGGAGCACGAGCATCCTCGACCACGTCCGGCTTTCCGTTGAAAACACCAGCGGCACAGCAGTGGATCACCCGAGCAGCTTCTACCTGCCGACAGGCGCGGCCGATGCTGAGCAGGCCACGGAGCTAAGGGCGAACGACACGGCTTTTTGTGCGGCACACGCCCCGGCCACTCCCACTGAGCTGCTCGCCATCGCTCTGGAGAACCACATCAACAGCAAGGCGTTCGCTGAGGCGTTTCCGGGGGCCGGCGCCGACGTGAAGGTCATGCTTCTGCGCAGCGACAGCGGCCTGGACATCACAGTTTGCGTGCCGTTCCATCCGGAACAAACTGCGTCGAGAGCCTCCTACGATTCGATGCTCGCCGCGGTAAACGATCACACGACAGCAATCGCAACCGAGACCGCGCAGGGACTCGGCATTACCGAACCCGTCCGCATTGCCCTCAACACCAAGGACGCGACCGGCGGCGCCTACCTCGCGCCGTTCGGCACATCCCTGGGCAAGGGCGACTGCGGCTTGGTTGGTCGAGGAAACAAGGCCGACGGCGTGATCGCCTCGTCCCGCTCAGCCGGCGTCGAGGCCCTTGCGGGAAAGAACCCGGTGCACCACACCGGCAAGCTCTACACGCTCGCTGCAACGCGCATCGCAGACCGTGTTCACGCCGAGCTCGGGCTCGCCAACGAGACCGTCGTCATGTCCCGCAACGGCGATCAGCTCGACCAGCCCGCCTTCGCAGGGGTCCGCCTCGCAGGTCGGGCGACCACAGGGCAGCGAGCGATGATCAACGAGATTGTCCACGACAGCATCGACCGCCTCGATCTGCTGACCAAGTGGCTGCTGGAGACACCCGCGATCGAGCGGTTCCGTGATCCTCGAGTCCAGGTGGAGGGCTGACATGCGCTCGCTGGACGACCGCGACGTCATCCTGGTGACACTGGACTCGTGTCGGTACGACACGGCGGAGCGCGCACGAACGCCAAACCTCGACCGTCTCGGGCCGGTGCATCGAGCGGAGACGGCCGGCACCTATACGTTGCCCGCGCACACCGCCTTCTTCGCGGGCGCCATCCCCACCCTGCTGGGTGACCGCCATCGAATCGGCGGCGACCTGTACGACGCCGTCTGGCGCTCAGCTGCAGCCAGGCCTTCAGCCAAGACGGCCGCAGTACGGTTCACCGGCCGCACGCTCATGGACCACCACCGGGCACGAGGCCACCACATCATCGGTGCGGGTGGGGTTACCTTCTTCGACCCCCGTGAGCCGGCGAACTGGCTGCCCGATCTGTTCGATGACTTCCACTACTACGGACGGCCCAACCGAACCGCCGCTCAGACTCGTGTCCAGGACCGCGACGAGACGCTCACCCTTACCCATGCAGCCGAGCTCGCCGACGCCTTCCTTGCCGCCGACCGTTCCTTCCTGTTCATCAACTGCCCCGGCACCCACATTCCATACACGACACCGCTCTCCCAACTCGACGCCACGACAGAAACGACACTCGAGCGCCTGTACGCGCTGCACGACGGCAAGACCTTCGACTCACCCGGTCTCAACCGTGACGAGATCGCCACCCTTCTCGATCTGCAGGTTCGAGCCCTCGAATGGGCTGATCGACAGCTGGGGATCCTCTTCCGCGCCGTTGCAGACAGGGAACCCCTTGTCGTGGTTTGCGCCGACCACGGCGAGGAGTTCGGCGAAGGTGACAGATACGGCCACGGGCACCCCCACTCGACCGTGACGACGGTCCCGCTGTGGTCCGGTGTGCTCAGCGGAGCACCACAATGAGCGAAGACGTCACGGAGTCGTGGCTGACCGACACCTTGCGGCTCGCCCGCCGCCTGCCTACCGAGGTTGCACCCGGCATCCTCGCCGACCGTTTCCGCAGCGTTCTCGGATGGTCTGAAGCGTCAGGCAACGATGCACCGTGGATCGTCTTCGACGGACCGTCAGCCGTCGGCAAGGACACTCAGATCGACCTCATCACCGAATGGCTGGAGAGCAGCGGCCTCACCGTTCGTCTGGTGGGCGGTACCGGCGACGGCACGACCCTGGGCCCGCTTACCGGAACACTCATCACCAGGAATGCCGCACTCCCGGGAGCCTCTCGCTGGGTGGCCGACTACCGCATCAAGGCAGCAGCCTGGGGGTCGCTCCGCGGGCACGAGCCTGCTCCGCGCAAGGCGGACATCGTGTTGTCCAACCGGGGCCCGCTGTCCCAACTGGTCTACTCGGCTGTCTCCGGGCGTCTAGATCTGCTCGCTGACAGAGATGCACTGGCAACTGCCGACGCCGCCGTCAGAGCCAATGACCTGCACCTGCTGCTTTCCTGCCCCGACGCCGACGTCGTCGAGCGCGCCAGACGACGTACTGTCGCCGGCGAGAAGAGCCCCCGCGACGTCGACACGCCACGCTTCGTCTCCGCGGCGAATCGTTCTTTCCACGAGCTCGCGGCTCGCCTGCCGTGGGTCAGAACGGTGGAGACCACCGGTGATCGCGAGGCGAACTTCGCCTCGGTGAAACGCGTCATCATCAACGCAGTCGATCTTGGCCTCGGCGAGTTCGAACGCACGGAGAGGGACGGCGATGCCGCCTGAGTCCTGGCTCGAACATTCGGCTGTCCAGCACCTTCAGGGTCCGTTCCGAACTCGGCTCGGGGTCTCACCTCACCACCCGTCGTTCCAGGTCGGAGCACTAAGGACCCACTTGCTGACTGCTGCGCTGGCTCACGCTGCGGCCGATTCCAGAGGAGCGACCGCTCAGGTCCTGCTGCGCTGGGACGACACCGACCGCACGCGAGCATCGGCAGAGAACAAGTGGTGCCTGCGTAGCGAGCTTGCCGAGATGGCCGGAATCCCGATCGACGCCGGTGGCCGGCACGGAGAGCTTCACCAATCCCGCCGCGACATGATCTACCGGACGGCCGTCGATCGCCTGGTGGAACTCGGCCTGACGAAGGTTCAGGACGGCTGCCCCGCCCTAAACCTTCCGGCCATGGATGCATATCTTGTGGCAACGGGCGTCGATCCGAGCATGTTGGCGCGCGCACGAATCGTGAACAGCCAAGTTGTCCCGGAACCCCAGCGTCAGACCGTGAGGCTTGTACGGTCTGACGGCACTGTGCTCTGGCATCTGGCCACCGTTGTCGATGACCTCGAGGCAGGGGTGAACCTCATCGTCCGCGGCGTCGACAAGATCGACGCGACGAGCATCCAGGAGCGATTGCGAGCAGTTCTCGCTCCCCACCAGCGGGCCGCATATGTGTTCCTGCCGCGGCTACGTCCTGCCACTGGAGCTCCTAAGACCCGAGTCGTCGACGTCCAGGCGGCCGGTATCAGCGCTGCCGCCTTGCGCTGGTTCCTCGCCGAGACCTACGTCCTCGGCGAGGAACCGGTAATTACCTTCCGAGAGCTCGTCGACCGTCTCCGACCGGTGCTGCCGAAGTCGCGTGACAGCCGCCTCGATCTACAGCGGCTCAACTCGATGGAGCGAAAACTCAAGAGAGCGCACCGCGCCTCGAGCACGGCACCTATCTGCGCTCTTGAAGATCAAGCAAGTCCGAGCTGATCAGCCCAGACGCTGCGACGCTGCCCTCAGCCGTTCCAGGGTCCGCTCACGGCCCAGTACGTGGATTGACTCGAACAGCGGTAGTCCGACACGACGGCCGGTGATCGCGACGCGGACCGGCGCCTGCGTCTTACCAAGCTTTAGGCCCCGCGCCGTGCCGATCTCCTCCAACGCCGTCTTCAAACCGTCAACAGACCATTCGACCTGTGAGTACCTCGTGATGGTATCGGTCAGGATGCCCGCTGCATGCTCCATTCCCATCGCCTTGCTCCAAGCGGCCTCGTCCACGGCAGGCTCATCGAGGAACAGGAAGTCGACCATCTCCACGACGTCGGACAGCAGCACGATCCGGGTCTGCACCAGCTCGGCCAGCTCGGCAAACACCGCAGGGTCATACGCCGCGGGTGACCACGGGGTGTCGTCGGACACGAGCCAGGGCTGGACGGCCTCAATGAACTCGGCAAGCGTCATGGCGCGGATGTAATCCCCGTTGAACGCCTGCAGCTTCTTGACGTCAAAGAATGCCGGCGACGGGTTGACGTCCTCCAGACGGAACTCAGCGACTATGTCACCCCAAGGCACGATCTCGCGGTCACCGGACGGCGCCCAGCCCAGGAGCATCAGGTAGTTCCGCATCGCTCTGGCGAGATACCCCTCAGCGCGGAAGTCCTCCAGCGCAACCCGGTCACGCCGCTTGGAGAGCTTCTGCCGCTTCTCGTTGACCAGCACCGGCGCGTGCGCCCACACCGGCGGCTGCGCATCCAGTGCCTCCCAGATCAGCTGCTGCTTCGGAGCGTTCGGCAGGTGCTCCTCAGCTCGCACTACATGTGTGATGCCCATGATCATGTCGTCCACGACGTTCGCCAGCAGGAACACCGGAGAGCCATCGCCACGCGCAATCACGAAGTCCTCGATCAGCGCGTTCTCGAACTCGGGCTTGCCCCGAACCAGGTCCACCACGACTGTGGTGCCCTCGTCAGGTGTACGGAACCGCACGGCCCTACCTGGGGACGCCTCCAAGCCTCGGTCGCGACAGTAGGCGTCATAGCCCCTGTGGCTCGACCCGGTACGAGCGATCACGTCGTCGCGGGAGCAGTCGCAGTAATAGGCTCGGCCGTCAGTGAGAAGCTTGTCGATCGCCTCATGATGCTTGCCCACGTAGTCCGACTGAAACAAAGGGCCCTCGTACTGCGACTCGTCGATCCCGAGCCAGGCCATCGAATCGAGGATGCCCTGCACCCATTCAGGCTTGCTGCGCTCAGCGTCCGTGTCCTCGATGCGCAAGACCAGCGACCCACCCGATTGGCGCGCAAAGACCCAGTTGAAAAGCGCCGACCGGGCGTTCCCTACGTGGAACATGCCGGTTGGTGAAGGGGCAAAGCGCACTCGAATCTCAGGATTGGTCACCGGTGAAGCCTATCCATCCGTCGATAGGCTGGGAGTGCCACAGTTTGTGGCACGACCGCCGCGAGGCGACACATAGGCTGTCCTACCGATGCGCGCTCGGGCGTATCGTGGTGGATTCTCGATCTCTGCTAGCGCTGGTGGCCCCATGGACGATGACCTGATCGGCAAGCGAATCGCAGCGCAACGCAAGGCGCGCGGACTGACCCAGGTCGCGCTCGCACACGATGCGGCAATCAGCCTGTCACTGCTTCGCAAGGTCGAGCAGGGTGAGCGCGACTGCTCGCAGTCCACCCTCGCCTCCGTCGCGCGAGTCCTCAGGGTCGACGCCGGGACACTGACGGGGCAGCCTTACGACACGGACGAACCCCGCAAGGATCGCATCCACAAGTACATCCCGGACCTGCGACGTGCGCTCAATTCCTGGGACCTTTCGATAGACCTGGACCACAAGCCCCGTCCGCTCAGCGAACTCGCGGCGGATGCGAAGAACGTGGCGCACCAGCTCCAGCTCGGCCGCAACCGACGACTGGCAGAGATGCTGCCCGCGCTCCTGACCGAAGCGTTCGCGATGGTCCACGCCACCGACGACGAGCACGAACGTGATGCGCTCGGAAGAGTGCTCCTGGCCTACACCCATGCTGCGCACACGGTCGCGCACCAAACCGGATACGAGGACCTCGCTGCCGGGGTCGAGGACCGGATTCAGTGGATCGCGTCCTACACGCAGGATCCTGCCGCTAAGGGATTCGCCGCGTGGATGCGAACCACGTCGATCATGCGCGACGGGCTCTACGAGCCTGGCCTGCGCCTGCTTGACTCAGTCCGTTCCGAGATCGAGCCCGGAGGAATTGGCGACGACGCCACCCTCCTCGCGGTCGGTTCGCTGCACCTGCGCTCGTCACTGCTTGCTGGGCGTGCCGGCAATCTGGCACTTGCGATGGACCATGTCGAAGAGGCGCAGCAGATCTCGACGCACCTGACCACAGACACTGACAACGACTGGCAGCACATGGCGTTCGGCCCGTCGAACGTCGCGATCTACCGCGTTGCCTCGGCGGTCGAGTCCGGAGACGGACCGCGCGCGCTCGCAATCGCCGACGAGATGCGTCTGCCGGACCACATGCTCACTCGGCTGCCCACGCGCGTCGCTCACCACAAGACCGATCTCGCTCGGGCGTACTTCTGGCAGGGCAAGCACGACAAGTCGCTCGAGAGCTTGGAACTGGCGAGGAAGGCAGCGCCGCAGCAGACGCGGCATCACCCCGCAGTGCGGGAGGTAGCCAATCTGCTGGTCCGCGCGCACCGCAGGTCCAACGAGCCCTTGGCGAGATTCCACGCGTGGCTCGGGCCAGACCCTGAGTGGTGATGCCTTTCAGGCACCTTCTACGAGAACAACGCGGAAGATCGCTCCCCTGAACCGGTGCTCCGCCGCAGCCTGATACTCAGGGCTGTCGTACCAAGCACGCGCCGCGGCCGCCGTCGGAAACTCGATCACCACGACGCCCTCGGGTGCGGTGCCTTCAAGCACCTGCTGTTCGCCATAGGCAGCGAGGATCTTCGCGTCGTGCCTTTCGAACGACTTCCCGACATGCTCCAGGTAGGCGTCGACCTCGGACTGGTCGTGCGTGCTTTCCTTGAAGAACACGACGTACGCACTCATGGCGGGACCCTTTCGAACGGCTTCTGGCGATGGGTGTCGATGAGGCGTCCAGCCATCGCTCCGTTCCACGCCTCTGGGCGGCGATCCTAGCGGCTGGTCAGAGATACCAAGGGGGCGACGTCACCGCACCATGCGGATCTCGACGATGCCGAGTCCATCGGTCAGACAGGCACCGTCTGGCGTGAACCCGTGCTTCTCGTAGAACCTGCGAGCACGGGGGTTGGACTCGGCCGCCACCCAGAGCTCGGCAGGCCTGTCGGGCGCAAGGACGCCCTCGAGCAACAGCGCGCCGACCCCGGTTCCGTGGCGCTCGCCGAGCACGTAAAGGGACCACAGCTCGTCGGACCGGACCGGCGGGATGCCCTCCTTGGCGCGCGTGGCGCCTGCCTTCGCAAAGCCCACCACCCCGTGGTCGACGACGGCGACTGCGAGATACCCCGGCCGCTCCTCCGACAGCCGTTCACGCCACCGCTGAGCACGTCGTTCGACGGTGTCGGTCTCCCAGTGCTCGGCTGGGAGCAGCTCGGAGTAGGTCTGCACCCAGGCGGTGTGGTGCACGACGGCGATCGCCTCGGCGTCGTCGGGGACCGCGGGTCGTACCAGTGGCTCGCTCATCGGCCCACGATGTCACCCGACGATCTCAGCCGCGATGCCTTTTCGAGGCCGGCACCGTGCTGACGGCAGCCGGGGGGCCGTAGGACCACGAAGGCAATTCCTCCCTCTCGCTCGTCGATGTCAGATCGGGCCTGCGGATCTCCACTCGCTGCAGGATCCCCTCCCGGCATCAGGCCCACCACACCCCGCTGATCGCAATCACCACCCCGATCAACGCAAGCACCCCGTACAACGGCAGAATCGACCACGAGCGCCAGACGCTCCAGCCGGGCAGCCATGCCCTGCGTGCGGCCGCCAGCCGGCCCGGCCGCGCACCGGGCCGCGCCGGCACTACAACACCGGAGGGGTCCAGCGAGAAGGCCCTGACAGGCGCGGCGTTCCGCGCGACGGCGTCGTAGAGCTGCCGGTACTCACGCTCTACGCGCAGGTAGTTGGCGTCGATGTACATGAGCAGGAGCACCGTAGCCAGCCCGAGCAGCGCCAAGCCGGCGGACCGTTCGGTCACGCCGAACCCGTACAGGGCGGTGACCACCGGGAGCAGCCAGGTCTTCACGTTCGCCGAGGCGCCGGCCATGCGGGTCACGACGGCCTGGACGAGCTCGAGATGCTTGCGCCGGTCCTCACCGTTCGGTCCGTCACCCACGGCCACCCCGGTCTGGCATGCCGTGCGCAGCAGCGCCCATGCCTCGTCCTTCTCGGCCTCCGAGTACCTCGTCCTGGCGGGCCAGATGCGTCCCATCGCATCCCCGGCCCGTCTCGGCACGAGGTGTACGTGCAGGTGGAACACAGTCTGCGTGGCGGCCGCACCGTTCGACTGGATGACGTTGAGGCCTTCGGGACGGAGCGCCTTCCTGACCACGCCGGCGAGCCGCACGCAGACCCGCCCGAGGTAGGCGGCCTCGCTCTCGTCCAGCGCCCAGATGTCCGGTACGTGACGGCGCGGAACGACGAGGACGTGCCCGACGACCGCCGGCTTGGTCGGGAAGAAGGCCACCACGCGTTCGTCCTCGTAGATCACGCGGGCGGCCGGATCGTCCCCGCGAACGATCCTGCAGAACGAGCACCTGTCGGACGTCGTCAAGGTCGGCACCTCTCCGCGCAGGGCAGGGCACGGGCATCACCACTGTCCGTGTCCCGGATGTCACCTTCGTGACGATCCTTCCAGACGGTTCGCATGACGGAAACACCTGCCGACTGGTGGTGGCGCCGGACGACGCCGGTCGGGAAGGATGATGGGCACCAGGCATCTCCACCCAGGTCAGAGGAGTGCGATGACGCGGGACGTGTACCAGCTAGCCCAGGTCTTCAACGAGTCGCAGGCGTCGGGCATCACCTACGTAGCGCCGGCCGAAGCACAACGACTCAAGGGTTCGCTCCTGACGCCGGGAAAGCACGTCACGCTCGTCGGACCGTCCGGGAGCGGCAAGTCGACCGTGGCCGAGCGGGCACTCGCAGCAGCCGGGTTCGACGCGGACCGGGTCCTCTCCTTCAATGCGCGGGCCCACACCGGAGCGCAGAGCATCTTCACCGTCCTCGGCGCTGAGCTCGGCGTCGGGCGGACGGCGAAGGCGGTAGAGCCAAGGCTGCGGGAATTCGACCTGATCAAGATCGAGGACGTCCATCGCCTCTCGTTCAAGGCGCGCACCCAGCTCGCCTCCCGCCTCAAGCTCTGGCACGAGAGCGGCATCCGCGTCTTCATGATCGGAATAGCCAAGACGAGCGACGCCATCCTCGGCCACGACCCGGAGCTCGCGATCCGAAACGACACCTGGTATCTGGGCACGCAGAGCGACACGTTCATGGACACGCTCATGGCCCAGGGGGAACGCGCCCTCAACATCAAGTTCGACGAGGCGACCCGTGGTGCGGCGATCAGGGCCGCCAGGGGGTCGCCGTCGATCTTCCAGGCGATCTGCCGGGCTGCCTGCGTCGAGGCCGACGTGATGCGGACAGTCCCGGAGCCGCGGCAGGTCGCCATCGACCTCGCCGTCGTCACCCCGCAGATCGCCAAGCAGTTCGACGGCCGCTACATCCGCAGTCTCGTCCACCTGACACAGGGGCGGCGTTCTGTGCATGACGTCTACTTCAAGCTCGTCCAGCGCGCCGCGGCCAGCCCGGGATTCCGCACCGCCTACAAAGAACTGGACGCCGCAGTCGTCGGAATCGCCGACCCGGCCGACAAAGGCCGGGTCAGGAGTGCGTTCATCCGCGCCATCGACGTCCTGCCGACCTTGATCGAGGAGAGTGGCCTGGACGAGACCTTGACCTACGAGCACCGGACCCTGCGGATCGACGACCCGGCGTTCCGCTTTTACCTCGACCACCTCGACCTCACCCGGGTCAGCTCCGGGGAGGTCCCCCGTCGACGCAGGTACGAGTACGACGTGGCGGTGTCGTTCGCGGGGAACGACCGGCCGGTCGTCGACAAGTTCGTCGAGGTGCTCGAGGAACGGCACATCAAGGTTTTCTACGACTACAACCAGCAGGCGGAACTCTGGGGGAAGGACCTGCGCCGCGGGCTCGCCCGCATCTACGGGGAGCAGGCACAGTTCATGATCATCTGCCTGTCCGACGACTACCCCGAGCGCGACTGGACGACGTTCGAGTACGAGGTCGGACGGAACGCGGCGAGCAAGCGTACCGAGGAATATCTGCTGCCCCTCCTCGTCGGGAATCGGCCACCCATCGTCGGACTGCCCGCGACCTTCGGCTTCCTCAGCCTGCAGGACCAGCCGATGGAGAAGGTCGCGGATTTCGTGCTGGAGAAGCTCGCCGCGGCGCAGGAGATCTCCCCGAGCGCCCTGCGGCTACGTCGGGCGCCCTGACATCGACGCCAACCTCACCGGGCCATGAATTCAAGGGCTGCACGCTCAGACCCGAGAACGGTCACCGCGGGGTAGCCCAATCGTTCACGCCGCCCGCTCCACGTCGGATGAACATGAGCGAACGCGCCGTCATCAAGCCGAACGATCACATCGTCGGTAGCGCTGAAGAACGCCTCCACCCGGACGACGCGGCCGTACAGCGGGTGTCCACGACCGATCTCACGCACCAGCTCATCGAGAACGCCCGGTCGACGTCCATGCGGATCCAGCCTACGAATCGACAACCGATTCGGAGAGCGCCACCGGCTCCCCAGGCCCCGCCCGCCACACCTGCACCAGATACTCCTCGGTCGGCTCCGCCACCACCAGGTCCGGCGCCACCGACCGCCCCCGCGCATGGACGCGCAGCCGGTACCAGCCCGGACCCGCCGTCCCAATGAGGGGGACATCCCGATCGTCCTGGCCGAATCCACCGAGATAAGCAGGCTTGTCCCGGACAAGCACACTGAACTCGGCAACGTCCTCCCAGTCCGACACCTCAAGGGCAGGCATCGAGCCGACGTCGGACACCTCGACAGAGACCGGTCCCATCGAGATCCCCGTTCGAACAACGGGAGCGCGCACCAGGTTCGGAAACCCGGCGATAGGCACCCGCCCCTCGGCCAGGTTCTGCCGCCCCGGCCCCATGAGCGCGAACACCGGCATGGAGTTCGAGAGCGGCACGCCCACGTCGAGCACCAGCCGCCTGATCAGACTCGCGTCGCACGGCGACAACCAGGTGGCACCATGCACCTCAAGGCACGCCTCTTCCACCCGGGTCACGTATCGCATCGCCGGCCCTGCCACCGCAGGATCGGCCACGACGCCGCAGTCCGGCGCGTCTCGAGCTCACCCTCGTACACGCCCAAGATCCTCCCACGCCACCCAACGCGAGCCCCCGCCCTCAGGCGGCCACCTCAAGCACGAGCTTCCCCCGAGTCCGACCCCCCTCCCCCAGCCGATGCGCCTCCGCGACCTGCTCCAGCGCGAAGACCCGCTCCACCTCGACCCGAACCACACCGGAGTCCACCAGCCCACCGATCGTCGTCAGTGCAGCAGAATCCGGCTCCACCAGAAATGCGCTCGTGCGCACGCCAGCCGATCGAGCCACGGAAGCAAGCCGCTCCGAGACACCCCCAGGGATCGACACAACCAACCCGCCGGCACGGGTCACCGACACCGACCGCACATCGGTGTCGTCATGAGCCCCGACCAGATCGATCACGACGTCGACCTCGCCGGCGACGTCCTCGAACCGCTGCCGGGTGTAGTCGATCACCTGGTCGGCGCCCAGCTCCTTGAGCCAGGCGTGCTTTGATTCGCTGGCCGTTGCCACGACCTCCGCGCCGAGGTGCCGGGCGAACTGCACCGCCAGGTGCCCGACGCCGCCGGCCGCCGCGTGCACCAGCACCCGCTGCCCCGCCTGCACTCCGGCGGTGTCGACCAGCGCCTGCCACGCGGTGAGCGCGGCGAGGGGCAGGGCGGCGGCCTCGACGTGACCGATCGAGGCCGGCTTGCGGGCGAAGTGGCGCGAGGGCGCGGTGACGAACTCGGCGTAGGCACCTGCGGGCCGCGGGAACCAGGGCAACGCGTAGACCTCGTCGCCGGGCGCGAGCGTCGTGACGCCGAAGCCCACCTCCTCGACCACGCCGGAGACGTCCCACCCCAGGATCGCCGGGAACGTCTGCAGGCCGGCCATGCCCTGACCCGCGCGGGTCTTCCAGTCCACGGGGTTGATCCCCGCGGCGTGCACCCGGACCAGAACCTCGGTCGGCAGCGGCTCCGGCCGGGCGACCCGCTCGACGGTCAGCACGTCGGGCCCGCCGAACTCCCTGATGGTGACGGCCCGCATCGTGTCCTCGCTCATGTCCGCTCACTCACTGTCCGTTGAAGGTCGATCGCCCAGTTCAAGGTCGATCGCCGGGCCAACGCCCGGCGAGACCCACCCTGGCGCGCACCCACGACGTCCGGTGAGTGGCCTGAAGGTCACCTGTCGTACCATTCTGGCCATGCCACATCACGTCGCCGTTCTCGCGCTGGACGGCGTCCTACCGCTGGACCTGGGCATCCCCGCCCGTGTGTTCAACGAGGCGCGCGCCGCCGACGGGACCCCGCTCTACTCCGTGAGCACCTTCTCGCCCGGCGGCCGGCCAGTCCTGACCCACGAGGACTTCCGCATCCTCGTCGACCACGACGAGTCAGTCCTGCGGACCGCGGACACCGTGGTGATCGCCACCCAGGAGCCCGGCGAGCACCTGCTCGCGACGGGCACGCTGCCGGACGACCTCGCCGCGCTCCTGGACCAGGTCCGGCCGCAGACCCGCATCGTGAGCCTGTGCACCTCGGCCTTCCTGCTCGCGGCGGCCGGCCTGCTCGACGGCCGGCGGGCGACCACCCACTGGACGCTGTGCGACACCTTCGCCGACCTCTTCCCCGACGTCGAGGTCGATCCGGACGTGCTGTTCGTCGACAACGGGCGCATCCTGACGTCCGCCGGCGGCGTCGCGGGCATCGACCTGTGCCTGCACCTGGTCCGCCGGGACCACGGGGCGGCCGTCGCCGCGGCCGCGGCGCGCCGCTGCGTGGCGGCCCCGTGGCGCGAGGGCGGCCAGGCCCAGTTCATCGAGCATGCCGTCCCCCGGGAGACCGACCGCTCGACGTCGGCCACCCGGGAGTGGGCCCTGCGGCAGCTCGCCGAACCGATCACCCTGGAGGACATGGCGCGGCACGCGCACATGAGCGTGCGCACCTTCACCCGCCGGTTCAGCAGCGAGGCGGGCACCAGCCCGCTCAAGTGGCTGAACCAGCGCCGGATCGCCCACGCGCGCCTGCTCCTGGAGACGACCGACCTGCCCGTCGCCCGGATCGCGACCGCGTGCGGCTTCGGCGACCCGGTCGCGCTGCGCAAGCAGTTCCACACCTCCCTGGGCCTCTCCCCCGTGGCCTACCGCCGGGCCCACAACGCGCCGGACCCGACGACGCGAGCCGACGCCGTCCTAGGCTCAGCACGATGAACGGCCCGACGACCGCCCACGCGCCCCCACCCCGGCAGCCGCTGCGCGCCCGCCTCACCGACGCCACCCTCATCGCCATAGCTCTCGCCCTGGCCCTGATCTCCTTCCAGATCCAGACCAACGAGACGCCCCAGCTCCCCACGGCCCTTCTCACCGCCGACCGCCTCACCGGACTCCTCGGCTGCATCGCCCTCTGGTGGCGCCGCAAGTACCCCGTGCAGATCGGCATCGCCCTGGCCGCGGCCAGCGTCTACTCCGAGACCGTCAGCGGAGCCGCGATCGTCGCCCTCTTCACCGTCACCCTCCACGGCTCGATCCGCGCCACGGCAGCGGTGGCCGCGATCAGCGTCACGGCCCTGAGCACCTACCAGCTCCTCTGGCCGGACCACCTCGCCCCGCCCCTCACCGTCTTCATCATCATCGTCCTGGGCCACGCCGCGACCGTCGCCTGGGGCCTGACCATCCGCAACCGACGAGCCCTCGTCACTTCCCTCCGGGAACGCGCCGCGGCCGCCGAGGTCGAGGCACAGCTACGCGCCGAACGCTCCGAGCGCGAGGCCCGCCAGAGCATCGCGCGCGAGATGCACGACGTCCTCGGCCACCGCCTCTCCCTGCTCAGCGTCCACGCCGGCGCCCTCGCCTACGCGCGCACCGCGCCGCCCGACGACGTCGGCCGCGCCGCCGAGGTGGTCCGCGAGAACGCGCACCGCGCCCTCCAGGACCTGCGCGACGTCATCGGCGTGCTCCGCGCCCCCGTCGGAGAGCTGCCGCTGCCGGCCGTCCCGGACGTGCTGGAACTCGTCGAAGAGGCCCGGGCGTCCGGCACGGAGGTAGAACTCCAGGACGACGCCGGACTCACCACCGGCGAACGCACCATCCCGGAGGTACAGGGCCGCACGATCTACCGCATGGTCCAGGAGTCCCTGACCAACGCCCGCAAGCACGCCCCGGGCGCGCCGGTCACGGTCCGCATCAGCGGGCGGCCCGACGACGTCGTCGTCGCCGAGTTGACCAACATGCGTCCGGCAACCACGCCCCAGTACCCCCAGGGCTCCGGGACCGGGCTGCGCGGACTCGACGAACGCACCCGCCTCGTCAACGGCACCCTCGACCACGGCCCGACCGACCGAGGCGGCTGGCGCGTCCGCCTGCGCCTACCCTGGCCGACGTGACCCATTCCGCCCCCGGCGACGAGCCGACCATCGACGTCCTCATCGCCGACGACGACGCGATGGTCCGTTTCGGCCTCAAGATGATGCTCGACGGCGCCCCCGACCTGCGTGTCGTGGCCGAGGCCGGCGACGGCGCCGAGGCGGTCGAGCTGGCCCGGCAGCACCACCCCGCCGTCGTGCTGATGGACATCCGCATGCCCGGCACGGACGGCCTCACCGCGACCGAGATCCTGCGCGGCGACTCCCCCGCGCCGCAGGTCATGGTGCTCACCACATTCGACGCCGACGCCCACGTGCTGCGCGCGCTCCGCGCCGGGGCGGCGGGGTTCCTGCTCAAGGACACCCCGCCCGACGAGCTCGTCGTCGCCATCCGGCACGCCGCCCAGGGGCGCCCCGTGCTCTCGCCCGAGGTGACCCGGCGGCTCATCGCCAAGGTCGCGGAGTCGGACGACGACGGCCGCCGCGCAACAGCTCGCGAGCGCCTCGGCGCGCTCGGTGAGCGGGAGCGGGAGGTCGCGATCGAGATCGGGGCGGGGCGGTCGAACGCCGAGATCGCGGCGCGCTTCTTCCTCGGGCTGACGACGGTGAAGACCCATGTGTCGTCGATCCTGGCCAAGCTCGGGCTGAACAACCGGGTCCAGGTGGCGCTGCTGGTGCAGGAGGCGGGGCTCGACTCCCCCGACCAGTCGGAGTAACGACGCGGACGGTCCGACTTCGGTCGGCGGGTCCGGACCCATCGGCCGATAGCCCAGGTCGGACGGCGTTCCTAGGGTCGATCACATGCCTGGATCAACCCACTCCCCGCACGCTGCGCTGCACATCGCCGCCGTGCTCGCCGTCGTCTCCCTGGCCATGTCCGGGTGCGCCGCCGGCGCGGGCGGCGCGCTGACGGCGTCCGCCGCGAGCGGCTCGCCCGCCTCGCCGAGCGCCCCACCCACTCCAGAAGTGACACCCGACCCGATCGACTGGGCCGAGTGCGGCCCGAACCTGGACTGCGCCACCGTCGAGGTCCCGCTGGAGTACTCCGAGCCGGACGGCGAGCAGATCCCGCTGGCGGTGGTGCGGCACCGCGCCACCGACCCCGACCGCCGCATCGGCAGCCTGTTCGTCAACCCCGGCGGCCCGGGCGTGCCGGCGTCCGACATGGTCCGTTCGATCGACCCCACCAGCGAGACCAGCCCGTTCTCGCCCGACGTCGTGGCGCGCTTCGACGTCGTCGGCATGGACCCGCGCGGCGTGGGCGAGTCGGACGCCGTCCGGTGCCTCACCGACGAGCAGCGGGCCGCGCAGGCAGCCGAGGACCGCGACCCGACCATCCCGGGCGGCAAGCCGTTCGGCCGGCTGGTCCAGGACGCCCGGACCTTCGACAAGGGCTGCGCCACGCACCAGGACCGGGCGTTCCTGGCGAGCATGTCCACCGACAACGTCGCCCGCGACCTGGACCAGGTGCGCGCCGCGATCGGCGAGGAGCAGATCACGTTCTACGGCGCCTCGTACGGCACGGTGGTCGGCCCCATGTACGCCACGCTGTTCCCCGAGCGGGTGCGCCAGATGGTGATCGACGCGCCCGTCGACACCGAACTGTGGCAGAACGACCCGCTCCGCCTGCTCGACGACGTCGCCCGGTCCAACGAGGAGACGCTCGACCTCTGGTTCGAGACGTGCCGCGCCGAGGGCGTGGCGGCATGCCCCTTCGGGGACGGCGACCCGGAGGCCGCGTTCGACGCCCTGATCGCCGACCTGGAGCGGGAGCCCCTGCAGGTCCCGCCGACCGAGGGCCTCACCCCCGGCGGCACGCTCGACGGCGCCATGGCGCTGGAGGGCATCCGCGCCGCGGCGGGCGTCCGCACGCTGTGGCCGTCGCTCACCGCGGGCCTGCTCGCCGCCCAACGGGGCAACGGGACGTTCCTGCACTTCCTGGTCTCGAACGTCACGGTCGCGCCGTTCGGCGGTCCGTTCGCCACCCTGCAGGAGCCGCACACCGCCGTCCGCTGCGCCGACTGGCCGTCCCTGCGCAACCTGGGCGAGCACCGGGCCGCCGCCCGCGAGATCGCGGCCCGCGGCGAGCGCCTGGGCAGCCGCGCCGCCTACAGCGCGCTGAACTGCGCGTTCTGGCCGGCGACGAACGAGAACCGCTTCACCGACGAGCTCACCGGCGCGGGTGCTCCCCCGATCCTGGTGGTCGGCGGCGAGGTGGACAACGTGTCGCCGTACCACTGGGCGCAGGCCATGACCGAGCGCCTGGAGGACGCCGTCCTGCTCACCCGGACGGGCGTGGGCCACACCTCCTACCGCACCAGCGGGCCGTGCATCGATTCCGCGGTGGATGCGGTGCTGATCGACGGCGTGCTGCCTGCGGAGGGCACGGTGTGCGAGGCGGTGCCGGCGGGGACCACGCGGGTGCCGGCTGCGGCGGGCAAGTGACCTAGCGTCCGGCTCGGTGTGGAATGTCCGACGACGGTGGGGCGGCGCGCGATGTTGGCGTCGTCCCGCCGTCGCGGCGCTAGGCCGGGGTGGGCCGGAACCGGCGCCGGACCGGCGGCGCTTCGCCCCGCGCAGTCCCGGGGTCGACGGCGATCCAGGTGCCGTCCCCCAGGGCGACCGGCCAGTGGTCGCGCGACGGTGCTGGTTCCCCGACGGCCCGCGCTGTCCCTGACACGAGGTCGATCACCACCGGCACCGCCCACTCGGTGAAGTCGTCCTCCGACTCGTCCTCACCCTTCACCACCACGAACACCTGGTCGTCGTCGAGAAACCCGGCCCCGTACTCGAACAAGGGCTCCTCGACACGGAGTATGTCCGGCGCGAGGTCCTCGACCGCGAACGAGGCGACCACGGCGCCGTCGGGCCAGGAGTGCACCGCTACGTCGTCCGGCCCGGCGTACTCGCAGGTCAGCAGCCGTGTGCCGTCGGGCGAGAACGCGCAGGGCACCCGCTCACCGTCGAGCATCCCGGTCAGCTCCCGGACGGTGAGCGCGCCGTCGTCGAACCGCGCGAGGTAGAGGATCCCGCCGTCCTGCCCCTGCGCGATGCCGACGAGCGCGCTCCCGTCCTCGTGGGCCAGCAGCTCTGCGCCGTGCCCGACCGAGTCCAGGGCCGTTGAGCCGAGGAGCAGTCCGGTGCGTGAGTCCAGGACAAGGAGTCGATCGTCATCGCCACGGTCGGCCATGGCGTCGGCCGCGTAGACCCAGATGACGGCGCCATCGCGGCTGAGCGCCAGGCCCGAACTGGCGAAGCCACGCTGGGGTCCGCTGGTTCCGAGGTGGTGGGACCACACGACCTCACCGTTGTCGTCCAGCCGGACGACGACGTCCTGCGCCGCGTACACGACCTCGCCGTCGGCGGTGGTCACGACGTCGTCCACGGTGTCCCGGCCGCGGTGCTCGGCGGGCAGCGGAAAGGTCGCATGTTCGACGAGAGGGCTGCCGTCGGCAGGGCTCTGGGCAAGATCTACGACGGCGATGCGGTCGCCGTCACTCCATGGGTACCAACGCACGTCGGCACGGTAGCGGGTTCCCGTCGGCGAGCAGCAGGTCTGGGGTTGCTGAGCTGGCTCGGGTCTACCAACCCATGTTCTGCGCGACGGCGGACTGGGCTTCGTCGATCTCCGCCTGGCTTATGTCAACGACGTCGGTGTCCGTCTCGAACCTTGCCAGCAGATCCATCAGTGCCTGCTTCTGTGCAGGATGCGAGATCGGAACCGTGTTCAGATCTACCGACACGAGCCAGTCGAACAACACGGCCGCGTCGGCGCGCCACAGGTCGACCCGCACGATCGGCAAGGCTGCGTCCATGCCTGGATCATGCCAGGGATCCGTCAGTCGACTTCCGCCACACCAGGCCGGTCAGCGACAGAGGGCGTCGACCCAGACCCGCAGTCCAGGCAGCCCCGCCGGCGCCTCCGCGACGATCTGCTCCATGGGCCGACGGCGTCCCGGCGCGAGCAGCTCGGCTGCCCGCACCAGCTCAGCATGGGGGCGCACGACTCGGTCAGGCTCCAGCTGGAAGTACTGCTCACCAGGCTCGAACTCGCTCGGAATGTCGTGCGGCCCGTACCCGTGAGCGAAGAACCAGAGCGCGTCCCAGGCGTCTGCGGCCAAGAGCGCGACGTCGCCGTCCGACCCGAGATAAACCACCGGCTGGTCCGCCAGATCCGCACCGGGCCGGATCATCCACGAGCAGACGTACCCGCCACCGCCGTCCTGCCCGAACGGACGGAACTCCTGACCGGTGACGTCCGGATTTCCCGTCCAGTGCCGGAACCACCAGCCGGTCTCCGCAACGGGCTCCAGCTCCGGGTGGGGCTCGAAGGCGACGCCCCGCCCGTCGTCGTAGTCGTAGCGGGCGTCCATGATCGCGCGCAGCGGCTGGGGCACGTCCTCGGGAACGGGCGGGCCTGCCACCTCCTGCACCCAGACTCCCACCGTGGCGACATCGTCCTCTGTCAGTCCCGACGTCGGACTGACTCGGTGCAGCAGCACCGAACCCGGATGCGCCGCCTCGACCCACTGCAGGTCGAGGTCACGGATCTCGTCGTCGAGCCAGACGAACGGACGGCCCGCCGCGTACCGCACCAGCGACGCCGTCTTCCAGTGCAACCCGTCGGGCACCGGGACGCCGTCGTCCTCGTCGAAGTCGACAATCGGCAGCCGGCCGAGCGCCAAGATCGGCGCGACGACGTCGTTCGCGTCCGGCCCCCATGCCGTGGCCCACACCAGATCGGCTCCGAGCCTGACCAGGTCGTATCCCGGCGCCCGCCGGAGCTTGGCAAGCTGCGGGTTGGACTGTGCCCGCCACTCCTGAGGATCTTCCACGGATCGCGACCGGTCGCCAGGCCCGAGCGGCAGAAGGGTGCCGTCGATGTCCAGGAACACGATCGGTCGCTGCGTCACGAACCGGCACCCTACCGGCGGAAGCACCTCACACCGAGGCCGCAGTCCCCTTCTCCAGCCGCTCCACGCTCCACCACTCGACCGCACGCCCCTGGCTGTCCGAGAATCCGACAACCGTCTCCTCGGGATCGACCAGCGCGATCCGGTGTCCGTCGTCGATGAGCTTCGTCGCCGTCTCGGATGCCGTGCGACGCGCCACGGGCAGCACCTCGTCCACGCGGCTCAGGTCGAACACCACGAGCTCCGTGGCAGGCGGGTCCTCGATGAGCACGCGCACCAGCGACTCGATGCTGCTCAGCACCAGGTCGCCCTGCAGCACGTAGACGGTGGCCGCCTGCCCCTCGATCGTCGCCTCGCGCGTCTCACGCAGCGACGACCGGGCAGGCCGGCTGGCCTCCATGAGGTGCAGCCCCAGGTCGTCGGAGAGCAGCTGCATCATCTCGACGCCGCGCGCACTGTTGCCGTGCGGGTCCAGGCGCGGGGAGAAGACGGCGACGCCGATCTGCCCGGGCAGCACACCGATGATGCCGCCGGCCACGCCGCTCTTGGCGGGGATGCCGACCGTGGTGAGCCAGTCGCCGGCCGCGTCGTACATGCCGCACGAGGCCATCACGCTGAGCAGGTGCCGGGTGCCGGTCCTGCTGAACAGCCGCTCGCCGGTGTTGGGCTGGACACCGCCGTTGGCCAGCGTCGCGGCCATCAGGGCGAGGTCACGCACGGTGACCGACGCCGCGCACTGCCGGATGTAGCCGGTGACCGCCGCGCGGGGCTCCTGGCGCAGCGCGCCCGAGGAGTGCAGCAGGTAGGCGAGACCGAGGTTGCGGTCCCCGGTGGCCAGCTCCGAGGCGGCGACCGCCTCGTCCACCGCGATCGGCCGTTCGGCGAGCCGTGAGAACAGCCCGAGCATGCGGTCCACCGCCGACTCCTCGTCATCGTTGAGGAGGGCGTGGGTGGTGATGGCTCCCGCGTTGATCATCGGGTTGCGCGGCTTGCCGGTCTGGGGGTCCAGCGAGAGCTCGTTGAAAGCCTCGCCGCTCGGCTCGACGCCGATGTGCTTGAGCACGGTCTTCAGCCCGCGGTCCTCGATCGCCTGGGCGTACGCGAACGGCTTGGACATCGACTGGATGCTGAACTCGTGGTCGGTGTCGCCGCTGGCGTAGACGGTTCCGTTGACCGTGTACAGCGCGACCGCCACGCGGTCCGGGTCGGCCGCCGCCAGCTCCGGGATGTAGTCCGCGAGAGCGCCGGAATCGATGTGGGCCGTCTGCTGGATGATGGTGTCGAGGTAATCGAGAATTGGTGATCGCATCAGGTCTCCCCCGTGGTCCGTACCGTCCGGCAGGTCAGGTTGTCACACTTCGCTCCGGCCCGAGCGGCAGGCCGTCAGCGCGTCCGGTCAGGAGCCGACGACGCCGGTCGCCAAGTTCGTCGATCAGTGCGGCGAGCCGCTCAGGATCCTCCAGGTGCGCCAGGTGACCCTGCCCGGCGAGCTCGTGCACCTTCGCGGCGGCGATACGACGAGCCACGTTGTCGAACGACGTCCCGTACGGCGCCCGGCCCCGGTTGCGTTCGCCGACGATCAGGTCGACCCGCGCCGCCGCCGCACCAAGTGACACCGGCCGAGCAGCCTCGTTGATCGCGAGCGTCTCCGCGTAGATCGGGGAGCCCAAGCGACGTAGCTCGGCCCAGACCACATCCTGCGAGCGCAGCGACTCGATCTGGTCGGCGCCCATCCCGGTGACCTCGCGGAGCGCGACCTCGACGCTCGCGTCGCCGTCCGCATCGTCGTGCGCACGCCGGAGCGCCGGCAGTGCCTGCGCCCCGAACGGTGCCATGACGGGTTCGTACGCGATCAGGTGCGGTACCGGCGTTCGGTTGGCCAGGTGCAGCGCGATCAGACCGCCGTAGCTCCAGCCGAACAGGGTGCGGACGTCCCTGAACTCGCGCAGCACGGCGGCGGCGTCCTCGATCTCCGTCTCGAGCGTGTACCCGTCCCCCAGCGGCCCGGACGGATAGCGACCGCGCCGGTTGAGGACGACGACGGCCGGCCACCCGCCGAGGCGCCGTGCGACCGCACCCCACGCCGCAGCGTCCGCCATCACGCCGGGGATCATCACGAGCGCGGGCGCGTCGGGGTCTCCGTACACGTCGATGCTCACGCTGCTGTCCGGGATCAGAACCTGTTTCTGGATCGTTCGCTCCATAATCGGATTATGGAGCGAACGCTCTATAATCGTCAACGTGACGGAGAATCCTGTGGGCCGACCACGCTCGTTCGACCGTGACCGGGCCCTGCGCGAGGCCGCGCACCTGTTCTGGCGGCACGGGTTCTCGGGCACCTCGACGCGGATGCTCACGGCCGCGCTGGGGATCTCGACCTCCAGCCTGTACGGCGCGTTCGGCACCAAGGCCGAGCTGTTCGACGAGGCTGTCCGCACGTACGCCCTGCGCTACAGCGCGATCTACGACCAGGCGGTGGCCGAGCCGTCGATCAGCCGGGTCCTCGAACGGGTGCTGATCGACTCCGTGGACGAGTTCAGCCGTACCGATCAGGGCCACCCCGGCTGTCTCACGAGCAGCGTGGTCATGGCCGACACCTCCGCAACGCTGGACGTCCGCGCCTACGTCGCGGAGCTACAGCGTGCCGACGAAGCACAGCTGCGCGCCCGGATCGAGCAGGCGGTCCGGGAAGGCGACCTGACGACGACGGCGGACGCCGCCGTGGTCGCCGAGCACGTGCAGACCCTGTGGCACGGCCTGTCGGCTCGCGCGGAGCTGGGCGCGAGCCGCGACGAGCTGCGCGACGCCGCGCGCTTCGCGCTGACCCTCCTCGAACAATTCAACTCTGCAGGGGCCGAGCAGTGATCGAGAGCCAGCAGAAGATTGGGGTGAGTTTCGCGGTCGAAGGAAGAGCAGCCGAGGACGCCGTCCGGCTGAACGCCGCTCTTGCCCAGAGCTTTGGCTCGCAGATACACCTAGGAGCGGGCGGAAACAGCCGCCCCCACGTCACGATCGCCCTGGGCGAAGCAGACGAGGTAGCGCTCGTCAGCATCATCGCGCTCGTGCGCAGGGCAGTCCGCGACATGAGGCCATTCCGGATGAGTTTCGGCCAGGTCGCGCGGGAGACAGTGACAGGCCGGTACGTCCTCGCTGACGTGCTCGTGCCAGAACACGCCGCCGCGTGGCGAAGCACGCTGCACGCGAAGGTCGCACACCACCTGAGCGGGGTCAGCCGGACGACGGACGAACCACATCTCACGATCGCCGTCCCCGGGGACCAGCAATCCACCGTCGACCGCTTTCTGGCTGTCCACGCGCACCACCCCATTGCGGACTGTCGAGTCACCCACGTCGACGTCGCTCACGCAGGTGCCCGTGGTGCCAAAGGCGACATCATCGAGAGGTTCCGGCTCGGAGCCAGCTGACCTCGCTGACCGGTCGGCCAGATCCACCAGCGCGCATCCCCGCCGCGTCCTCCACACCGAGCCGTGCTACCGCAGCACGACAACCCCCGGCCCCGACACGGTCACCACCGTCCCACCAGGGCCGACCTCCGTCCGCGCGGCCTCACCCCCGAGCACCACCCCGGAGTCGAGCACCACCTCTGCCGCCACACCGTCCCGCTCCAAAACGACCGACACCGGCCCCTCCTCCAGCACCAGCACCACATCCACGCGCCCGCCACCCTCGACGGCCGCACGCGTCATCACCACCGCCCCGTCCTGCACCGCCACCGACGTCCCACCCGACTCCCCCGAAGCCACAGCCGCCTCCGCACGCCGCAGCCCGACCAACGCCCGGTACAGCTCCACCATCCGGCGTCCGCTCTCCGACGCGGCCTCGCCCCAGTCCAGCCGAGACACCTCAAAGGTCGACAACGCCTGCGGATCCGGCACCTCCACATCCGCCCCGTACAGCTCCACCCACCCGTGCCCGCCGAACTCCGCCGCCCGCCCGCGCGAGATCGCCGCCGCGAGCTCCGGCTCCTCGTGGTCCGAGAAGTACTGGAACGGCGTCGTCGCGCCCCACTCCTCGCCCATGAACAGCATCGGCGTGAACGGCCCGAGCAGCACCACGGCCGCGCTGACCGCGAGCGCCCCCGGCGTCAGCACGCGCGACGGCCGGTCGCCGAGCGCGCGGTTGCCCACCTGGTCGTGGTTCTGGGAGCAGACGACGAAGCGGCGTCGGTCCATGTCGTCCGGCACGGGCGCGCCCCAGGGCTTGCCGCGGAAGGTGGACCAGCCGCCGTCGTGCACGAAGACGCCGGTCAGCGCCTTGGCGAGCGTCTGCGGGGTGCCGAAGTCGACGTAGTAGCCCTGCCGTTCGCCGGTCAGGAGGGTGTGCAGGGCGTGGTGGACGTCGTCGGCCCACTGCGCCGTCATGCCGTACCCCGAGCGCCCCTGGAACGAGTCACCAGTAGGCGTCACCGTCCGCGGGTCGTTAGCATCCGACTCGGCCACCAAGGACAAGGGCCGCCCGAGATCAGCAGCAAGCACAGCAACAGCATCAGACAGCTCCGCCAGCACATGCTGCGGCGAGTCGTCCACCAGCGCGTGGACGGCGTCCAGCCGCAGCGCGTCGACGTGGAAGTCGCGGAACCACCGCAGCGCCTTCTCGACGACGAACGCCCGCACCTCGGCCGAGCCCTCGCCGTCGAGGTTCACGGCCGCGCCCCACGGCGTCTGGTGCTGGTCGGTGAAGTACGGGCCGAACTCGCCGAGGTAGTTGCCGGAGGGACCGAGGTGGTTGTCGACGACGTCGAGGCAGACGGCGAGCCCGCGGGCGTGCGCGGCGTCGACGAAGCGCTGGAGGGCGGCCGGCCCACCGTACGGCTCGTGCACGGCCCACAGCGCGACGCCGTCGTACCCCCAGCCGTGCCGCCCGCCGAATGCGGCGAGCGGCATGAGCTCGACCATGTCGACGCCGAGGCCGGCGAGGTGGTCGAGGCGCCCGACGGCGGCGTCGAGCGTGCCCTCGGGCGTGAACGTCCCGACGTGCAGCTCATAGACGACGGCGCCGCGCACGTCGCGCCCGGCCCAGCCGCCGTCGGACCACGAGTACGCACGAGCGTCGAAGGTGCGCGACGGACCGTGCACCCCGGCGGGCTGCGAGGGACTGCGCGGGTCGGGGCGCGGGGGTCCGCCGTCGAGCGAGAAGGCGTAGTCGGTGCCGGGCGGCAGGCCACGCCCGGCCGACCACCACCCGCCGACGTCGGCCACCAGGGGTTCCGTCGCGCCGGTCGCCGGCAGCACGAGGTCGACGCGGGACGCGAACGGCGCCCAGACCCGCAGGGGCGCGGTCATGCCGCCTCCGCCACGAGCAGCGCCACCGGCCACGAGCCCAGCAGCTCCCCGAGCCGCACCGCTCGGCCGGCGAAGGACGAACCGGTCAGCACAGACCGCCACCCCGTCCCCGAGCCCGGCTCCGGCAACACGACCGAGGCCTCACTGAGCCCCGAGACATCCCCCAGTCGCGTTGCAACGACGGCCACCCGCGGCCCGCCGGCATCGCGCCGGACGAACCCGACCGCCCGCCCCGTCGTCACCGGCAACGGCTCGTACCCGGCGTCCTCGCCCACGAACGCCGAGGGATGCGCCCGCCGCACCCGCAACGCGGCGGCCGTCAGCACCAGCTTCTCCTCGGCGAGCCCCACCGGCGTCCGCCCGCCATCCAGCGACTCCAGCACGGAAGCAAGGCCCTCCAGGTCGACGGGCCGCCGGTTGTCCGGGTCCACCAGCGACGTCCCGGTGACCTCGGTCCCCTGGTAGACGTCGGCGACACCCGGCACCGTGAGCTGGAGCAGCTTGGTCGCAAGCACCGACCGCCGGACGGTCGGCGTCACCCGCTCGACCCAGCCGGCAAATCCGGCGACCACCTCGGGGTGGGTCAGCAGCGCGGTCGCATACTCCACCAGCCCGGCCTCACGGGCCTGGTCAGGCGCCGTCCACGTGGTCCACGCCTTCTGCTCGCGCGATGCCTTGACCAGGTACGCCCCCAGCCGCTCGGCCTCGATCGGCCCGTCCGGGGTCCACGTCCCGGCGAGCGTCTGCCAGAGCAGGTTCTCGGTCCGCCCGTCGAGGTCAACCGGCCGCGCGTCCGCCGTCGCCTCTCGCAGCCGCCGCACCAGCCCGGCCCAGGCATCCGCATGCGACGACACAGCCCCGATCCGGGAGCGCACGTCCTCGCCGCGCTTGGAGTCGTGCGTGGAGCCCGCGGTCATCGTCGCGGGCCACGACTCGGCCAGGTGCCGCGCGTGCTCGTGCAGCTCGTCCGGCCCCACCCCGAAGCGCGAGGGCGCGCCGCCCACCTCGCACAGGCTGACCAGGTGGGTCCACCGGTAATACGCGGTGTCCTCCACGCCCTTGGCCATGACGGCGCCGCACACCTGCGGGAACCGGACGACGAGCTCGGCGCGCCGCTCCTCGTCCCGGCGACCCGCGGAGCCGGCCTCGCGCCCGAGCACCAGGTCGACCACGAGGTCCAGCGTGTCGTGCCGGTCCGGGTCGAGCCGCGAGCGGGCGACGTCGGCCGCCTCCCGCACCACGCGCTCCGCCTCGGGCGGAGCCTCCTCCCCCGGCACGACGTACGCGCGGTACCGGCCGAACGCCACGACCAGCTCGACCACGCAGTCCTGCAGCGACCGGAACGTGTGATCGCGCAGCCGCACGTCCTCGCGGCAGATGTCCGCGACCATGGTGGTCAGCAGGTGGATCTCCGCGTACAGGGAGGTCTCGACGATCTGCCGCTTGGCCTGCTCGATCACGTCGTCCAGGCTTGTCTGCTCGCCCGTCAGCTCCTGCATCAGGGCCGCGAGCGGGGCCGCGCCGTCGGGATCGACCTGGAGGGCGTGCAGCCGCCAGGCCGTGTCGTAGCCCGTGGTGCCGGCGACGGGCCAGTCGTCGGGCAGCGCCTCGCCCTCCTCCAGGATCTTCTCGGCCACGACCCACGCCCCGCCGGTCGCCTCGTGCAGCCGGCGCAGGTACCCGCGCGGGTCGGCCAGCCCGTCGGGGTGGTCGATCCGGAAGGCGTCGATCACGCCCGCGCCGAAGAGCTCGAACAGCAGGGCGTGCGTGGCGTCGAAGACGTCGGCGTCCTCCACGCGGATGCCCGCCAAGGTGCCGACGTCGAAGAAGCGCCGGTAGTTCAGCTCCTCGTCGGCCACGCGCCAGTACGCGAGCCGGTAGTGCTGGCGGCCGACCAGCTCCGCGAGCGGCAGGTCCTCGGTCTCGGGCCGCACGGGGAAGAGGTGGTCGTAGTACCGCAGCACGGGCTGCGCCCCGCTCTCGCCGGGACCGTCGTCGTCCCCGGGCACGACGACGTGGTCGAGCGCGAGCTCCCCCGCGGCCAGCACCGTGCCGATCCGCGCGCCGAGCACCGGCATGAGCAGCCCCTCGCCCTCGGCGAGGCCGACGTCGAACCAGTTCGCGTACGGCGACTCGTGCCCGTGCTTGAGCACGGACCACAAGGCCCGGTTGTGCCCGGCGGGCGTGGGTACGGCCATGTGGTTGGGCACGACGTCGACGACGACGCCCATCCCGCGCGCGTGCGCCGCCGCCGCGAGCCGCTCCAGCCCTTCCCGACCGCCCATGACGTCGCTGATCCGGGTGTGGTCCACGACGTCGTACCCGTGCGTGGAACCCGGCGCCGCCTGCAGCACGGGCGAGAGGTAGAGGTCGGTGATCCCGAGGGTGCCGAGGTACGGGAGGGCCTTCTCGGCGTCCGCGAACGTCATGTCGGGACCGAGCTGCAGCCGGTACGTGCTCACCGGGGTGCGGCGGCCGGGTCCAGGGAGATGGGAATGCACTGTGCCTCCGTCGCTCGGTGGTCGTCCGGCCGTCCCGCGTGCTCCACACAATGGCTGATCACGGGGTATATCGCCAGGCCACCGGGTGAATCTCTCATCCTGGTCTCACGTACTTCTCATGATGGCCTGGAAGCGTGGTCCTTCCGCCCGACGGAAGGAACGGACCGCATGTCCAAGCTCACGAACATGATCGGCCTGGCCAAGAAGATGCTCGACTCGCAGAACGGGCAGCAGCAGCAACAGGGCGCGCCGCAGGGTGGTTCCACGGGCCAGAGGTCCTGGCAGTCGACCCTTCAGGACATCGCCGGTGCGGTGACCGGACGTGATCAGCAGCAGGGTGCGCCGGGTCAGGGTTACCCGGCCCAGCAGGGATACCCGACAGGTCAGCAGGGTTACCCGGCGCCCCAGCAGGGCTACCCCACCGCCGCGCACGGACGGCCGGGTGCGCCGGGTGCCACCGACGCCGACCGCCAGGCGATTGCCCGCTACGACTACCTCATGCAGACCGCCGACCCGCAGCAGATCGAGCGGATCCACGCCGAGTCCTTCGCGCGTCTGACGCCGGCGCAGCGCCAGGAGGTGCTGCAGCGCATGCAGACGGAGCTCCCGCCGCACGAGCAGCCCCGCTCCGCCGACCCGCGCGAGCTGTCCGTGGCGGCTGCCCGGTCCGAGGCCCGCCGACCGGGCTCCATGCGGTCCGTGCTCGCCAAGGTGGGCACGGGTGGCGTCGTCGCCGGGGTCGCTGTGGGCGCGGTCGGCATCCTGGGCGCCGTCGCGGCCGGTGCCGTGATCAGCAGCGTCGCCGGACCGATCCTGGAGAACGCGGCGAACCTCGGCGTCGATTTCGAGTCGCTCGCGGCGGGCGTCGACGTCGAGGGCCTGACGGCGGCGGCCGGCGAGTTCGGCACCGGTGCCCTGGGCGAGGCCGCTGCCGGCGTCGAGGAGTACGGGGCGGGCGCGCTGGGCGAGGCCGCTGCCGGTGTCGAAGGCTTCGGTGCGGACGCCGTCGGACAGGCCACGGCGGGCATCGAGGGCTACGGGGCTGACGCCCTGGGCCAGGCGACCACGGGCGTCGAGGACCTTGCCGGCACGGCCGAGGGCGCGGTGTCCGGGGTCGGGGACCAGGTCTCGGAGGCGGGCCAGTCGCTCACGGACATCGCCGAGAAGTTCGACCCGCGCAACTTCTTCTAGGACGTACCAGCTTCCAGGCCGTACCAGCGCGACGACGACGGATCGATTCAGGACGTCGTCGCGCTGGTGTCGCCCCGCGGTCGCCGCAGGCGGAAGGTACGCCGTCGACGGGAGCGAACCGCCTGCCCCGACCGCACACCTAGACGGTGACGACGACCTTCCCACCGGAGCGTCGCCCGGACTCGAGGTACCGGTGCGCGTCCACGACGTCCGCGAGGTCGAACACCGCGCCGACGGCCGGGGTCAGGGCGCCGAGCCGCACACCGGCGGTCAGGAAGGCGGCCATCCGCCGCACGACCACGGGATCTGTCGTGTGCTCGAAGCTCCGGTACCGATCGGTCACCCGGACCCGGTCCGCCGGTTGCGGCGTGGGGCGCGCGTCGAGAAAGCCCGCCGGGACCAGAACGCCGTCGCGTCTGGTCGCCTCGACCAGGTCGCGCTGCCCCGGGCCCGTCACGAGGTCGAGAGTGATATCAGCCCCCGCACCATCGGTATGACGACGTGTCGCCTCCACGAGGTCCTCACGATCGGTGGCGACGACGGCGCCTGCGCCGGCGACGAGCAGCTCGTCGACCGCCGCCGCGCGGCGGGTGACCGCGATGGGCACCGCGCCGATCTGGTTCGCGATCTGGATCGCCGCCCGGCCGACGCCACCGGAGGCCGCCGTGACCAGGATGCGGTCGGCGGGCCGCATCCCCGCCGTCTCGAACAGGGCACCGTAGGCGGTGGAATACGCGACCCAGACCGCCGCCGACTCCACGACTCCGAGACCTGCCGGACGTGCCATGACCTGGTTCGCGGGAACCGTCGTGTACTCGGCATAGCTACCGCGGACGTGGGCGTCCGGCACAGCCGTCAGGATCACCGGATCGCCGACGCCCCACGAGTCGACGCCGGCGCCCACCGCATCGATGACACCGGTGCCCTCGACGCCGAGGCGTGCGTGAGGTAACGGGGCCTGCATCGGCGGTACGCCCGCTCGCGCCATGATGTCGAGCGGATTGACCGCGAAGGCTTCGATCCTGACCCGCACCTCTCCCGGCCCGGGTTCGACGACGGGTTCGTCGACGATGTGCAGGACGTCCGGGCCGCCCACCACGTCGAACACGACGACACGTGGCATGGTTCCTCCTTCGTTCGTTCCAGTACTGCTCCGGATGACGCTACGGATCGCTGAGTTACCCACTGGTACCTTGTGACGTCATGCAGGACTCCGGAGGATCCGCGTTCCTCGCCGACTGCCCGACCCGCCTGGCGGTCGAGATCATCTCCGACAAGTGGGCCGTGCTGGTGCTGTTCGGACTGAGCACCCGCCCCCGGCGGCACGGCGAGCTCGTCGACCTCATCGGCGGCATCTCGCGCAAGGTCCTGACCCAGACGCTTCGCCGTCTGCAGGACTACGGCCTGGTGGAACGGCATGCCGCGACGCGACGGCAGGTCGCCTACAACCTGACGCCGCTTGGCCGAACCCTGATCGAGCCCATCGAGGTCCTCACGGACTGGGCCAGGGATCACGGGGTAGCTGTCGCCGACTTCCGCGAAGCCGCCGAAGCCGCACGCGCGGCCGCCGTACGCCCTGCGAGCTAAGCACTGGTTCCGGCCGCCCGCGCCGCTTTGATCGCCGACGCGAAGTCGGGAGCGACGCCGAGCTGAGCGAGCCACAGGTTCGCTGCGTTGTAGCAGTTGAAGGTCTCGATCTTTCCGTCCCGGAGGTGCCAGAGATCCGCCGTCGGCACGTCGATGCGGCGACCGGTCGGCGGGATCTCGCCGACCTGCGTCGGGAACCCACCGAGATGCGTTCCCTGAATACGCAGCTCGACGGCGACCACATCACCCATCGCGTGCACGCCGGCCAGCTCACGGTGGATGTCGGGAAACGCAGTGGCGAGACCAGCCAGCGCCTGGGGAATCCCGTCGCCATGGAAGGTCAGCCCATTCGGTACGTCGTTGAACGTACCGTCCTCGGTGAACAAGGCGCGGAATCCATGTCCGTCGAGGACGTCCCCTTCCGCCAGCCGGTACGCCTCGCGCACAACCTCTTCGCTCTTCGTCATCTGGGCTCCTTCTTGACGCTGGGCTGATCACGACCCGCCACCGGGCTGCACATGTTCGGTCACCCCGGAGACGCTGTCCTGGTCAGGGGAAGACCTGCACCTCGCCGCCGTCCACGAACAGCTCGCTGCCGGTCATGAAGCTGGACTGGTCAGAGGCCAGGAAGAGTACGGCGTTCGCGATCTCGGCGGGATCAGCGGTTCGACCCAGGGGTGTGCTGCTGCCCATGCCGTCGAGCAGGGCGCCCGCCTGCTCCGGACTCGCCGCGAGGCCACGGAGCCCGGGGGTGTCGGTGGGGCCCGGCACCACGGTGTTCACGCGCAGACCACGGGGAGCGAGCTCTGCCGCCCAGACCCGGCTGAACTGCCGCAGTGCCGCCTTGGTGGCGGAGTAGACGCCGAAACCGGGGACGCCGCGGCTCGCCGAGCTTGAGCCGGTGAGCACGATGCTGCCACCACCGTTCAGCAGCGGGAGGGCCTTCTGCACCGTGAAGGCGGTGCCTCTCACGTTGATCCCGAAGGTGTGGTCGAAGGCCTCGGGGGTGAGCGAATCAAGGGGCTGGTCCGCCTCGCCGCCACCGGCGTTGGCGAAGAGGACGTCGAGCCGGTTGCCGTCGTCCGCGATCCGGCGGAAGAGGCTGTCGAGGTCGGCCAGATCGGAGACGTCGTTGCGGATCGCGATCGCCTGGTCGCCGAGCGCCTGAGCGGCGGCCTCGAGCTCCGGCTCGCGGCGTCCCGTCATGTAGACGAGCGCGCCCTCGGCCACGAAGCGCTCGGCAGTGGCGAGCCCGATGCCCGTGCTCGCGCCGGTGATCAGGGCGGTCTTGTCGGTCAGCTGACCCATGGGTGTTCATCCTCCGTAGCTAGGTGCAGGCAGCACCGGACTGGTGGTCCAGACGCGGTGGCGCTCGCCTTGCGATGTTCTTGACCGTTCGGTCCACCATAAGGATGGTGGACCGAACGGTCAAGAACATCTACGCTGGGCACATGGCCAGGCCACGACAGTTCGACGAGGACGAGGTGCTGCGCGCGGTCTGCGACCAGTTCTGGGACGCGGGCTACGCGGCGACCTCGCTGCAAGACCTCATGCGGGTCAGCGGTCTGGGCAAGGGCAGCCTGTACGCCGCCTTCGGCGACAAGCACGAGCTGTTCCTGCGGGTGCTGCGCCGGTACGTGGCGTCGCTCGACCGCGCGGTGTGCCGGTCGATCGACTCGGCACCGAGCGCTCTCGAAGGGCTGCGCTCCTTCGTGATGATGCCGGTAGGAGACCCCGAAGGCGTGGCCGCCCGGCGCGGCTGCCTGCTCGCCAACAGCACCACCGAGCTGGCTGCCGTCGACCCCGCCGTCGCCGCCGAGGCGCGACGAGCGTACGAGGGAACCACGAGGACACTTGCCGAGGCCGTGCGACGAGCGCAGGCCGAGGGCGACGTGGGCGCCACCATCGACCCGGTTGGCACGGCCCGGGCCCTTCTGGCCGCACAGCAGGGCTTGACCTTCATGGGACGCACCGGCATGGATGTCGCCACACTGGCGGCGACCGCCCGCTCCCTCGCGGACCAGCTCCTGCCTACCGCTGGGACACATGGGAACCCGGGGCGGGCGGGCGAGCCAGCGCATGCGCCCACGCACGTTCAGCGATAGCCGGCTACGCAGACGGGTGGAGCTTTGCCTGGCACCCGAACCCGGGGAACCCTGCCGGTGCGACACCGGCTCCCACAGCCGACGGCACGCGTGTCGAGGAGGGGGCGACAACCAGCCTGGTCAGCCGCTAGCCCCCGCGAACCGCTCGATCAGCAGCCCCAGCCGCTGGTCGTGCAACGCCGCGGGCAGCCGACCGCTCCGCTCCAGCATCACCAGGCCGTGCAGGCTCGCCCAGAAGGTCTCGGTGAGCACCCCCGGATCGTCGTCGCCGGCCAGCGGCTCGACCGCCGCGAGCAGCTCGCCGAACCCCTCGCGGAGATAGGCCGGACCGTCCTCGGTGGCGAACTGGACCTCGACGGCGTGCGTGAACATGGCGTCATAGATCGCCGGGCGCTTCCGGGCGAAGTCCGTGTACGCCGCCGCGACCGCGGCCAGGACCTCGGCCGCGCCGGTGGCGGCAGTACGCGCGGCGCGCACCTCCTTCGCCAGCTCCTCGAAGCCCTCGGCGGCCACCGCCGTCATGATGGCGCCCTTGCCCTTGAAGTGGCTGTAGAGGACGGGCTGGCTGTACTCGATCTCGGCGGCGAGCCGGCGGGTCGTGACCGCGTCCCAGCCCTCCGCCTCGGCCAGCTCGCGCGCGGCCCGGACGATCAGCTCCTCGCGCTGAGCCCGCTCGCGCTCGCGGCGCGTCTCTGTTGCCATACGCCGATTCTAGCACTGCTAGGAAATCTGTCCCCGCTCTGCTAGCGTCGCTATATCAGCTATCAGCGCTAGCAAGGAGACCTGACATGACCGTCGTCGCATACGCCCTGGCCGTGGTGCTCAACCTGTTCATCCTCTTCATCGGGGTGCGGTTCCTGCTCCAGCCCTACGCCGCCGCGGCCGGCTACGGCATCCCGGCCACGCAGGACCGGGCCTACCTCGAGATCAAGGGCCTGCGGGACGCCACGTTCGGGGTCGTGGGGCTGGCGCTGCTCGCGTTCGCCGGGGCGCACGCCGAGGCCTGGTTCATGCTCGCCGTCGCGCTGGCGCCGCTCGGGGACACCGTCATCGTCCTGCGGCACGGCGGGCGCAAGGCGGTCGCGTTCGGGATCCACTTCGCCACGGCCGTCGTCGTGCTGATCAGCGCGGGCCTGCTGTTCGCGGTCTGAACGAGTCACCCGCCCGCCACAGTCCGCCACATGACAATGGCCCGAACCCACATTCCATGGGTTCGGGCCATTCTGATGTCCTGCGACATCACACGTAGCGGGGACAGGATTTGAACCTGTGACCTCTGGGTTATGAGCCCAGCGAGCTACCGAGCTGCTCCACCCCGCGATGACACCCTCAGGTGCGGAGCAAAGTTACCACGCGGAACGCCCCGGGCCCGCCAACCCACCGGCTCTGCATCATCGCCGCACCTCCTGGGCACCACCGGATTCTGCCCACCGCCGTCGGTACACACGTGCCCGCGGTGCACCCCCTCGTCGTCGGGGACGCGCGGCGGGTCACCCTGTTCGGGTGACGCCTGCCCCAGCTCCGGCACGCACGCTGACCTCGCACTTCGGGAGTCTTCGGCGAGGGCAAGGGGAGTCTCATGTGGTTGAACCGCCGCAAGCCGCCCGTAGAGACCGGGCCTGGGCCGGTATTCGAGGTGGGTGGCCCGCAGGAGGTCGACGCCATGCCGACGCCTGTGCACCGCACCGCCTACCTGATGATGGGACTGGCTGGTGCCGTGGTCGTGGCTTTCGGGCTCTCGGCCATCGCCGAGATCTTCGTGTGGTCGTTCTTCGCGCTCGTGCTCACGATCTGCATCTATCCGCTGCGCGCCTGGCTTGAAGGCCATGGGGCGAAGCGGGGCGTCGCGACGTGTGGTGTCGTGTTCGCGGTAGTACTGCTGCTCGCTGTGTTCGTCAGCGCACTGTTCGTGTCGTTCGCCCAGTTCCTGACGCTCCTGCCGCAGTACACGGACGAGCTCCGGTCCTGGACGTCCGACCTCGGTGCATGGCTCACGAGCATCGGGTTCGGACAGCATCAGGTCGACGAGATCTCGTCGTGGTTCGACCCGGACAAGGTGCTGGGATTCGTCGGTGAGATCGTCGGCGGCGCGAGCGGGTTCGTGACGGCCGCCGTGATCCTCTTGACGATGGTGATGCTCATGGGGATGGACTCGTCGTTCGCCAGGACGCTGGTGCGCGGGATCCACCCGAGCCGACCCCGCCTGGCGAGCGCGGGCATCGCCTACACGATCGGCGTCCGCCGGTACATGGTGGTCACCACGCTCCTCGGCGTCGCCCAGGGCACGGTCAACTGGATAGCGCTCATGCTGCTCGGCATACCGGGCGCGGCGCTCTGGGGTCTGCTCGCGTTCCTGTGCAGCTTCATCCCGAACATCGGGTACTTCATCGCGATCGTGCCCCCGATCGTGTTCGGGGCGCTCATAGGTGGCTGGCCGCTCGTGATCGCGGTGATCGTGGTGTACGGCATCGTCAACGCAGTGATCCAGTCGTTGATCCAGCCGCGAGTGGTCGGCAACGCGGTGCAGCTGAGCCAGTCACTCACGTTCTTCTCGGTGCTGTTCTGGGCGGTGGTGCTCGGTCCCATGGGCGCGGTCCTCGCCATCCCGCTCACCTTGCTGGTGCGGATGCTCCTCGTGGACTCGAACCCGGACATGACCTGGGTTCGACCAGCCCTCGGCGATCTCGACGAGGCCAGGAGGATCATGGAGGTCGAGGACGTGGCGGCCAAGGCGGAGCGACGCCGTCGACGCGCCGCGACCTGACATGGTGACGGCGTCCGACCCCGCTATTGACCGACGGGCGCAGCGTCGACGCAGGTCAGGCTGCATTTCTGCAGCGAGTGGGCCCGGAGGGTTTCGAACCCCCGACATCCACGGTGCAAACCGTGGAAGCTGCCCTGACCTGAGCGCAGGCCCCTCAGTGTTCGCTGCTGAAGAACCGTAGCAACAGCGGGCCGACGGTGTGTGGGTCGACGACGTGATCCGGCACCTCGAGGGTCTCCCGTTGGGCGTGGGGTAGCAGGTCTGCGAGCTCGTCGGCTGCGCGGTCGAAGAAGTCCGAGGGCAGGCCTGCCATGTAGGGGACGGTGATCGGTCCTCCGGTGGTGACCAGGACCGGTTGGGTGACCGTTGCCAGTCGATCGGCCGGCAATTGGTAGCGGTTGAGGAAGACGCTGTCGTGGACCACTGTGGGCGCGAGGGCGACCGAGTCCGCCCAATGCGCTGTCTGCTTGCCTGCCGCTTTCCTGGCCGCGATGTTGTCGTCGGAGGCGCCGGTCAGGCGCATGAACAGTTCGAGAACCTCCTCGTCTCGCCCGGCGTCGAAGGCGCGTCGGGTGTCCGCGACGTACTCCTCGAATCTCGGGCGCAGGTCGTCTCCGACCGCATAGGGCACCTCCCACACGGCGATCGTGTCGATGGCTGACCCGGCTGCGGCGGCCTCCAGCGCCAGCGCGCCACCAGAGGACGCCCCGAACAGGTGTGCCGAGCCGCCCGCCTCCGCGATCAACGCATCCAGGTCCTCGATCTCCCTTTCCGCGGCGTAGGGCTCGGTGAAGCCGCTCGCCCCGCGTCCCCGACGGGCATAGTTGTAGACCGTGAAGTGCTCGGCGAGAGCAGGTACCAAGGAAGCGTTCTCGGCTCCGTCGTCCAGTGCGCCGCCTACCAGGACGACAGCCGGGCCGCTTCCCTTCCGGTCGTAGCCGATGGTGGTGCCATCGTCTGATGTCACGCAAAAGGCCATCTCGTTCATCTCACATCTCCGTTCGAGAGGTTTGTCTTATCGCCTGAGCAGCGTGCCGACGACGGCCACGGTGCGCGACCACCGCGCCCTTGCGATCACGGCCGCCACGACGAGAAGGGCAACTACTTCTTGTTGCGGTAGAGGACCATGGTGATGGGACCGAAGACCGCGACGAGAAGCACGGACGAGACGAGCACCCAGCCGATCTCCCTGGCGGGCACCGAGCCGTCCATCAGGCCGCGCACCACGGTCACCAGGTGGGTGATCGGGTTGACCTCGACGACCGCATGCAACCACCCGGGCATCGTCCTGGGGTCCACGAAGATGTTGCTCACGAACGTCAGCGGGAACATCACCATCATGCTGACCCCCGCCACCGAGTTCGGCGTGCGCAGGATCAGGCTGAGCATCGTCCACAGCCACGACAGGCAGAACGAGAACACCAGCAACAGCACCACCGAGAGCACCACCCCGACGGCGCCACCCTCCGGCCGGAACCCGAGGACCAGGCCGAGCGCGATGACGATCGCCGACCCGATCGAGTAGCGCACCAGATCACCGAGCAGGGCGCCGACCAGCGGGGATGGTCGCCACACCGGAAGTGACCTGAACCTGTCGAACACCCCCTTCTGGATGTCGGTGTTCAGCGTGATGCCAGTGTTCATGGTGATCATGACGTTCGCCTGCACCAGGATGCCGGGCAGCAGGAACTGCAGGTACTCCTGCGTCGACCCGGCGAGCGCGCCACCGAACAGGTAGGTGAACATCAGCGTGAACATGATCGGGAACATGGTCACGTCGACGAGCTGCTCCGGGACGTGCTTGATCTTCAGCAAAGCGCGCCAGCCGAATGTCAACGAGGTGCTCACCGGACCGGGTCGGGGCGGGCGCTCACCGGCCGACAGCACACTGCGCAGCGCGACCGGCGCCGACGCCTGCTCCGTGGACGTGGCATTCATGCGGCATCCTCCTCGGGTGTCTTCTTGGCGGCGTGTCCGGTCAGGGCGAGGAACACCTCGTCCAGGCTCGGCTGGCCGAGCGCGAACTCGGTGACGTCGATGCCGCTGCGGGACAGCTCGGCCAGGGAACGGGCGACCCGCTCGGGGTCCGAGATCCTTGCGGACAGCGCGACCGGGTCGGCGGAGAGCTCGATCGGCACGTCGAGAGCGGCGGCGAGGACCCGCTCGGCCTCGGCCCGCTGCTCGGGGCCGCGGAGGCGTAGGTGCAGCGAGCCGGCGCCGACCGATGCCTTGAGCTGGCCGCTGGAGCCCTCGGCGATGACCTTGCCGTGGTCGATCACCGCGATGCGGTCGGCCAGCTGGTCGGCCTCGTCGAGGTACTGCGTGGTCAGCAACACGGTGGTGCCCTCGGCGACCATGCCCCTGACGATCTCCCAGACCTGGTTCCTGCTGCGCGGGTCGAGCCCGGTGGTCGGCTCGTCGAGGAAGATCAGTTCCGGGGGGACGACCAGACTCGCTGCGATATCGATGCGCCGGCGCATCCCGCCGGAGTACTTCCTCACCTGCCGGTCGGCGGCATCGGCGAGGCCGAACGCGTCGAGCAGGTCGGTCGCTCGCCGCCTGGCCCGCGGGCGTGAGTAGCCGAGCAGCCTGGCGAGCAGCAAGAGGTTCTCCACCCCGGTGAGGTCCTCGTCGACCGACGCGAACTGCCCGGTGAGGCCCACCCTGCTCCGCACCTCCGGGGCGTCACGCACGACGTCGTAGCCGAGCACTCGCGCCTCTCCGGCGTCGGGGTGCAGGAGCGTGGCCAGCATGCGGATCATGGTGGTCTTGCCCGCCCCGTTCGGACCGAGCACGCCGTACACGCCCCCGGCGCTCACGGTCAGATCCACACCGGCGACCGCGTGGGTCTTGCCGAAACTCTTCTTCAACCCTCTCGTCTCGATCGCGAACTTTCCCATGGGTTCGACACCTTCTCTCGGCGTTGCGAACGGATTGGTTGAGCGCTAGTCAAGTTTGAATACTCGGCCAAAGTACACGAGGAGGAGCTACTAGTCAAGGTTGATTAGAAGCGCATCTTGAGGGGATCATGGGCCGTTAGCCACGAACCCGGATCATCAGCCATGGTGTAGGCGCCCTCAGACAGCCGTTTGCTCAGGGTCTTCGCCCACTCCAGTTCGGTGCGTGCGTGTCCCGCCCACAGTTCGGCCTGATCGCGGACGTGTTCGGGAATGTCGGGGCTCGGGTTCTCCCACCCCTTGGCCTGCTCTACGAGCTCCGCTTCCAGGCGCGCGACCCGCTCGTTGACGTGCGCGATGGCATCTGTCCTGGTCAGCATGGGCAACATGGCGATGGCCGCGTCGAGCATGGTGGGGTCATGAGTGCGCCGCAGACCGTCCCGGATCAGTTCGACCATCTCGTCACGTCCCCGAGCTGTCGCGCGGTACAAGACGCGCTCCGGCCCGGAGTTGCCCGGCTCGGCGTGCTCGGTGAGGAGGCCATCAGCCGCCGCCTTCTTCAGCGCGTGATAAATCGAGCCGGGCTTGATGTTGGCCCAGATCTCCGCACCCCAGCTCTGCAGTTCGGACCGCACCTGGTAGCCATGCGCGCCGCCGGAGAGGTGCACGATACCGAGTACCAGGAGCTTCGTCGCCGACATACGCCCACCTCCGCTCAACCTGCTCGGACTCGCTCCGCTTGCGCGCCCGCCAGGGTCGTGTCAACTCCCACCAACACTAGGGTGCCAGCAGCCGTGGGCATGAGAGGAGGAAGCGTCGACGCAGGTCAGGCTGCATCTCTGCAGCGAGTGGGCCCGGAGGGATTCGAACCCCCGACATCCACGGTGTAAACGTGGCGCTCTAACCAACTGAGCTACGAGCCCCGGCAGCACTGCCTCGGCAGCACAACACCAGCAGCGGACAACAATACCTGCCCGGCACCCGAGACCCGGCCAGATTTTCGACCTGGCGCAGACACGGGCAGGGTCAGATCTCCTCGACCGCCCGGCGGTAGTCCTCCAGGTCACGCGCCTGTCCGCGCGGGTTGACCACGCTCCACCGGACGATCCCGTCGGCGTCGATCAGGAACGACCCGCGCAGTGCGATGCCCGAACCCTCGTCGAACACCCCGTAGGCCTGGGCGACCTCGCCGTGCGGCCAGAAGTCCGACAGGAGGTCGAACTGGTAGCCCTCCGCGGCCTGCCACGCCTTGAGCGTGAACACCGCGTCGGTCGAGATCACGAAGAGCCGCACGCCGGCGGTCTCGAAGTCCTCGATGTTGTCGCGCAGCTCGCACAGCTCGCCGGTGCAGGTGCCGGAGAAGGCGAACGGCACGAAGACCACCAGCACCGGGGTGCCACGCAGGTCGGACAGCGTGGTCGGGGTGCCGTGGGTGTCGGGGAGCGTGAAGTCGGGTGCGGGGTCACCCGGCTTCAGCACCACCGTCGCGGCAGGCGCGCCGGAGAGCTCGGTCATGACCGGCTACTTGCCCCGGCCCCGGTAGCCGAGCTTCGTGGCGGACCAGTCCTCCGCGATGGCGAAGGTGCTCGTGGTCTGCAGGCCGGCGGTGGTGGCCGCCTCCTGGATGTCTCCGTGGCCCACCTCGCCGTCGCGCCCGGGCTTGGGCGTGAAGATCCAGATCAGGCCGCCGTCGTCGAGAACGGTCTGCACGTCGACCAGTGCATCGGTGAGGTCGCCGTCGTCGTCGCGCCACCAGAGGATGACGCCGTCGGTGACGTCACCGAAGTCCTCGTCCTCCAGCTCGCTGCCGATGATCTTCTCGATCTCGGCGCGGAGCGCTTCGTCGACGTCGTCTCCCCAGCCGAACTCCTGCACGACCTGGCCGGCCTCGAAGCCGAGGCGCCCCGCGCCCTGGGTGTCCGTGCTCACTTGGTTGATCGTTCCTCTCTCTGTCCGGCACTGGTTGCCGGGTCGTGTCCATCTTCTGTCGGCCCGCCGTCGGGCCCTCCGTCGCCAAAGGTAGTGCACGCACCCCGGCAATGCCTCGCAACCAGGACGTGTGGTGTCTTTTCGATGATTCGATCCGACCTCGGCAACGCCCTGGTCATGCACTCAGTCTCAACATTGCGATACCCGGTATCAATACTGGTGCGAACCGCCACAGACGTAACGCAGATCACGCGCTCTTGACCGCCCTATGGTGTGGACGGAGGCTGTGAGGGGACAGAATAGATAGGACCACCTGTGCGTGGGCGTGCACAGCCGCAACCCCAGCTGTGGCGACGCTGCCGACGCGACGGGTCCTGACGAGGCGGCGAGGAGCGCGAACCGCGACCGCGCCGCGCGACACCGAGAGAGGTTGCTGGTGGCTTCGTTTGACGAGACCGGACCGCTGATCAACGGTCTGCTCAGCGCCGTACCTGACATCGACCCGGCCGAGACCGAGGAATGGGTCGAGTCCTTCGACGGGCTGATCGACGACAAGGGCGGACCCCGCGCCAGATACGTCATGCTCAACCTGCTGCGCCGCGCGCGGGAGCGGAACGTGAGCATCCCCGCGTCGATGGCGACGCCCTACGTGAACACCATCGGTGTCCACGAGGAGCCGTACTTCCCGGGCGATGAGGCGATGGAGCGTCGCTACCGCTCGTGGATCCGCTGGAACGCGGCGGTCATGGTGACGCGCGCCCAGCGCGAGGGCCTCGGCGTCGGCGGCCACATCTCCTCGTACGCGTCCGTCGCGACGCTCTACGAGGTGGGCCTGAACCACTTCTTCCGCGGCAAGGACCACCCGGGCGGCGGCGACCAGATCTACTTCCAGGGCCACGCCTCCCCCGGCGTCTACGCCCGCGGGTACCTCGAGGGCCGCCTGACGGCGGAGCAGCTCGACGGGTTCCGCCAGGAGAAGTCGCACGCGGGCGGCGGTCTGCCGTCGTACCCGCACCCGCGCCTCATGCAGGACTTCTGGGAGTTCCCGACCGTCAGCATGGGCCTCGGCCCGGCGTCGGCCGTCTACCAGGCCTGGACCAACAAGTACCTGCACAACCGCGGGATCAAGGACACCAGCCAGCAGGACGTCTGGGCCTTCCTCGGCGACGGCGAGATGGACGAGCCGGAGAGCCGCGGCATGATCCAGCACGCCGCGCAGCAGCAGCTGGACAACCTGACCTTCGTCGTCAACTGCAACCTGCAGCGCCTCGACGGCCCGGTGCGCGGCAACGGCAAGATCGTCCAGGAGCTGGAGGCCCAGTTCAAGGGCGCCGGCTGGAACGTCATCAAGGTCGTGTGGGGCCGCGAGTGGGACGCCCTGCTCAACGCCGACAAGGACCGCGCGCTGGTCAACCTGATGAACGTCACCCCCGACGGTGACTACCAGACGTACCGCGCGGAGTCCGGCGCGTTCATCCGCGAGCACTTCTTCGGGCGCGACCCGCGGACCAAGGCCCTCGTCGAGAACATGACGGACGAGGACATCTGGAACATGAAGCGCGGCGGCCACGACTACCGCAAGCTGTACGCGGCCTACTCCGCGGCGCGCGCGCACACCGGCCAGCCGACCATCATCCTGGCGCACACCGTCAAGGGCTACGGCCTGGGTGCCGGCTTCGCCGGCCGCAACGCGACGCACCAGATGAAGAAGCTCAAGGGCGACGACCTCAAGACGCTGCGCGACTCCCTGCGCATCCCGATCTCGGACGCCGAGCTCGAGGCCGACCCGTACCTGCCGCCGTACTACCACCCGGGCCCCGACGCGCCGGAGATCCAGTACATGCTGGAGCGCCGCCGTCAGCTCGGTGGTTTCGTACCGGAGCGTCGGACGACGGCGAAGACCACCCTGACGCTGCCGGAGGACAAGTCCTACGAGCTGCTGAAGAAGGGCTCCGGCACGCAGCAGGTCGCCACGACCATGTCGTTCGTCCGGCTGCTCAAGGACCTGTTCAAGGCCAAGGACTTCGGCAACCGCATCGTGCCGATCATCCCGGACGAGGCCCGGACCTTCGGTCTGGACTCCATCTTCCCGAGCGCCAAGATCTTCAACACGCTCGGCCAGAACTACCTCGCCGTGGACCGCGAGCTCATGCTGAGCTACAAGGAGTCCGAGTCCGGCCAGATCATGCACACCGGCATCAACGAGGCCGGTTCCGCGGCCGCGTTCCAGTCGGTCGGCACGTCGTACGCCACGCACGGCGAGCCGATGATCCCGGTCTACATCTTCTACTCGATGTTCGGGTTCCAGCGCACGGGCGACCAGTTCTGGGCGGCCGGCGACCAGCTCACGCGCGGCTTCATCATCGGCGCCACCGCGGGCCGCACCACCCTGACGGGTGAGGGCCTGCAGCACGCCGACGGCCACAGCCCGCTCATCGCCGGCACCAACACCGCGATCGTGCAGTACGACCCGGCCTACGGGTACGAGATCCGGCACATCGTGCGCGACGGCATCGAGCGCATGTACGGCCCGGCCGAGAACGGCCGCACGCCCGACGGGCGCGCGCAGGACGTCATGTACTACCTCACGGTGTACAACGAGCCGATGGTCCAGCCGGCTGAGCCGGAGGACGTCGACGTCGAGGGCATCAAGCGCGGCATCCACCGCATCTCGGTGTCCGACGCCGAGGGCCCCAAGGCCCAGCTCCTCGCCTCCGGCGTGGGTGTGCCGTGGGCCCTGGAGGCGCAGCAGCTCCTCAAGGAGGACTGGGGCGTCTCGGCCGACGTCTGGTCGGTGACGAGCTGGAACGAGCTGCGTCGCGACGCCCTCGCGGCGGAGCACGACGCGCTGGTCGACCCGTCGGCGCCGCTGCGCACCCCGTACGTCACGGAGAAGCTGTCCGGCGCCCAGGGGCCGTTCGTCGCCACCAGCGACTACGACCACCTGGTCCCCGACCAGATCCGTGCGTGGGTCCCCGGCGACTACGCGGTGCTCGGTGCGGACGGCTTCGGCTTCTCCGACACCCGCGCGGCCGCACGGCGCTACTTCCTCATCGACGGCCCGTCGATGGTGGTCCGTACGCTGCAGGTCCTCGCCCGCCGCGGTGAGGTCCCGGCCGACGTCGTGAGCAAGGCCGTCGAGAAGTACAGCCTGCTCGACGTCACCGCCGGCACGTCCGGCAACGCGGGCGGCGACAGCTGACCCTCGGGTAGCAGACAAGAGCTGCGGCGCACCGGTCCACCGG
>NZ_JBHWLR010000005.1:208986-269603 GCF_042731755.1 Promicromonospora sp. NPDC059942
GCGGGCAAGTAGGGAGAGGGGGGGAGAAAAGCCTCCCCCGGGGGGAGAAAAAAAGCGCCCCGCCCCCCCGCCCCCCCTTTCCCCCGCAGCTCTTTCTCGTTCGGCGCGCGTTCCGCGGGCGTTCCGCCGGCGTTCCGCGCCGTCCGGCGCTACCCCTTCTCGGCCGCCGCGATCGCCTTCGCCAGCTCCGCCTGCAGCGGCTTGACCGTCTTGGTGTCCGGGTGCAGGTCCAGGGCGCGCAGGTGCTGCTTCGCCTCGAACACCCGGTCGGCCTCCAGCGCCGCCAGCACGAGGTGCTTGCCGACGACGGGCGAGTGCTCCCGCACCCGCCAGTGCCCCACTCCGAGGCCCAGGGCCTCGACGGGCATCCCGTTGGCGCGCAGGATCGCCAGCCCCTCGGCCAGGGCGTTGCCGTCCGGGTCCCGCTCGGCGGCGGTGATGAACCGGCGGACGGCGCCCTCCGGGTCGTCGGCCAGCGACAGCCGGCCCAGCTCGATCAGCGGGTACCAGCCGCGCGGATGCCCGGCCAGCTCCTCGGCGAGGGACCAGACCGCCAGGTCGGCCTCGCGCTGCTTCGACTCCGGGATCTCCTCCGAGTAGTCCCGCAGCGGGTCCTCCAGCGTCGGGTCCTCGGCGGCCCGCCGGCGGACGATCTCCGCCAGGGCGGCGAACGCCTCCTCGTTGTTGGGATCGTCGGTCAGCTGCGCTCGTAGCGCGTCCTCGTGTCCCACGTCCCCACGCCGGGGTGCCGACGGTGACGGCCGGCGGGCCCCGACCGTGGACGCAGACAAGGGCCGACGGATGAGTCGACGGAGCCGGTGCATCAGGGCCATGCCTCGACCCTACAGTTTCTCACCCGCACTCACTGGAGGAGCACTGTCGCGAAAGTCCGTTTGTGGACTCCCCACAACTGAGGCTCGTATGCTGCCGGGGTGCCAGCAACGCGACGGGCCGCTCGAGGCAGCGCCCAGAAGACCGACCGGGAGGCCGGGCAGGCGACCGACCGCAGCGCCGACCAGGACGCCGGTCAGGCACTCGACGCGGGCCCCGAGGGCACCACGGAGCCCGACGCCGGTCTGGACCCCGCCGGCTTCCCGATGAACCTCCAGCGCGTCCGCGAGGCCAGCGGCGTGCTCACGGCGGCGGCGATGCGCCGCCTCGACGAGGACCTCAACTGGTACCGCGATCTTCCTGCCGAGGACCGCTCCTACGTGGGCCTCGTCGCCCAGGCCGGCATCAACGCGTTCACCTCGTGGTTCACCGACCCGAACCGACCGCCGCACGGCGTCAGCGAGATCTTCGCCGCGGCGCCCACCGAGCTGACCCGCTCCATCTCCCTGCAGCACACGCTGCAGCTCGTGCGCGTGGTGGTCGACGTCGTCGAGACGCACTCCGACCGCATCGCCGCCCCCGGCGGCGAGCGTGACCTGCGCGAGGCCGTGCTGCGCTACTCCCGTGAGGTCGCGTTCTCCGCGGCCGAGGTCTACGCCCGCGCGGCCGAGTGGCGCGGCGCCTGGGACGCCCGCCTGGAGGCGCTCGTGGTCGACGCCCTGGTGCGCGGCGACGGCGACGACTCGCTGCGCTCGCGCATTTCGGCCCTCGGCTGGAGCGGCCGGGGCAACGCGCTCGTGGTCGTGGGGCTGGCGACCGAGGAGCTCGACGAGATCCGCACCGCCGAGATCCGTCGGGTGGCCCGCCGCGCGGCGGGCGACGCGCTCGTCGGCATCCACGGCGACCGGCTCGTGCTCGTGCTCGGGGGCGAGGGCGATCTCGTGGCCGCGGCGACGTCGCTGATGTCGCGCTTCGGCACCGGGCCCGTGGTGATCGGCACGCAGGTGCCCAGCCTGACCGACGCCCCGCGGTCGGCCCGCTCCGCGCTCGCCGGCCTCACGGCCGCGCCGGCGTGGCCGCAGGCGCCCCGCCCCGTCATGGCGGACGACCTGCTGCCCGAGCGCGTGCTGACCGGCGACTACACCGCCCGCGCCACGCTCATCGCCCAGGCGTTCACCCCGCTGCAGGACGCCGGCGGCGCCGTGCTGGAGACCCTCTCGGCCTACCTCGGCACGGGCCGCTCCCTGGAGGCGGCCGCCCGCCATCTGTACGTTCACCCCAACACCGTGCGCTACCGCCTGCGCAAGGTCTCCGAGATCACGGGCTGGGACCCGCTCGACGCCCGCGAGTCGTTCGTGCTGCAGGTGGCGCTGGCGCTGGGCCAGCTCGGCCGGGGCTGACCCCGGCGAGACGTACGTCACTAACCTGCGCCCGATTCGGGCGCCTTGTAGGTTCCCGACAAGGGCCCCCGACCAGGTTGGTACAGGTCGCGACGTCCCGGGAGCGGCTCGGGTTGGCAGAGTGGACGCGTGCTCGCCGTCGTCTGCCCTGGACAGGGCTCTCAGACCCCCGGGATGCTCAGCGACTGGCTCGAGCTGCCCGGAACCGAACAACGCCTTGCGGCAGCCTCCGAGGCCGCCGGCCTGGACCTCGTGGCCCACGGCACGACGTCGGACGCGGACACGATCCGCGACACCGCCGTGGCCCAGCCGCTGATCGTCACCACCTCCCTGCTCGCGCTGCGCGCCCTGCTCGACGGCCGCTCCGCCGCGGACGTCGTGGACGTCACCGCCGGCCACTCGGTCGGCGAGCTGTCGGCCGCCGCGGTGGCGGGCGCCCTGACCGACGACGGCGCGGCCGGCCTGGTCGCGCGCCGCGCCCGGGCGATGGCCACGGCCGCCGCCGCCGCGCCGTCGGGCATGAGCGCCGTCGTGGGCGGCGACCCGGACGAGGTGCTCGCCGCGATCGAGGCCGCGGGCCTGTGGCCCGCCAACGTGAACGGCGCCGGCCAGACCGTCGCCGCGGGCGCGCTGGAGGATCTCGCCAAGCTGGCCGAGAACCCGCCGACCCGCGCCCGCGTGATCCCGCTGCAGGTGGCCGGCGCGTTCCACACGCGGTTCATGGACGCGGCGCGCGCCGAGTTCGAGCCCGTCGCCCTCGGCTGGGACTCCGCCGACCCGACGCTGCCGTTCCTCGCCGACCTGGACGGGACCGCCTACACCGGCGGCGCCCACGGTCACGGGACCGGCGCCGACGTGCTGCGCAACATCGCGGGCCAGGTCACGGCCCCGGTGCGCTGGGACCTGATCATGACGAACCTCGCCGAGCGCGGCGTCACGGGCCTGCTGGAGCTCGCCCCCGGCGGCGTCCTGACGGGTCTGGCCAAGCGCGGCCTCAAGGGTGTCGAGACGGTGGCGGTCAAGTCGCCCGCCGACCTCGACGCGGCCCGCGAGCTCATCGCGGCACACAGCAACGCCCTTTCCACTGGCACGAGTGCGACCGGAGCAGCCCAGTGACCACCCTGCAGCAGGCCCAGCCCACGCAGTTCTCGAAGATCCTCGCGATCGGCGCGGAGCGCGGCGAGCTCGTCGTGACGAACGACGACATCGCGGGCCCCATCGACTCCTCGGACGAGTGGATCCGCCAGCGCACCGGCATCGTCACGCGCCGTCGGGCGGGCGCCGACAAGGACGTGCTCGACCTGGCCGAGGCCGCCGCGAAGAAGGCGCTGGAGTCCGCCGGCCTGGTCGGCGCCGACATCGACGCGATCATCCTGTCGACGATCACGCACATGCACATGACGCCGTCCGGGGCCGCGATCCTGGCCGAGCGGATCGGCGCGACGCCCGCGGCCGCCTACGACGTGTCGGCGGCCTGCGCCGGCTACGCGTACGGCATCGGCCAGGCGGACGCCCTGGTCCGGGCCGGTCTGGCCCGGCACGTGCTGGTGATCGGCGCCGAGAAGCTCAGCGAGATCATCGACCCGACCGACCGCTCCATCTCGTTCCTGCTGGGCGACGGCGCGGGCGCCGCGATCGTCGGCCCGTCGGACACGCCGGGCATCGGCCCGACGGTGTGGGGCTCGGACGGCTCCAAGGCCGACGTGATCCGGCAGACGCACTCGTGGACCGAGTGGCGCGAGGACCCCTCGCTCGGGTGGCCCACGCTGCGCCAGGACGGCCAGCCGGTGTTCAAGTGGGCGAGCTTCCAGATGGCCCCCGTCGCCGAGAAGGCCATGGCGGAGGCGGGTGTGACGGCCGAGGACATCCAGGTCTTCATCCCGCACCAGGCCAACATGCGCATCATCGACCAGATGAAGAAGCAGCTCGGCCTGCCCGACAGCGTGGTGATCGCGCGCGACATCGCCGAGACCGGCAACACGTCCGCCGCGTCGATCCCCCTGGCGGCCGAGCGGCTCCTGTCCGAGGGACAGGCCAAGTCCGGCGACCTCGCCCTCCAGATCGGCTTCGGCGCGGGCCTGGTCTACGCCGCACAGGTCGTGGTGCTGCCGTAGCCAGGGTGCGGCCGGGGTCGCGGGACGTCCCGTTGTGCATTTCGGTCGCAGGATGCGCCAAGATCTGACCAGCAAGACTCCGGTGCCCGACGGCGCCGGTGACCGTTAACGAAAGATAGGAAGTCCCATGGCCAACACGGACCAGGAGATCCTCGAGGGCCTCGCCGAGATCGTCGCCGAGGAGACGGGCCTCGACACGGCCGACGTCCTGCTCGAGAAGTCCTTCACGGACGACCTCGACATCGACTCCCTGTCGATGATGACCATCGTCACGCACGCCGAGGACAAGTTCGGGGTTCGCATCCCGGACGAGGAGGTCAAGAACCTCGCGACCGTCGGCGACGCCGTGAGCTTCATCAAGGGCGCCCAGGACTGAGCCGCCCCCCGACGGCGGCGGCGCGGCCGGCTGAGATCCACCGGCCCGCGCCGCCGTCGGGCATCCGCTGCCCACCAGGCAGCACCCAGAGAGCACCTGCCCCCTTCGTCCCACCACCCTCGGGAGCATCATCATGACCTCCGCACGCGAAGTCGTCGTCACGGGCCTCGGCGCCACCACACCGCTCGGCGGTGACGTGGCCTCCACGTGGGAGGCCGCGCTCGCCGGCGTGTCCGGTGCGCGCACCCTGGAGAACGACTGGGCCGAGAAGTACGGGATCCCCGTGACCTTCGCCGCCACCATCAAGGTGGACCCGGCCGAGGTCCTGTCCCGCCCCGAGACCAAGCGCATGGACCCGTCCGCGCAGTACGCGATCGTCGCGACCCGCGAGGCCTGGGCCGACGCGGGCAGCCCCGAGGTCCCGGGCGAGCGGCTCGGCGCCGTGGTCTCGTCCGGCATCGGCGGCATCCAGACCATCCTGGACGGCTGGGACACGCTGCGTGAGCGCGGCGCCAGGCGCATGCTGCCCATGACCGTCCCCATGCTCATGCCGAACTCGCCGTCGGCCTACGTGTCGCTCGAGCTCGGCGCCCGCGCCGGCACGCACGCGCTGGTCTCGGCCTGCGCCTCGGGCGCGGAGGCCGTGGGCTACGCCGTGGAGATGATCCGCTCCGGCCGCGCCGACGTCGTCGTCGCCGGCGGCACCGAGGCGTCGATCCACCCGATGCCGCTGGGCGCGTTCGCGGCGTCGCGCACGCTCTCGCTGCGCAACGACGACCCGGAGCACGCCTCCCGCCCCTACGACGTCGACCGCGACGGCTTCGTGCTCGGCGAGGGCGCGGCCGTGCTGGTGCTGGAGAGCGCGGAGCACGCCGCCGCCCGCGGCGCCCGCGTCTACGCCAAGGTCAGCGGCGTGGGCCTCTCGTCCGACGCGTACCACATCACCTCCCCCGACCCCGAGGGCACGGGCCAGGTGACGGCCATGCGCTTCGCCATGGAGGACGCCGGCGTGACGGCCTCCGACATCGTGCACGTCAACGCGCACGCCACCTCCACCAAGGTGGGCGACCTCACCGAGACGGCCTCGATCCGCAAGCTCTTCGGGTCGGACGCCGACCACGTGCAGCTCTCGGCCACCAAGTCGATGACCGGCCACCTGCTGGGCGGCGCCGGCGCCATCGAGTCGGTGTTCGCGATCAAGGCGATCGCCGAGCGGCTCGCCCCGCCCACGATCAACGTGGAGAACCCCGACCCCGAGCTGCAGGTGCCGCTCGTGCGCAACGAGCCGGCCAAGCTGCCGGGCGGCGACATCGCCGCGATCAACAACTCGTTCGGGTTCGGCGGGCACAACGTCGCCCTGGTGATCCAGAACGCCTAGACCGAGGTACGTGTCAGACGCTCAGGTCACCCCGGTGACCTGAGCGTCTGACATGTCCGGGGTGTGCCGACGGCGGCCCTCGGGTCCTGACATGGGAGAATGTGCGCATGGCAATGCGTGAGATCCGACTGGTTCCCGACCCCGTGCTGCGCACCCCGTGCGACACCGTGACGACGATCGACGACCGTGTACGCGGGCTGATCGCCGACCTGGTCGAGACCGTGGACGACGAGGGGCGCGCCGGGCTTGCCGCCAACCAGATCGGTGTCTCGCTGCGCGCGTTCTCGTGGAACATCGAGGGCGAGATCGGCTACGTGATCAACCCGCGCATCGTCGAGCTGGGCGAGGAGCAGCAGGACGGCGGCGAGGGCTGCCTGTCCGTCCCCGGGCTCTGGTACCCCACCGTGCGCGCCAACTACGCGCGGGTGGAGGGCATCAACCTGGACGGCGAGCCGATCACCGTCGAGGGCACCGGGATCATGGCGCGCTGCCTCCAGCACGAGACCGACCACCTCGACGGCATGGTCTACCTGGACCGGCTCCAGAAGGAGACCCGCCGGGCCGCGATGCGGGAGCTTCGCGCGCGCCTGTGAGGGACTTCGGCTCCTTTTCGTACAAAACACGCATGTGGGATGAATCATCAGGAGATTCGTCCGGGCTCTAGTGGCGGTACGTCCTTTTAGGCAAGAATGTGCCGCACGAACTCGTCGTACGAAGTGATTCTTTCGGTGACATGCGCGTCGTTTCGCCTCGCATGTCTCCGATGGATCGGGCAGGATGTGGTCCGAAGCACCGCTGTGCAGCCGACCACAGCGTCACCGCCCTGGTGAGGACGTAGGGGAAGACGTACCTCGAACCAGGGAGGAAGACATGGCCGGTGTCATCACGCGGGGTGTGCTTTTTGTGCATTCCGCACCTCGTGCCCTGTGCCCCCACATCGAGTGGGCCGCGGGGAACGTCCTCGGCGTGCGCGTTTCCATGGACTGGACCGCGCAGCCTGCTGGGCGCGGCCTGTACCGCGCCGAGTACTCGTGGCAGGGTCCGCAGGGTACGGGCGCCAAGCTGGCGTCCGCCCTGCGCGGGTGGTCCCACCTGCGGTACGAGGTGACCGAGGATCCGAGCAACGGCGCCGACGGCGCCCGCTGGTCCCACACCCCGGACCTCGGCATCTTCCACGCCATGACCGACGTGCACGGCAACGTCGTGGTGCCCGAGGACCGGGTCCGCGCCGCGCTGGAGCTCGCCGACCCGCGCGCCATGCGGGACGCCCTCGACCTCGCCCTGGGCGCCGCCTGGGACGACGAGCTCGAGCCGTTCCGCTACGCCGGCCTGGGCGCGCCGGTCCGCTGGCTCCACCAGGTGGGCTGACCCGGCACCTAGGTGCTGCGGTCGGTCGACCTGCGCTCCGCGCCAGGTGTTGACCACAGCAGTTGCTGCCAGAACGCCCACCGGCTTGGCAGCAACCGCTGTGGTCAACGCCGTATCGCGGGGCGCGCGCGGCGTCGGCGGGCGGGGTGTCGGGTGGGGGCGGGGAGGAACAGGCAGTCGCCCGCCATCATGAAGAGCGAGAAGAACGGCAGGCCCATGACGACGGCGATGCCGGCGTGCATGGCGAGCGCCCCGGCCACGGCGGCCGTCCGCGTGTGGCGTTGCAGCAGCAGGAGCGGGAACGTGAGCTGGAGCGCGAGGGTCCCCCATGTCACGGCGGCCACGAGCCAGCCGTTGGCCGCGATGAGGTCGGCCAGTGGGGGCCACGGCCGGAACTGCGGCAGCGACAGCGGGTAGTAGACCGCGGAGCCGTCGCGCCACTGCTCCCCCTGGAGCTTGAACAGCCCCGACAGCACGTACACCAGGCAGATCTGCGCGCCCACGGCCAGCACGGCGGCGTTGTGCAGCAGATTGCGCACCTGGGTCCGGCCCGGTTCGCGGCCCGGCTCCAGGGCCGACGACGGCGGCGCCACCGGGGCTGATGCCGCGCGGTCCGCGCGGCGCTCCCGCCGTCGGGCATCCAGGGACCAGTGGGCCGACGTGTCCGCGAAGCAGAGGTAGACCAACAGGATGCGGGAGATGTTGTCGCCCTGGTCGGCGATGAGCGGGTTGATCGCGGTCAGCCCCGACCAGCCGAGGAGCAGCAGCGGCACCGTCCAGCGGGCGTGCCAGCCCGCGGCGACCAGCAGTGCGACCAGGAGCAGCGCCGCACAGCCCGTCGTGAGCAGTGGACCGCTGGTCAGGGCGTGCCCGCCGAGCGGCGTCGTCCAGCGTCCGCCGGTGCCCCACAGGGCCTGGCGCGCGGGGAAGTTCACCACGACGCACCCGGCGACACCCAGGCCGAGCACGATGCGCATCAACGCGACGCCGTAGGTCGCGTGGGCGCGGACGGTCATCCAGCGGACGCCGGCGTCGAGCAGGCGGGTCACGAGGTGCGCTCGCGGAGCGCGTCCCAGGTCGTGCGGAAGGCGCCGTCGTCCTGCCCGGGCACGACGACGGGCGGACGAGCGCCGAGCAACAACTCGCTCGGCGCAGGGCGCTCGCTGCTCCCCTGCGGCGCGACGGCTTGGCGCAGCACGCTCACCTGGACGTACGCGGGCTCGGCAGCGCCGTCCGCGGGAACGCCCGGGCCCGGCTCGGCCAGGTCGCCAGACGCCCGCAGCACCTGCGTCGCGTACGCGGCCGCCGCTTGGTCCAGGCCGAGGTAGGTGTCGACGGCGTCGGGCGCGCCCCCGACGTCGAGCAGCGCGGCCCGGAGGTCGGTCCAGGGCCCGGCGTCCTCGTTCGACGCGCTGCCCCCACCCGACCCGTCGACTGCCACGTCCCCGCCGCTCCCCCTGACCGGCGACACCAGCACCACCTCGCGCCCCCGCTCCGGCAGCGCGAGGTAGGCGGCGCGGAGGTCGGAGGCCAGGCGGCGCGACGGGCGCTCGGTCGCCGCCGGGAGCAGGTGCCCGGTCAGCGCGCGGACCTCGACGGCCGTGGCGTCGATCCAGGGCCCGGGCACGAGGTCGCCGTCGGACCCACCCACGTACACGCCCCGCACCCGCAGGGAGTACTCGACGTGCAGGGGTGTGGGCGCGAAGACCGACCAGTTCTGCGCGAAGACCGGCGTCATGTAGCCCTCCAGCGCCCGCTGCACACCCGTCGACGGCCGGTCGCCGGCCGACTCCCCCTCGGGCCGCCCGGTCAGGTAGCCCGGCGCCGCCCAGACGAACGTGGCGGCGAGGTGCGCGAGCAGCACCACCCAGACCAGGACGACGAGCCCGCGGACCCGCGCCGAGACGGCTGGGGCCTCCGGCGGCGCTGCCGGGCGGGGGCGGGCGAGAGTCTCGCCCGGGGTGGTGCTCACCGCGCACAGGGTGCCAGAGACGCCGCCCCCGGTTCCAGTCCCCGCCGGTCCGCGTCAGTCAGCCCACCGGCGTCTGGTTCAGGTCAGCCCCCGCCCGACCGCCCCCGCTGCACCGCGCCGAGGAGCACCCGGATGCCCAGGCCGAGGATGACCAGGTCGAGCAGGATCTGCCCGGAGACGAGCAGCCGCACGGCGTCGGTCTGCGCCACGATGTCCCCGAAGCCGACCGTCGCGAACGTCGAGATCGTGAAGTAGAGGGCGTCGGTCCGGCTGAGGGCCTCGCTGAACGTCGCAGGCTCGCGGGTGCTGAGCGTGAAGTAGGTCGACGCGAACAGGAGCAGGAAGAACGGGACCAGCGTCGCGAGGGCCTGGACCGCGCGCATGCCCGGGAACCGGGACCGCACGATGGCGCGGATCTCCCAGTACGACGTCGCGCCGAGCGCCGCGAGGCCGACCGCCAGGACCAGCGCCAGCGACGGCACCGAGAACCGGTCGAGCGGCAGCACGTAGTAGAGCGCCACCAGCAGGCCCGACGTCGCGAACGCCCGCAGCAGGCCCAGGGCGATCAGGGTCCGACGGCGCCGCTTGGGCAGGGAGCGCACGTCGTGGTTCTCGGCGGTGCCGCCGTCGTGCTGCGGTTCACGTTCCTCCACGTCGGCCACCTCCTCGACCTGGAATCAACTGTGGCCCCGGACGCAGAAGGCGGCCACCGCGACCCGGATTTCCGGACCACGACGGCCGCCTTCGCTCAGCCCCGGAAGAGGCTCAGCCCTTCACGCAGAGCACCGTCCGCAGCCGCGCCACGACCTCGACGAGATCGGACTGCGCCGCGATCACCGCGTCGAGGTCCTTGTAGGCGCCGGGGATCTCATCCAGCACCCCCTGGTCCTTGCGGCACTCGACGCCCGCGGTCTGGGCCGCGAGGTCGTCCAGGGTGAACTCCTTCTTGGCCTTGGTCCGCGACATCCGCCGGCCCGCGCCGTGCGACGCCGACCAGTACGACTCCGGGTTGCCGAGCCCGCGCACCACGTAGGAGCCCGTACCCATCGACCCGGGGATGAGGCCCAGGTCGCCCTGGCCCGCCCGGATCGCGCCCTTGCGGGTGACGATCAGCTCCGCGCCGTCGATCTGCTCGCGCGCCACGTAGTTGTGGTGCACGTTCACGCCCTCGTCGAAGGTGAGCTCCCGGCCGCCGTCGGGCAGCTCCGCGAACTCCTCCCGGACCGCCTGGACGGCGAGCGCCATCATGACCGCCCGCGAGCGGGCGGCGTACTCCTGCGCCCACCAGAGGTCGTTGAGGTACGCGTCCATCTGGGGCGTGCCGGAGAGGAACACGGCGAGCTCCCGGTCGACGAGGCCCTTGTTGTGCTCCAGGTCCTTGGCGATGCGGACGTGGTGCTCGGCGAGCTCCTTGCCGATGTTGCGGGAGCCGGAGTGGAGCTGGAGCCAGACCTGGTCGTCCTGGTCCAGGCACACCTCGACGAAGTGGTTGCCGCCGCCGAGGGAGCCGAGCTGCTTGCGCGCCCGGGTCTCGAGCTGCCGGACCTTGGGGTGGAGGGTCTCGAACCGGTCCCAGAACATCTGCTCGCCGCGCAGCCGCTCCTGGCCACCGGACCCCTTGACGGGCCGCAGCCGGCGCAGGTCGACCTGCTCGTCGTGCGAGTGGAACCCGACCGGGATGGTGGCCTCGATCCGCTTGCGGAGGCGGGAGAGGTCGTCGGGCAGGTCACTGGCGGTGAGCGAGGTGCGGACGCCGATCATGCCGCAGCCGATGTCGACGCCGACGGCGTTGGGCGACACGGCGTCGCGCATGGCGATGACGGAGCCGACGGTCGCGCCCTTGCCGAGGTGGACGTCGGGCATCACGCGGACGCCCTCGACCCAGGGCAGGGCGGAGATGTTGCGGAGCTGGTTCAGCGCCGCGTGGTCGACGTCGTGCTCGTGCGCCCACATGAGGGTCCGGGCCCGGGCGCCCGAGAGGGCGACCGGGAAGTTCGAGGACATGGGAGTGCTCCAGTCGTGTTGGGGGTGTGGCTCGCAGAACCTACGGGCGGACGTCGGGCGCGCGCCAGGACATTTCCTATGGACGCGGGCCGGCGCCGGGCCAGGGCCGGGTTCAGCCGAGGTCCGTCCCGTCGAGCGAGGACGAGGGCTTGTGGTCGGGCAGCCGCAGCATGCGGAAGGAGTTGCCGAGTCCGACGAGGCTTGCGAGCAGCGGGACGAGCAGGGCCACCTGGAGGGAGCGGTTGCGGGCCTCGTCGTTGATGGCGAGCACCTCGGCCTCGACCTCCGGGGGCTGTCCGGTGATCTGCTCGGCGAGCGCGGTGTTGCTCATGACCTCGGCGTCGGTCTCGAGCGCGGTGGCGATCTGCTGCTGCTCGGCCTCGGGGATGACCGGGTTGTCGGCGGTTAGCTGGTTGAAGCCGAGGGCGAGGGCGGCGAGCAGGATGCCGCCCGACATGGCGAGCCCGAACGAGAGGCCGAAGGACCCGGCGGCCGAGTTGACGCCGGCGGCCTCGCTGACACGCTCCTCCTCGATGGGGGCGAGGGTGTAGTTGTTGAGCTGCGAGACGAGCAGGCCCAGGCCGCAGCCCGTGATCGCGAGCGGGAGCACGAGGTACCAGCCGCTGTCGACGCGCGGGACGAACGGGATGATGACGGCGATCCCGAGGCAGGCCAGCAGGAACCCGGTGCGGATGATCGCGGCCGGACGCCGGTTGCCGCCCCGCCGTCCCGCCACGAGCGCCGCGGCGAACATCGTGAGCGAGAGCGGGGTCAGGGCGAGGCCCGCCTGGAGGGCGTTGTACTCCAGGGTCATCTGCAGGAACAGCGGCAGGGCGATCATGGCCCCGCCCAGCGTGACCTGCTGGAGCATCTGCCCGGTGACCCCCGTCGTGAAGGTGGGGTGGCGGAACAGGTCGGGGTCGAGCAGCGGGACCCGGCGCTCGCGCTCGCGGCGCACGAGCCAGCGGGCGAGCGCGACCAGCGCCACGAGCCCGACCAGGATGAGCACGCCGACGAGCTCGCCGCCCTCCTGCCAGACCAGGATGCCGAGCACCACGCCGCCCATGCCGATGACGGACAGGATCGCGCCGACGACGTCGACCTGGCGGGAGCCGGTGTAGGGGACGTCGCGCACCAGCCGGATCTGGGCCAGGACGACGGCGATGATGAGCGCCTCCAGCCCGAACCCGACCCGCCACGACAGGTACGTGGTGACGAACCCGCCGAGCAGCGGGCCGACGGCGGCGGCGATCGCGGCCGCCGCGCCGACCATCGCGTACGCCTGCTTCTGGGCGCCGCCCTCGAAGTTGCCGTGGATCAGCGACTGCATCGCGGGCAGGAGCAGCGAGGCCCCGAGCCCGCCGATGATCGCCCAGAAGATGACGATCGCCGTGAGGCTCTGGGCGAGCGTCATCGCCAGCGCCCCGGTCGCGTACGCCAGCAGCCCCAGCACGTACGCGCGCTTGCGCCCGATCAGGTCGCCGACCTTGCTGTTGATCAGGATGAACGCGGCCGAGACCAGCGCTTCGAGCGCGATGGCGGACTGCACTCCCCCGGCCGTGGTGTCCAGGTCCCGGATGACGGCGGAGATCGACACGTTCATCAGCGAGGTGTCGACCACCAGCACGAACATCGCGGCGGAGAGCAGCAGCATCAGCCGCCGGCTCCGCGCGGTCACGGCTTCGGTGCCCTCGCCCGGTTCGGTACCCATGTCGCCGTCCTTGGCTCACGGGGCGGGTCGGCAGCCCCCGGCCGTGCCACCCGTCGCTCGCTTTCGAGCGTACCTAGGCGGACGCCGTCCCGCCGCGTGGGTTCTCACCTGCACCGACTGTCCGAGGCAGTAGGATCCTTGCGCGGCTTGTGCCGCGCGGCCCCGTTAGCTCAGCTGGTCAGAGCAGGAGACTCATAATCTCTCGGTCACAGGTTCAAGTCCTGTACGGGGCACCGTTCTGAACTGGACGTTTGACCGAGCCGTGACGATCAGTCAAGCGCCGAATGGCGCAGAAATGGCGCAGAGCCCGATCACAGGCACCCCTTGACGCACTCAGACAAGGCCACCCACGATGGCCTGGCTGTTTCACCTGATTTCTAGCGAGGGAGACCGTCATGCGCGTGCAGTTCCTTGGCAAGGACCCGGAATCGAGCGACACCAACTCGCCGACCCTGTTCGCCACCGACCGGCAGGACCGCACCTCGTACCTCGTGCAGGGGTGGCGGGTCACCGACCCGGAAGCCTTGGCCGGCGTCGGCGAGATCCCGGCGCACGAGACGATCGTCGAGATCCCGGTCGAGATCATTGACATGGCGATCAAGCACCGCCAGGAGCAGGGAGGCGTGTCCTGACCCCGGCGAGCGACTCGTCGTGGGGCGAGCTGTTCCAGACCTTCGAGCACAGTGCTTTCCGCCTGGAGGTTCGAGACGACTACAACTCGCCGGCCGAGCAGGAGCCGCTCGGGCGCTGGCTGCGTGACGGAGACCTGGATCAGGGGTGGCGGGCCGGCTGGTTCGAGCAGCTCGCCACCTGGCAGCGCGAGGGCAAGCGGTTCCACCGCGTCCGAGTGGTCTCCGTCCCGCTGACGCCCTACAGCGAGTGGGCGATCCAGATCGCGGGCCGCTCGAACGCCGAGGGCGACGACATCCGCTATCTCGACCGGGCCGACGCCGGCACCCTGCCCGACTACGACTACTGGTTGTTCGACTCTCGGCTCGTGGCCAAGATGCACTTCGCGGACGACGACGAGTTCGTCGGCTTCGAACTCATCGACGACCCGGCCGTGGTGGTCGAGCACAACTACTGGCGTGACGCCGCGGTGCACGCCTCCACCACGAGAGACGAATTTGCCACGAAGCACAGTCAACAGCGCTGACGTCCGGGACGCCCGCAACGAGCTAGGCGCCCGGCTGCGTGCACTGCGGCGAGCTGCTGGCCTCTCAGGCCGGGAGCTCGCCGCAGCGCTCTCGTGGCCACCATCGAAAATCTCCAAGCTGGAGAACGGGCAGCAGACGCCCTCGGACGCGGACGTGCGGGCCTGGACCCGCGCCGTCGACGCCGTCGATGAGACCGACAGCGTGCTCGCCCAGCTGCACACACTCGTCACGCGGTACGCCGAGCTGCAGCGGCTGCTGCGTGGCGGCCAGGTCCAGGTGCAGCAGGCGGCCGGCCGCCGCGAGTCCGGGACCAAGGTCTTCCGCATGTTCGAGTCGACCTTCGTCCCCGGGCTCCTGCAGACCGCTGACTACGCCCGCAGTCGGCTCGCACAGAGCGCCCGGGTGTTCGGGCGCCGCGTGCCGATCGAGGACGCCGTCAGTGAGCGCCTGCGGCGTCAGGAGGTCCTGTACGAGCGCGGCCGGGTCTTCCACGTCGTGATCACGGAGCCGGTGCTGCACTACGCGCTCAGCTCGCCGGAGGTGCTGCTGGGGCAGCTCGATCGGCTCGTGACGATTGCGATGCTGCCGAACGTGCGCCTGGGTGTGATCCCGATCGATCGACAGGTGGCGATCGCGCCGGCACACGGGTTCTGGGTCTATGACGACGACCTGGTCGTGGTCGAGACATTCGGTGCCGAGCTGAATCTCTCGCAACAGGCCGAGGTCGAGCTGTACACGAAGATCTTCGACACCCTCGCGCTCGACGCGGTCTATGACCGGCGGGTCCGGACCCTGATCGCGAAGGCCGCGGACGCGGTCGGCGAACGGCTCCCAGACCACCCGGCAGTCAAACTGGAGAAATTCTGAGAAACTTCCTCGCTGGCCCGGTTGCCTGTCAATAATCTCCACGGGCATGGAGACCATGCCCGAGAGCTCGGCGCCGCGCGCCGCCACCCCAACAGGCCGCCGCCTTGTGGCGAGCGACATCGACGGGACCCTGTTGCGCACCGGCGAGCCGGCAACGCCCAACGTGCGCCACGCGGTGAACGCCGTCCTGCATGCTGGACACCACCTGGTGCTTGCGACGGGTCGGTCGCTGATCGGGGCCGTGCCGGTCGGGGTTCAACTCGGCCTCAACGACACGTGGGTTGTCGCGAGCAACGGGGCGATCACGGCGCGCCTGCACCGCGATCGGTACGAGCTCGTCGAGCAGCACGACGTGAACGCCGAGACCGCCATTCGCGTGGCGCTCGGGCAGTCACCGGCCCTGCTGGTCGCAGCCGAGATCACTGGCGCCGGCTGGCGCGTCAGCCGGCGGTTCCCCGCGAGCTCACTCAATGGCCCGCAGTACGTCCGGCCACTGACGGAGGTCGCGGCCAACCCAACGCCGCGCGTCGCGTTCCACGGCCCGGACGCGCACCGGATCGTGCCCGCGCTGGTCGCCTACGGCTTCACCGCGATCGCCACCCGGCTCGACTGGGTCGACGTCACGGCACCCGGCGTCAGCAAGGCCACGGCACTGGAGAAGGTCCGCGAGCAGCTCGGCGTCGAGAGCCACAACACAACGGCGCTCGGCGACGGCGAGAACGACGTCGAGATGCTGCAGTGGGCAGCGGACAGCATCGCGATGGGCCACGCCTCCCCGTTCGTCGCCGGGGCCGCCAACCGAAGCACCGGCAGCCTCGACGACGACGGCGCTGCGAGCGCCCTGTGGTCACTGCTGAGCTGAGGCCCGCCGGCGGACGCAGGAGACGTGCGGCCACCCGCCATGGATGTCGCGCCCGCGGTCGAGCACCTCGACGAGCACGACGGCGTCGGGTAGGTGCCACTGCAGCCGGAGCCAGACCCAATGCCATGCCGATTCTGGCCGCCCTGCATCTGTCGCCTGCTGCCTGCCCGGCGGAGGGCCGGTGCGATGTACCTGGAGGAGTGAAACTGCGGTCATACTTTCTGACCGTGGAGACCGAAGCAGCGTCATCGATACCCTGGGAATTCGTCGGAACGGCGGCGACCTCGCTGCTCGGAGTGGTTGCTCTCTGGCTGAAGCGGGCGCGGAGCACCCACGTGCGCGACGAGGTCGAGCAGGACCAGCGGATCCTCGCCAACCTGCACGAGGAGTCGACCATGCGGACGGTCCTGCAGGAGTCGATCGACACCAGGGTTCGGCGGCTTGCGGCGTCGACCGACAAGGCGAGCCGGGCAAAACGCGATCCGTTCGGGGTGGGCCTGGCGATCTTCTTCCTCGCCCTCGCCGTCGCCTTCGGTTGGTGGGCCGTGCAGGGTGGTTGGTGGCTTCTCCTGTGGCTGCCCGCCGCGTTCTTCGCGTTGCTCGGCCTGGTGGGCCTGTACCAGGACGGCAGGAAGGTGCTGCGCGACGGCGAGGGCAACGAGATCACGAAGCCCCGGACCTCGCGCAAGAAGCGAGCGGGCCGATTCTGATGGTGCGGTGCCTCAAGGCCGGGAACAGCGACGTGGTCTGGCTGAACGCATGATCCTGGGGGAATTTCCAGCCTGATCGCCGGGCATCTCGCCGTGTCCGCCCCACCTGGGCCGGAGAGCACCAATAATCTCCAGAACATGACGACCGAGCCCCCGAGCGCGGCGCCGGACGCGAGCTTCGCCACCCGGCTGATGATCGCGTGCGACATCGACGGGACGCTCCTGCGCACGGGGCACCCGCCGACGTCGGCCGTTCGCCACGCGATGGGCGAGGTCCTCGGGGCCGGCCATCACGTCGTCCTCGCCACCGGGCGCTCCGTGCTCGGCGCGGTCTCCGCCGCGCTGCAGCTCGGGCTCACGGACGTCTGGATCGTCTCGAGCAACGGCGCGGTGACCGCGCATCTGCTCGGCGAGCACTACCAGGTGGTCGAGGAGCACACCGTCGACGCCGTCCTGGTGATCGACGTCGCGCTGAAGGAGGCACCGGCCGTGCGGGTCGCCGCCGAGATCGTCGGCGAGGGCTGGCGGGTCAGCGCCCCCTTCCCCGCCCACGAGCTCAACGGCGCCCAGCACCAGGCGCCGATCGGCGAGTTCCTGGTCAACGCGACGCCCCGGATCGTCCTGCACGGACCCGGCGCCGACCAGATGGTGCCCGCGCTGGTGGCACGCGGCCTGACGGCGATCGCCACCCGGCCCGACTGGGTCGACGTCACCCCGCCCGGCATCTCCAAGGCCTCCGCGCTGGCGAAGGTGCGCATGGAGCTCGGTGTCGAGGCGAGCCGCACGGTCGCGATCGGCGACGGCGAGAACGACGTCGAGATGTTCCGGTGGGCCGCGTACGACGTCGCCATGGGGCACGCCCCGCCGTTCGTCCTAGCGGCCGCGTCGTACAGCACGGGTTCGATCGACGACGACGGCGCCGCGACGGCACTGCTCTCCCTGTTGAACTGAGCCGTACCCACCCGCGGCGACGAGGAACGCCCTGGGGAGGTATCACCGCACTCCCCAGGGCGTTCGTCTCAGGCACCGGCCCGTCGGGCCGGCGCGGTCACAGGTTGACGGTGGTCCCCCCGATCGTCACGACCAGCCGCCCGTCGGAGGCGAACGTCCAGTTCAGCGCGCCGGAGTACTGCGCGCACCGGGACCCGTTAGAGCCGGACCACCACTGGTTGCCGCCCGCGTCGGTGCCGATGATGCGGTCGTTCGACCCGCTGTTGCACGACGTGTTGTCGCGGAACGTCGACGAGCCGCCGTCGAAGTTGAAGTTCCGCTCCGCGCTGCCGATGCTCAGGTTGTTCGAGACCGTCAGCGACCCCAGGTTCCGGTTGTAGCCGAAGCCGTGCTTGCCGTTGTCGTACGCGATGCTGCGCCGCACGACGTGGTTGACCGAGATGTCCTCGCCGCCCAGCTTGTAGCCGTTGCGGTCGCCGTTGCCGGCCTGCGAGCCGTCGGACAGGGTGCCGTTCTCGTACGAGAGCGAGTCCTCGATGGTCACCGCCCCGATGGGGCCGGTGTCGTCCTTGGTGTACAGGTCCCAGCCGTCGTCGATGTTGTTGTGGGACACGGTGTACCGGAAGACGTTGCCCGAGCCCACGGTGAGCTTGGGCGCGAAGCCGTCGGCGTCCTCGCCGTCGGAGTCGGCGTTGTCGTGCGACTCCGACGACACCACGAGGTTGTTCGACGGCCAGTCGCTGCTCGGCGCGCCGGCGGTGTACCGGGAGATCTGGAGGCCCGAGTCGCGGTTGAACCGGGTCACCACCCGCTCGATCACGTTGTTGTCGCCGCCGAGCAAGATCCCGTTGTCGCCGGCGTGCTCGACGACGATGCCGCGCAGGTGCCACCAGTCGCCGCCGATCGCGATGCCCCGGTTGGCGGGGTCCTCGCTCTGCGCCGAGAAGTTCAGCACCGGGGTCTCGCCCGGGTAGGCGAACAGCTCGGTGCGGTTGCCCGAGGTGCCGCTGTTGCCCGGCGGGATGTCGACCGTCTGCGACAGGTTGTAGGTGCCGCCCCGCGCGTAGATGGTGCCGCCGGCCGCGATCCGGCCGATCGCGGAGGCCAGCGTCGTCGGGTCGGACTCGGTCCCCGAGGCGCCGGAGCTGCCGCCGGGCGCCACGTAGAGCGCGTCCGCCGTCGGCTCCTCACCGGGCTCCTCGCCCGGGTCCTCGCCGCCCGGGTCCTCCCCGCCGGACGGCGTACCCGCGTACGTCTCCAGCTCGGCGATCCGCGGCGTGGCCGACGACGCAGTGATCTCGAAGTTGATCTTGCTCAGCGAGGTGGACGCGAAGCTGATGACGCCGGCGCCGCTGCCCGTGGCCAGCACCGCACCGTTGTCGTTGTTCACCACGCGCCACGTGCCGATGTTCCCGACGGCGCCGGACGCCTCACGGACGTTGATCGACGACACCGTGGTCGCGGACCCCCACTTGACCGAGACGCGCCCGGTCGAGCTCGCCGGTGACCAGTAGGTGCTCGTGCTGCCGTCGAGCACGTTGCCGTAGCTCGTGCCGCTCGCCTTGCTGGAGCCGTCGGCGCCGGCGCCGAGGCTCAGGTTGGTGCCGGCCGGCGGCTCCGTCGGCGGGTCGGTCGGGTCGGTCGGCGGATCGGTCGGGTCGGTCGGCGGGTCCGTGGGGTCGGTCGGCGTGCAGCTCCCGTCCGAGACCTGCAGCCCGGTGTTCGCCCCCGCGGTGTCGGCGACGACGGCGGGCACGCAGCTCGCGGCGTCCAGCGGGTAGGAGTACGGGATGCTCACGGAGGTGTTCGACGTCGGGTTCGGGCCGGCCGGGTTGTTGTCCTCGCCCGGGCTCGACCACGTGACGTTGTCGAAGACATTGCCCGCGACCTGCCAGAAGCCGGCCTGGTCGGTGTAGAACGTGCCGAGCACGTCCTTGGAGTCCTCGAAGTAGTTGTTGTCCACCTTCGCCTTGGCACCGGCCCGCGAGTTGATGCCCGACTCCACGAGGCCCACGTAGTGGTTGTTGTAGATGTGGGCGATGCCGCCGCGCAGCAGCGGCGTGCGGGAGTTGAGGTTCTGGTACAGGTTGTGGTGGAACGTGACGAACCCGTTGGAGAGGTCGCTCTCGCTGGAGCCGATGAGCCCGCCGCGCTCGGAGTTGCGCAGGACGCTGTACGAGAGGGTCACGTACTTGGTGTCGTTCTTCATGTCGAAGAGGCCGTCGTAGCCCTCCGACTCGCCGCCCGAGGCCAGCAGCGTGAGGTGGTCGGCCCAGACGTTGCGGACGCCGCTCTCCATGCCGATCGCGTCGCCGCCGTTCGACGTCGGCGAGCCCGACTTCTTCACGTTCTGGACGGTCACGTTCTGGATGATGATGTTGCTGGACTCGCGGATGTGGATGCCGATCTGGTCGAAGACGGCACCGCTGCCGACGCCGACGATCGTCACGTTGCTGATCTGCTTGAGCTCGATCACGTCGTCGGCCGTGCTGCAGCTGCCGCCCGAGACCTTGCTGGTGTTGCCGTGGTTGATGGTGCCCGACACCTCGATGATGATCGGGGTGCTGCTGCTGGCCCGGCTGCACAGCGCCGTGTGGATCGCCGTGCCCGTCGTGGCCCGGACGGTCTGGCCGCCGGCGCCGCCGGTGGTGCCGCCGTTCTGGGTGGCGTACCCGGTGGCCGAGCCGGTGGCGGCCGCGGCGTCCGGCACGGACTGTGCGGTCACCCCGATCGCGACGGCGAGGGCCGTCGCGGCCACCGCCGAGAGGATCTGGACAGCTCTTGGTCGTCTCATCTCATTGCCTCACGTTCGTCGTTGAATGCGGGACATTGCTGTGGTGCGCGCAGCGGGTGAATACGGGTAACCGGTTTCCCAGATCCTAGTAACCGGTTTCTCGGATGGCAACCCCTCTCTCGCCCGGGTCCGAGAGCGCCGGGACGAGAGGGTTGGCCGGTCAGCTGTGCCGGCGACGGAACCAGAGCAGAGCCAGGCCCGCGCCGACGGCGATCACCGCCGCCGCCAGCGCGAACAGCACGTTGGCGCCGGTCGCGGCCATCGAGCCGGGCGCGCCGCTGTCGTCCGTGCCGGAGCCGTCCGAGCCGGACCCGTCGTCTCCCCCGCCGCCCGGACCACCGGACCCACCCGGGGTCGGCGTCGCGGATCCGGAGTCGGTGGGCCCAGGCGTCGAGCCCGAGGGCGACGGCGACGGGTCGGTCACCGAGGGCGACGGCGACGGATCGCTCGGCGACGGCGAGGGTGACGGCGACGGCGACGGCGGGTTGAGCACCTGGTTGACGATGGTGCACTCGACGTCGTCGTCGTCCTCGACCCGGACCGTGTCCTCGTCGAGCATCTCGCCGCCCACGCAGTCGACCTCGACCTGTTCGTAGTTCCACTCGCTGCCGGACTCCGCGAGGTCGTAGTCGCCGGCGGCGACCGGCACGTCGGTCACGTCGGGGCTGCCGTCGTGGCCGGACAGCGGCGTGGGGCCGATCGCGGTGAGCTCCCAGTCGTCCACCGGCACGACGTCGTCGACGACCTGCTTGTGCAGCGAGAGCTCGCCGGCGAGCCAGTGGTTCGTCACCGTGCAGACGACGTCGTCGCCCGGCTCGACGACCACCGTCGAGCCCGTGACGCGGGCGCCGTCGCACTCCCAGGCCAGGGCGGTCCAGCCGTCCTCGCCGCCGGTCTCGCCGAGGTCGAACCGGCCCGGCTCGACCGACACGTGCGACACCTCGGGGCTGCCAGTCGTGCCCGAGAGCGACGCGTCCGGGCCCTGCGCGGTGAGCGTCCAGTCGGTCGGCCCGGCGTCGCCGGTGTAGCCCCGGGCGTCGAGCTCCTTGACCAGCGTGAGGTGCGGCAGCTGGGCCGTGTTCGTGACGGTGCAGGTGACGTCGTCGCCCGGTGCGAGCGTGACCGTGCTGCCGGCCAGGGTGCCGCCGTCGCAGGCCCAGCCCGCGGAGTCGTACCCGGACCAGCCGTCGCTCTCGGCGAGGTCGTAGGCGCCGACGGGGATGTGCACCCCGGTCACGGCGTCGCTCCCGGAGGCCCCCTCGGCGACCGCCCGGCCGGCGTCGTCCGTGGCGGTGAGCGTCCAGTCGGCGGGGTCGGCGGAACCGCCCTCGACCTCCTTGACGAGCGTGAGCGTCGCCCCGATGTACGTGTTCGTGATGGTGCACACGGCGTCGTCGCCCGGGCCGACGGTGACCGTGGCCCCCGACTGGCCGGAGGCGCCCTCGCACACCCACTCGCCCGGCTCGTACCCATCCGGGCCCGCCGCCTCGGCGAGGACGTGGTCCCCCTCGCCGACGGTCACGTGCGAGACCTCCACGCCGCCCGAGGGGCCGGTGATCGTGCCCGGGCTGCCGTCCTCCTGCGGGCCGGCGGCCGAGAGGGTCCAGTCCGCCGGGGCGGCCGGGCCGCCGTCGACGACCTTGACCAGGGTCAGGTGCGGCGGCACCACCGTGTTGGTGATCGTGCAGGTCACGTCGGCGCCGGTCGCGACGGTGACCGTGCTCCCGGTGAGGGCGCCACCCACGCACTGCCAGGCGCCGGCGTCGAAGCCGGTCCAGCCGCTCTCCGAGAGCGTGTAGTCGCCCGCGGGGACGGCCGCTGCGGTCACGGCGTCGGACCCGGTGGACCCGCTGACCGTCGCGCCGTCACCGGCAGCGGTCAGCTCCCAGTCGGCGGCCTGCGCCGTCGTCGTGCCGGCGATCTGCTTGACCAGGGTGAGCTGCCCGCCCTGCCACGTGTTGGTCGCGGTGCACACCACGTCCTCGCCGACCGCGATCTGCACCGTGCCGCCCGCGCCGTCCCCGGCGGCGGAGCCCCGGCACGACCAGGCGCCCGTGTAGCCGGCGGGCCCATCCTCGCCGAGCGTGTACGTGCCCGGCAGCACGGCCACCGCGGTGACGTCGTCGGACCCGGTGGTCCCGGACAGCGACCGGAGCCCGTCCGCCGTGAGCGTCCAGTCCGACGCCGCGGCCGGCCCGCCGGCGACCTCCTTGACCAGCGTGAGCGTCGGCAGGACGTCCGTCGGGGAACCGACGTTGCGCACCGTGCAGGTCGCGGCCTGCCCGAGCTCCAGCGTGACGACGTCGCCCGTCAGGTCCGCGCCGTCGCAGGTCCAGCCCGCGTTGCGGTAGCCGTCCGGTCCGCCCTCCTCGGACAGGGTGTACTGCCCGATCCGCAGGGGCCGGTTCGTCACGGCCTCGGAGCCGGAGGCACCGCTGATCGACTCGGGGCCCTGCGCGCGCAGGGTCCAGTCCTCGGGCGACGCCGTGCCGCCGTCGACCTCCTTGACCAGCGTGAGCCCCGGCTTGATCGCCACGTTCTCGACGGTGCACGTGAGGTTCCCGCCCGCCGTGACCGTGACCTCCGGCGTGGGGTCGGCGATGTCGGCGCCGCCGCAGTTCCAGGCCTCGAACCCGTAGCCGGACACGCCGCCGGACTCCGAGATCTTGTACGTGCCGGCCGGTACCTCCAGGGACTGCACGCCGTTGAGGCCGTCCCCCTCGATGACCTCGCCGGTCGCGACGTTCTCCGCGTGCATGGTCCAGAGCTCGCGACGGCCCTCGGACGCACCGGTGTCGAGGTTCTCGATCCGCTTGAACAGAGAGAGCCGTCCCGTGCCCTCCTGGGCGAACGCCCCGGACAGCCCCGGCACCAGGAACGTCACCGCCAGGAGCAGGCACACGGCCACGGCAGTGCGACGCCGGGTGGTGCGGTTGATCGATGTTCCGGGCGAAGGCGTCGCAGTGCTCACGGGTCCCCTGTCTGTGACTTTGCAACGACATTAACCCGCATGCATCGACCGCGCCTGCGTAAGAAAGCCGCCGGCCCGGCGCCCCTGCAGCGGGCGCCGGACCGGCGGGAGAACGTCGTGCGTCAGACGCGCCTGCGGCCGACCAGGCCGATGATCAGGCTCGCCACGAGGACGATCACGCCGATCCAGATGAGGAACTGACCGATCTCGGTCGCGACACCGAGGATCACGAGGGCGACACCGATCAGGATGAGGATGAGCCAGCCGGGCATGTCTATCTCCTTCCACCGCGCGGGCGCTGGGTCGCGCCGCGTTCTTCCGACCTTGACCCGGTCCGGGTTCACTCGCACGGCGAAAAAGACAACACGGTCAAAACACGCTCGGCTGGGTGGGCCCCGTCAGTTCGCGCGAGCGAGCGTCGACTGCCAGTGCCACGGCTCCGGCACGCGCCCGTCCGGCTCGGCGAACGCCGGGTGCGTCCAGCCGTGGGTCGCGGCGTTGGCCTTGAGCCAGTTGTACGGCGCGGTGTCGAACGTCTCGACGCCGCCCCCGATGTCGACCGCGAGCCCGAGCCCGTGGTTGGAGCAGCCGGGCGGGGCGGCGATCGGCGAGGACGGGTCGTACAACTCCTCCTGCGTGGCGTACGTGCGGTAGGCCGAGTTGATGGTGAGGTGCTGCCCGAACTCGGCCTGGAAGGCGGCGTCCAGCGCGATCAGCCCGTCCAGCACGTCCGCCCGCACGACGAAGTCGGGCGCCCACGGGATGGGCGCGAGCGCCTCGTCCGGCAGGAGCCCGCTGTCCGGGTCCCAGACCTGGTCGGGTGCGGGGCAGCTGACGGCGTCCTGTGCGGTGACCAGCGCCTCCGTGGCCATGGTGACGACGGAGCGGGTAGTGGTCAGGTCGTGCTCGGCCTGACCCAGGTCGGCCAGGTCGGTCCCGGCGAGGGTCGCGTCCGCGGCGGCGTCGACCGCGGTGCCCGAGTCCAGGGCCTCCCGCAGCTGGGAGCGGACGTCGTCGTCGACCCCCTTGCCCTCGGTGGCGGCGTAGATCTTCTCGGCGCGCTTGCCCGCGCCCGCGAAGCTCTCGCGGGCCGACGTGACCTCGCTGCGGGCGAGGTCCACCATCGAGGCCCGCACGGCGTCGGACGCCGCGGCGAGGGACGCGGCGGTGTCCGACGTGCCGACGGTGAGCCGCGTGAGGAACGGCTCGGCCAGCAGGTTGTCGGCCTCCGCGATCTCGGCCGACAGGGCCACGCGGGTCCCCGGGTCGGCGACCCGCTCCGACGAGGTGGCCAGGAGCTGCGCGGCCGCGACCTTCTGGTCGCCGAGGTTCTCGACGTCCGAGACCAGGTACCAGGCGAGCCCGGCCAGGCCGAGCAGCACGACCACGACGATCGCCGCGGCGAGGGAGATCCGCAGGGTGCGCCGACGGCGGGCCTTCGCCTCCCGCCGCTCTCTTGCCGATCCGTCGGCCTTCGCGTCCGTCGGTTCGGCGGGCGGCGCGGCGTTCGTCAAGGTCACGAGGCCAGAACCTACGGCACCCGGGAGGCACCCGCCGACCGATCAGGGGGTGAACTGTGCCACCTTCGCACGGTTGCGCGCCGGACCGGCGTCAGCAGGTCCGAAGGGGCGACGGACCGCGTCCGGGGCCGACCTGCCGACGTCGCGCCGCGGGCTGCACGGCCCGGGCGCCGGTCCCCACTAACGTGGGGCCCATGGGGTTCCGTTCGTGGTTCGCGCACCGCCCGCAGAAGGCCGTCCGCCGCACCGTCCGCTCGCACCGCACCGACTCGGTGCTGGCCCGGGCGGCGCTGGTCACCTCGGCAGGCGAGGCGTGGGCGTTCGCCACACGCGCCGAGCTGCTGCTGATCTCCGCGCCCGAGGCGGCAACCGGCCAGGGCGACACGGAGTCGCGGGGGGCCCCGTCCGTCGTCGTGCACCGGGAGTGGGCCGACGTGGACCGGGCGACCTACGACACGGACTCCAACGTGATCCGCGTGCACTGGGTGGACGGCGACGAGCCGACGCCGCTGACGCTCGACGGCCGCCGCACCGTGCTGCCCCAGGTGCTGCGCGAGCGGGTGCAGTGGTCCGTGGTCCTGGCGGAACCGGTCAAGCTGCCGGGCGGGCGGTCCGCCCGCGTGGCGGTCCGACGCCGCGTCGACGGCGAGCTGTTCTCCCAGGTGATCGGTGGCAGCGACGTCGACCTCGCGGACCCCGCGACCGCGGAGGCGGTCGACGCCGCCGAGGCGCGGGTGCGCAGCGCGGCGGGGCTGCCGGCCTGACCGTGCTTGCCCGGCTTACCCGGGGCGGCCGCGCTCAGTCCTGCGGGACCACGCGCAGAGTCGTCGCGACCACGGCCGGGCCGACCACGGTGTCGACGATGCGCTTCTCGTACTTGCCGTACTTGGCGCGGTAGGCGTCGTCGAGGGACGCGTGGACGTCGTCGTCCGGGACCTCGAAGCGGACGTCGCGCTCGACGCCGCCCACGCGGACCCGGCCGGTGCCCGAGGCCTTGGCGCGGCGGAACCAGCCGTTGTCCGGGCCGTAGGCGGAGCGGACGTACACGTCGTCGCCCACCCGCGCCGTCCAGATGATCACGTACGGGCGCAGGGTCCCGTCGGGCCGGTAGGACGAGACCCGCAGCTCGTCGGTGCCGTCGACCTGCTTCAGCTCCTGCTCGGTCCAGCTCATCGCTGCTCCCTCCTGGCGCCCCCTGGCGCCGCCTGCGCCGACCGCGGGGCACGGCCGGCCGTCCCACGGTGCAACACCTCGGTCGGCGCGGGGAGTCCCTGGGGTGGCCGGTACTGGCGGAACCCCCTTGGCGTGGCGCCGTGGGCCTTTTGTCCTGGGCCTTGGTCCAGGGCCGCTTGTCCTGGGCCGCAGGTCTAGCGTGTGTCCGCGAACCCACTGCGAAGGAGACTGTCACGATGCATCAGCGAACGCTCGGCCAGGGCCTGAAGGTCTCCGCGATCGGCCTGGGCGCCATGGGGATGTCGGAGGGCTACGGCCCCAACCCGGGCACGCGCGAGGAGATGATCGGCGTGCTGCGGGGCGCCGTCGAGCGGGGCGTCACCCTCGTCGACACCGCCGAGGTCTACGGCCCGTACGTCAACGAGGAGCTGGTCGGCGAGGCGCTGGAGCCCGTGCGCGACCAGGTGGTGATCGCCACCAAGTTCGGCTGGCGCATCGAGGACGGCGCCACGGTGGGCCTGAACAGCCGGCCCGAGCACATCCGCGCCGTCGCCGACGCGTCCCTGCGCCGCCTGCGCACCGACGTGATCGACCTCTTCTACCAGCACCGCGTGGACCCCGACGTGCCGATCGAGGACGTGGCCGGCACGGTCAAGGAGCTGGTCGACGCCGGCAAGGTGCGGCACTTCGGACTGTCGGAGGCGAGCCCGGCCACGATCCGACGCGCGCACGCCGTGCACCCGGTCACCGCGGTGCAGAGCGAGTACTCGCTGTGGACCCGCGACCCCGAGCCCGAGGTGCTGCCCACGCTCGCCGAGCTCGGCATCGGGTTCGTGCCGTTCAGCCCGCTCGGGCGCGGGTTCCTGACGGGAGCCGTCGACTCGACGACGTCGTTCACGAGCGACGACATGCGGGCGTCGATCCCGCGGTTCACTGCCGCCAACCGCGACGCGAACCAGGTGCTCGTGGACCACGTGCGCGCCCTGGCGGAGGCCCAGGGCGCGACGCCGGGCCAGGTGGCGCTCGCGTGGCTGCTGGCGCAGCAGCCGTGGATCGTGCCGATCCCGGGGACGCGGCGCCTCGCGCGGGTCTCGGAGAACGTGGGGGCCACGGGTGTGGCGCTCTCCGCCGACGACGTGGCCGACCTGAACGGACTGGCCGCGCGGGTGGGGGTGGAGGGCGACCGGTACAACGAGGCCGGGATGGGGATGGTGGGGCGGTGAGGTGACTGGTGCGGGTGCGCCCGAAAGTCATGGTCTACCCCGTCATTGGGCCCGAAACGAGGGTGATTCCGGGCCCAATGACGGGGTAGACCGTGACATCCGCGCGGGGGCGGTGGGGTGTGATCGACGCCGCTCCCGCGCAGATCAGATATGAGTCGGGACTACCCCCGGGAACCTGTTAGAGTTTTCACCGGTCGCCCACCCGGTCCACGGGACGGGCGAATGCGATCCCGCGTAGCTCAGCTGGCAGAGCATCCGACTGTTAATCGGACGGTCGTTGGTTCAAGTCCAACCGCGGGAGCCACCAGGCCCGGAACCTCAACGGTTCCGGGCCTTGCTGGTTCTGTTGCATGGTGCCAACCGAGCGGTCGTCACGCCGGTAGCGTGCTGAGGCGTCGTGGTCATGCGTCGGGACGATCACGACCTCCGGCCCCACCGCAGCGAGCCGCTGGACGGTCTGGAACGCCGTCGTGCGGTCGGCGTCGGCGAGGCGGCCAGGGAAGGATGCCGTGGGCCGTACGGTCTGAAGCTGGAGGGTGTGCCAGACCGAGTCGCCGGCCATGAGCGCCCACCTGCCGGCACCGAGATGCAGGAGCACGCCGACGCTTCCCGGTGTGTGACCGGCCATGTCGACCAGCACGACCGAGCCATCGCCGAAGAGATCGTGGCTGCGCTCGAAGGTCAGCACCGGTGGACCGTCCAGCTCGTAGAAGCTCACGTCGCGGTGCTCGAGTGCTCGGCGAGCCACCCCGAGGGGCGCGCGCCGCCCATCCATCGCCCAGTTCCACTCGGTGTGGCTGGTACGGATCGGGATCGACGGCAGGTCGACCAGGCCTGAGACATGGTCCCAGTGCAGGTGGGTGGGCAACGCGAAGTCGATGTCATCTGGGTCAAGTCCGGCTTGCGCGAGGGACTCGGTCACGCTGACGACGTCGGCCGGCGGTGTCACGGCCGCACGCAACGGTTTCGGAAGCTGCGGCAGTACCCGCCGGTCGAGGTCCTCGCAGATCGCCGGATCCATCAGGAACGTCGCAGTCGGGTGCCGCACGAGAAATGCCGTCATCGAGTTCCGCACACGCGCCGGATCGCGCAGACCCTGCACGATCGCCATGGTCGGCACCGACCTGGCCACCTGCTCGAAGGCGGTCAGCGTGACCGAGACGGCGGGCGTGGGCAGACCGACGTTACGCAGAGACCTGCGGAAGGCCTCGTCAGGCAGGCGAGGGTGACGACGGTCAGACGACAGGGCGACCAGGGCGGCGACCGCTCGGCCGAGCACGGGCAGCAACGACGCGCGGGAGGACAGATCGGGAGCGTCGGATACATGGGGCGAATGCGGCATGCGTGCGACACTATTTCTTCAGGTCGACCTGAAGGCAAGGAGTGGTTTCGACATGTCGGAGCTTCGTATCGGAGACGCGGCCTCGATCGTCGGCGTCGACACTCACGTGCTCCGGCACTGGGAGGACGTGGGCGTACTGGTTCCGCCGCGTTCTGCTACCGGCCAGCGGGTTTACGACGACGAGGCGGTCAGTCGGGCGCTGGTGATCCGGCGCTGCCAGCGCGCTGGTCTCTCGCTCGCGCAGATTCGCGAGCTCCGTCCCGCGGACGATGATGCGAGGCGAGTCCTCATCGAGGAACACCGATCGCGCATCATGGACGCCGTCGACCAGCTACAGGCGACGGGCCGCTTCCTCGAGCACCTCCTCTCCTGCCGTCACGCCGAGATCACCGAGTGCCCGGACTGCTCCGGCTTCGCCGCCGACCCGCGACCGTCGGCCGTCCAGAAACGACGACTCGCACGGGACATCTGAGGCGCACCGTCCGGAGGGCTGCGCCGCACCTAGTCGGCTCTCACGCGTCTGGTGTCGTACGCCCACATCGCGATCTCGACGCGGTTGCGGGCGCCGAGCTTCGTCATCAACGACGCGACGTGGGACTTGACCGTGCTCAGGCCGACGAAGAGCACGGTGGCGATCTCGGCGTTGGTCCGGCCCCGTGCCACCAGCGCGAGCACCTCCTCCTCGCGCTTGGTGAGCGGGTCGACGGGCTGGACCGGTGCCGCCGGTGCCTGGTCGGCGAAGGTCGCCAGCAGCCGGCGGGTGACGTTGGGGGCGATCAGCGCGTCCCCGTTGGCCGCCGCGTGGATGGCCTGCACGAGGAGCTCCGGCCCGGCGTCCTTGAGCAGGAAGCCGCGGGCGCCGGCGCGCAGGGCGCCGAGGACGTACTCGTCGAGGTCGAAGGTGGTGATCACGACGACCGCCATCGGGTGCGTCACGTCCGGCCCGGCCAGGCGCCGCGTCACCTCGACGCCGTCGAGCCCGGGCATCCGGATGTCGACGAGGAGGACATCGGGGCGCAGCCGGGTCGCCAGGTCGAGCGCTGCGAGCCCGTCTGCCGCCTCCCCCACGACCTCGAGGTCGGGTTGCGCGCCGAGGATCATCACCAGCCCGGTCCGGACCAGGTCCTGGTCGTCGGCCACAACGACACGGATGCTCATGCCGGCGCCTCCGCCGGCAGCACGGCCTCGACCACCCAGCCGCCCTCGGGCCCCGGACCCGCGGAGAGTGATCCGCCGAGGAGCTGGGCGCGTTCGGCCATGCCCAGCAGGCCGAACCCCGGCTCCGGGACCGGCCCCGGGGCGGTCTGTCCGTCGTCGCTGACACGCAGCCTGACGGCGTCGCCCTCCCGGCGTACGTCGATCCCGATGCGGGTCGCGCTCCGCGCGTGCCGTACGGCGTTGGTCAGCGACTCCTGCGCGAGCCGGTAGAGCGCGGCGTCCACGGGTCGTGCCAGCCGGCTCAACGAACCGTTCAGCGAGACCTCGACGGTGGGCGTCGCGTCGGCGCGCGCCAGAGCGGGCAGGTTCGCGACGCCCTGCTGCGGTGCGTAGGCGGCGGCTTCCTCCTCACGCAGCACCCGCACCATGGATCTCATCTCCGCCAGGGTTCGCGACGCTTCGGACTCGATCGCGGCCAGGACCTCGGCAGCCTTCTCGGGCTGGACGGCGGCGACGACGCCACCGGCCTGCGCCTGCACCGCGATGGCCGAGACGTGGTGGGCCACGGTGTCGTGCAGTTCGCGCGCCAGCGCCACCCGCTCCTGGTTGCGGATCTCGCGCTGTCGGCGATGCCAGAGGACCGCGCGGTAGCGGAACACCGCTGCGAGGGCGACGAACAGCAGCAGGAGGACACTCCCGCCGAAGACGTCGGTCCAGCCCGTGGACGTGGCGTACATCCCGAGCACGACGACGGCTGCCACGAACGCCGTCCCCAGGACGATCTCCCGGCCCGAGCCCCACCGCACCAGGGAGTAGAGCAGGATCAGGACGGCAATCATGGAGTAGAGGCCGAGGTCCCCGGCGTGCGCGGTCAGCTGGAGGACCGAGAGCAGCCCGGCGACGCCCCACCCGACCAGGGCGGCCACGAGGGGGCGGCTCCGCCGCCAGAGCAGGGCAGGCACCAGCGCCAGGGCGAGCACCGTCACCACAGGCCGCCAGGCCAGGCCCGGCCGGACGACGCCCTCGACCAGGGCGGCGGCCGCGAACACGCCCACCAGCAGCCAGTCGAACCGACCGATGGGCCGGGCGTCAGCAGGCCGCGGCTCATGCCAGATGGAGCGCCGGGAGGTGACCACGGCTCCAGCCTAGGGATCGGCGTGCCTCGGCGTACCCGCCGAAAGCACGAGAAAGAGACCGTCTCATCGGCCAGGTGAGCTCCGGCCTCCCGGCCGGTGCGCACGCCGCCGGGCTCAGCGAGCGTGGACCTACCGATCCTCACCCCGACAACGGAGCCCATGATGAGCACGCAGCACCCCACCACCACACTGGAAGACCCGCAGATCCCGGTGAGAGCAAAGCTCGCCGCAGGGTGGACCAGCTTCATGTTCCTGTACGCCTACGTGGACATTCTCGGCTTCTTCACGCCCGGCATCGTCGAAGACATCCTCGACGGCCGGGTCTACGAGTTCGCCCTCTCCCAGACCTTCTCGACGACGGCGCTGGCCCTCATGGCCATCCCGATCTTCATGGTCGTGCTGTCGATGACGCTGCCCGCCCGCGTCAGCCGCATCGCGAACCTCGTAGTGGCCGCGCTCTACGTCCCCGTCACGGTGTTCAATGTGGCCGGCGGGTACTGGCTGTACTTCTACGGCCTCGGCGTCGTACTGGAACTGATCGTTCTCGCCCTCATCATCAGGTACGCCTGGACCTGGCCCCGCACCGCACGATCGGCGAACCTGGCGACCGGCCCGGACCGTGAAGGTGTTCGCGCCCAGCAGCAAGCGTGAACGCAAGAGCAGCCCAGGTCACCGACCGACGCGGGTCGTAGAGTCGACCCATGGCCTTCGACGTCGCGGCCGAGTCCTACACGCGCTTCATGGGCAGGTACTCCGAGCCGCTCGCGGACAAGCTGGTCGGCCTGGTCGACCCCCGGCACGGGCAGCGTGCGCTCGACGTCGGGTGCGGGCCCGGCGCGGTGACCGAGCGGCTGGTCGTCCGGCTGGGCCCGGAGGGTGTCGCCGCGGTCGATCCGTCGGTCCCGTTCGTCGAGGCGGCCCGCAGGCGGTGTCCCGGCGTCGACGTCCGCCAGGGTGTGGCCGAGGCGCTTCCGTTCGACGACGGCGTCGTGGACCTGACGCTCGCGCAGCTCGTGGTGCCCTTCATGAGCGACCCCGTGGCGGGTCTGCGCGAGATGGCCCGGGTGACGCGGCCGGGCGGTTCGGTCTCCGCGAGCGTCTGGGACTTCGGCCGCGAACGGGCGCCGCTGTCCACGTTCTGGCGCGCCGCCCGGGACGTCGACCCGGGTGCGTTCGACGAGGCGGGGGCCGTCGGCGCACGCACCGGCCAGCTCGCCGACCTGTTCCGGGCCGCCGGTCTGCACGACGTGCACACCCACGAACTCACCGTCACCTCGGCGTACGCCGGCTTCGCCGAGTGGTGGGAGCCGTACACCCTGGGTGTGGGGCCCGCCGGGGACTACGTCGCCGGCCTCGACGCCAACGCCCGACGGGCGGTCGAGGCACGCTGCCGCGAGCTGCTCTCCGCGGGGCCGTTCGAGGTGTCCGCGACGGCCTGGACGGTCGTCGCGACGACGCGGCCCAGCCAGTCCGCCCCGTAGCGGACACCAGTCGCAGTCGACCCTCGACCGGATCCGCATCGGGAAAGACATCGCGTGCACTCTCTTGCACCGATGCGAGAAAGGTCCCGGGCTAGGGTCAGCCGCGTGCTCCAACGGTTCCGCGCCTACTGGCCCGATGAGGACGAGTGGCGCTGGCTCGAGCTCGACGACGGGGGCTACGTGATTCGGCACGTGATCCTGCGCGGTGGCGAGCCGATCGTCGCTGCCCGCACCGACGAGTTGCTGGCGACACGAGACAGGGCCGGGCTTCTCGGCGTTCAGCTCTATGAGGCTGTCAACGGTGTGCCCGCCGAAGGCATCGTCGACCCGCCGTCTGACGCGATCCCGGTCCAGGCCGACGAGTTCGACCGCGTGTTCCGACAGGCCAGAGCCTCCCGCAACCGCACACCCACGACGACCGGGCCGTTCCCCTGCGGGTCCCTTGTTCAGGGCACCTTCGGTGCCAACCCTTGGCCGGCCGGTGCCACCGGTACCTATGTCGACATCGGACATGAACCGATCCACGGCTTCGTGGACGCCCAGTGGTTCTTTCAAAACGGAGCCTCGTGGCCTGATCCCGGCACCGACGCCCAGTTCAGGGTGGTCGATCTACGGTGGCACTCGCTCCAGCTACGACTCCAGCCGGTCGGCCTCCCCCATCACGGGTTGCCCTGGCCTCGGCCCTACGACTGGCACGAGCTCGGTCACTGACCGAGGAAGCGACGCGGCATCTGCCGTCAGCCCCCGACCAGCGCCTCCCCCAGCGGCGTCCGGACGTGCAGGACGCGCGCGCCGTCGCGGCGGGCGTCGACCAGGCGGGCGCCGCTCAGCAGCGCCAGGTGGTGCGACGCCGTCGAGACGGCGAGCCCGCAGGCGGCGGCGACCTCGCTCGTCGACAGCGGCGACACCAGGGCGAGCAGCACTCCCGCCCGGCCGGCGCCGAGCAGTCGGGCGAGCGCCTCGGCGGTGCCGGGACCGTCATCGGCCCAGCGCTCGGAGACGCCGAGCGCCGGGTAGAACAAGGTGGGCTGGGCCGGCGGCTCGGTGACGACGGAGCACCGAGGTGCCATGACCGACGGCACCAGCACGAGGCCGCTGCCCGCGCAGTCGAGGACCTCGCCGTGCAGGCGCAGCCGTACCCGGACGGCGTGCGGGGCCCAGCCCACTGCCTCGTGCAGGGTCTCGACCATCGCGCCGAGGCCATCCGTCGTCGCGCGCCGGGAGCGCACCCCGACGTCGGCCCGCAGGATCCTTCCCAGCTGCGGCCAGAACGGGGCGAGCAGGCTGTCCCAGCACTGTTCCCAGGCCTCGGCGGCGGCTGAGCGGGCGTGTTCGGGATCGTCCGCGAGGGCCCGCAGCAGGCGCCGCTCGGTCCCGTTCGTCCGGTCGACGCGCTTGAGGAGGTCGACGCGGAGGGGCGCGAGGTCGGCCGCGCGCAGGCGGGCCAGCTCCTCGTCGGGGCTCAGGTCCCAGCCGGGCGTCGAGGTGAGGAAGTCCGGCATGTACCCGTCTGGGCCGACGAGTAGCCGCATCAGGTCGAACGCGCGCTGCGGAACCTGGGTGCGCGCGCGGCGCAGCCAGCCCCACTGGAGCGGGTGGTAGCTCGGCTGCACGAGCACCCGCACGGCATGGGCGAGCTCGTGACCGGGCGAGACGCCGAACCGGATCGCCGAGATGTCGTCGGGCGCGAGCCGGAACTCCACCATGTTTCGATGCACGTCGAAACCGTAGTGCGCCGTCGCCGCCCCCATGAGGCTGGGAACACGCCGGCCGCACGGGCCGGCTCCGAAGCCTCACCAGGAGCAGACATGACCACGACGGTCTCCGCCGACACCATCCGCATCCCCGGCTCGCGCACCCTGCGCTACGAGGGCCGCGACCACGGTTCGGGCATCTCGTTCTTCCTCGTCACCAACGACCCCGGCCAGGGGCCCGGGCTGCACCGCCACCCGTACAGCGAGACCTGGTCCGTCCTGGAGGGCGAGGCCACGATCACCATCGGCGACGAGACGGTCGTCGCCCGGGCCGGCGACACCGCCGTCGTCCAGCCCGACGTCTGGCACGGCTTCACCAACACCGGGACCGGGACGCTGCGCATGATGTGCATCCACGCCTCGGACACGATGATCCAGGAGAACCGCTGATGGCCGCCCAGGGGCCTACGTGAGCTGCAGCAGTCCGGCGGCCGTCGTCCGGAAGCCGCAGGCTTCGAGGTAGAACCGCGATCGGTCCGCCTCGAAGTCGACGTGCAGCCACTCGCAGCCGTGGTCGCGCGCGGCCTCGGCGGCCGCAGCGACCAGCGCTCGCCCGATGCCCTGCCCCTGGTGGTCGGGGTCGACGACGGTGTCGAGCAGCACCGCGTGCACCCCGCCGTCACCGATCACGTTGACGAACCCAACGAGGTTCCCCGCGGGGTCGGACGCCGTGACCCAGGTGAGGCTGTGCCGAGTCAGTCGCCCGGTCCACGGCGTCACCGCCTCCGACGGGCTCTCGAACGCGCGGGCGTGCAGGGCTGAGAGCGCGGCGTCGTCGACGGCGCCTCGGACGGTCAGAGCGATGTCCACCGCGGCACCCTATGCCGGATCCCGGGAAGCACCGGGTCAGTCCCGCAGCCGGCGGCCGTTGTGGATGTGCACGTGCAGGTGCTTGGAGTCCTGGAACGCCCCGAGATTGGTCAGCACGGCCGCCGCCCCGTCGCGCCGTTCGAGCACGCCGGCCAGGGTCTGGACGACGACGAACAGCCGCCGCATCCACTCCTCGTCCTCGGCCGTGACCGACGTCAGTGACGCGATGTGCTTCTTGGGCACGACCACGATGTGGTTCGCCCAGAACGGCCTGGTGTGGTGGAACGCGAGGACCCACTCGTCGTCGTGCTCCACCTGGAGCTGCGCGGTGCGGGGTATCGCGACGTCGCAGTAGAAGTCGTCGCCCGCGTACCCGTCACCCGTGCGCGTAGGAGTCATTCGCCTGACCCTACGACGCCGGGCTCGCGGGATGGCGTCCGATCAAGCACTGGCAGGCATGAGGGACAGCACGGCGCTGATGATCGTCGATATCAACGCGACGATGGCTCCGAGGCTGGCGAGACCTGTTGTCGCGCTGTTGGCCGGAAACAACTGCCTGAGGCACTCCCGCAGACGCGGGTGCACGAAGAGGGTTCGGAATCGCTGCCACTTATGCTGCTGCAGGTGACAACCCCGCAAGACGCCGCGCGCGTTGTTGCGGCAGGTCTTGCCCGCGGCACGGACGGGCGCGCCGCACGGGTTCGGTGCTTGGACGAGCAGCCACAGGAGCGCAAGGGACGAGAACCCCGCGATCGCGCCGAACCCAAGGTCGTGGGTCAACCACCCCACCGCCGCAACAACCAGTGCGGCCAGTCCCCAGTACCGCCAAGTCAACTTCACCAAGGTCTTCACCATAGACACCATGGCGGGGACCGTAGGGGCAGAGGCGATCTCTGGCAAAACTCGGATTGTGAAGTCATTACCCTTGCATTGCATGACGAATCTCGATACGACCAGTCGTCGCGTCCGCCTCGACACGTCAGCCCCGCCGACGGCGTCCGGCAGCTCCGGCAGCGGGCTTCACGGGGTCCTGGTCCGGTAGACGCTCCGAATGGCGGCAACGTCCTCCGGCACAGACGGCGCCATGGGCCGGGCCCCTGCGAGCGCGTCGAGCCGACGGCGGACCGTCGTGGCGACGCCCTTGCCGAGCACGAACCGTGTCGCTGTGACCGCCCGCTCCGCCCCACCAACGAGCCGGAGCGCTTCGCGACTGCCGAGCCCGGTGTACGACAGCACCAGGTGCCCGAGCCGGTGCGGCCCGTCTGACAGCGCGGCGGCGATCGTGTCCGCCGCCTCACCGTCGATCCGGTTGTCCGACGCTCCGAGCGCCCCGGCAGCACGGACCCTGCCGAGGTCCAGCACCTCGACCCCGGCGCCCACCGCGGCGGCCGTGAGCCTCGCCGCCGCGGCGGGACCGATTCCGTTGCTGGCCACGGACAGTCGAGTGAGCGCGCCATGAGGAGCGCCGGCCAGCGCCTCGGCGAGGGCTCGGGCGCCGCCGTCGCCGAGACCGGCCGCGGAGATGTACAGCTCGCTCAGCGCACCGGCTGCCACCACCCTCGCGAACGACGCCGCACCCCCGGGACCGAGCTCGTTGCCGCCGACATACGCGCGGACCACACGTCGACCGCTCGCCGAGGCAGCGATCAGGGCGTCTGCGAGGACAGCGCTCCCTGGCCCGTCCAGTGCGGTCTGGACCAGGTCGAGCGTGCGCAGGTCACGTACCGCTTCCACCAGCGCGGCACCGGACCTGCCGGCGTCCCTGCCGAGCGGGTTCCGCTTGAGCCACACACTACGCACCGCGTGCGGTGAACCGGCGAGCCGCTCGGCGATCGAGCACGCCCCACCCGCGGTGATGCCGTTGCACCCCAGATAGAGCGTCTCGACGCCCGCGCGCCTCGCGCCCTCGGTCACCGCGAGCGCCCCCGGATCACCGAGCCCGTCGGTCCCGAGCAGTGCGTGCCGCACCGCCCCCGGACGCAGCTCCTGTGCCACCCGCGCGCCACCGTCCGGCCCCAGTGCCTGCTTGCACAGATCCAGCCGGCCGTCCGGCAGCGCCGTCCCGGTCGGGAAGTCCGTCCGGTGCCGCACCGGTTCGCCCGTACGCAGCCAGGTCAGCAGCGGTTCGAGGTCCGCCCCGAGACCGGCGCCCGCGCGTGTCACCATGACGCCTCCTTGTAGTCCTTGAGAAACACCCCGGCGAGCGGTTCCCCCGCCTCGCCTCGCACGATCGGGTCGTACACACGAGCAGCACCGTCGATCACGTCGAGCGGGGTGCGAAACCCCCGGTCAGCGAGCCGGTCCCGCGTCGGCAGCGGGTTCTCGTCCGTGATCCAGCCCGTGTCGACCGCCGTCATGTAGACACCCTGCGCGGCCAGCGCGGGGCCGGACGTGCGAGTGAGCATGTTCAGCGCCGCCTTCGCCATGTTCGTGTGCGGGTGCCGATCGGTCTTGTTCCGCACCGCGAACCGGCCCTCCACGGCCGTCACGTTCACGACGTACCGGCGCTCGACCGGCGCGGCGAGCAGAGCAGGCAGCAGGCGGTCGCACAACAGCGCGGGCGCCACGGCGTTGACCAGCTGCACCTCCAGCACCTCGGCCGGGTCAAGGTCGCCCAGGCTCGCCGTCCAGGAGTTCGCCGGGGCCAGGTCCGGCAGCAGACCGGCTTCGTCCACGGTGCCCGACGGCGACGCAGCGGCCTCGACGAGATCGGCTCCCCCGGCGGCGAGCGCCGTGAGCTGCGCCCCCGGGCTGGTCTCGATCGCGGCTGCGGTGCTGAATCCAGGCGCTCGCAGGATCCGGCCCGGCGCCCTCACGCGCTCGCCGCTGACGAGAGCGGCATAGGACCCGGCCGGCCGACGTAGCGTCTGGGCGGCGTTGTTGACCAGGATGTCGAGCGGCTCGCCGTCGAGCAGCTCGTCACACATCGCCAAGATCTGGCGCGGGTCGCGCAGGTCGACGGCGACCACGGCGAGGCGGTCGAGCCATTCGCCGCTTCCCGGCACCGCGCGAAAGCGCCGCAGCGTGTCGGCGGGGAACCTGGTCGTGACCAGCACCTCCGCGCCGTCGCGCAGCATCATCAGCGCCAGCTGGAAACCGATCTTGACCCGGCCTCCGGTGATCAGCGCACGGCGTCCGCGCAGGTCCGTCCGCGCGTGACGGCGCTCCTGGTTCAGGTCCGCGCAGGTGGGGCAGAGCTGGTGGTAGAAGTCGTCGAGGTCCTGGTAGAGGTCCTTGCACACGTAGCAGCGACGCGAGCGGCTCAGCGTGGCTGTCGCGCCGGACGGGACGCCGAGCGGAGCGTCCTGACGCCGCTCGACGGCACCCGTCGCCGTCCCCGCGAGCGCGAGCCGATCCGCGCGGCGGCCTTCGTCCCGGCGACCCCGACGCCGCTGGACGCGCCCGTCCCGGGCGAACGACTCCGCCACACGCTCTGCCCGGAGCCGCACGGGGTCGTCGGCGGGCATGGCGCGCAGCCGCTCGACGACCTCGTCGAGCAGCGTCGCGTCGTCGGACGAACCTGCCTCCACCGGCGTCGCGTCCGTCTGGATACTCACGTGGCCCCGGCCGGATTCGAACCGGCGTGTTCCTGCTTGCGAAACAGGCGCGTCTGCCTCTGCGCTACGAGGGCCGACCTGCCCGGCGGCCGGATTCGAACCGGCGTGTCCCGCTCTGCAGGCGGGTGCGACGGCCTCTGCGCTACGCACAGGCATTGGCCGGGAGCATAGCCGAACGTGCAGGTCGCGCGGGCTTCCCCGCCACTCGCTCAAGACCCCGTGCGATCTGTCCGGTATCGGCAGTGAGAAAAACTGCTTCCTGTGCTTGAATATAGCCAGGCTAGCAAAATCACCGAAGGGGTCACAGTGACGACCGAGAGAGTGGTCCTGCTCGACGACGACGGGACTCCCGTCGGGTCAGAGCTCAAGAGTGCCGTGCACTCCGAGCACACGCCGCTCCACCTGGCGTTCTCGTGCCACGTGCTCAACCCGGCGGGTGAGGTGCTGGTCACGCGGCGCTCCCTGCACAAGCAGACCTGGCCGGGGGTGTGGACCAACTCCTTCTGCGGCCACCCCCAGCCGGGCGAGCAGGGCGAGGAGGCCGTGCTGCGCCGCGCGCAGGACGAGCTCGGCCTGAGCCTGCGCGAGCTCCGCGTGGAGCTGCCGCGCTTCCGGTACCGCGCCGTGGACGCCAGCGGGATCGTGGAGAACGAGCTGTGCCCGGTCTACGTCGCGGTCACCGAGGACGAGCCGCAGGTCAACCCCTACGAGGCCATGGAGGCCAGGTGGGTCGACGGCGGCGCGCTCGGCCAGGCCCTGCGCGCCACGCCGTGGGCGTTCTCGCCCTGGTTCGTGGAGCAGGCCGACGAGATGCCGCTGTACGCCGCCCTGGCCGTGCGGTCCGCCCGAGACGTGTCGTGGCCATGACCGAGATGCTGACCCACGACGCCGTCGACGTGGTGCTCGCCGACTTCTTCGCCGAACACGTCCGGCGTGCGACTCCGCTCGCGGAGCACTACGCGCTGCTGTGGCGCCGGCTGGCCCGGTCGAGCGAGGGCGGCAAGCGCCTGCGCCCCCGTCTCCTGCTCGACGCGCACGCCGCGTTCGGCGGCCCGCACCCGCACGACGCCGCCGTCGCGGCCGCCGCGTTCGAGCTGGTGCACACCGCGCTGCTGCTGCACGACGACATCCTCGACCGCGACCTCACGCGGCGCGGGCGCCCCAACCTGGCGGCCGAGTTCGCCGGGGACGCGACCCAGAACGGGCTGTCCACGGAGGCCGCGACGGCCTGGGGCACGGCCTCGGGCATCCTCGGCGGCGACCTGCTGCTCAGCTCTGCGTACGCCCTGGTGGGGCGGATCAAGTCCGACGGCCGGGCCGAGCTGACCGACATCATCGCCGAGAGCCTGTTCCGCGCCGCCGCCGGCGAGCACGACGACGTCGGGTTCGGCCTGGGCACCGCCCCGGCCACCCCCGACCGGGTGCTGCGGATGATGGCCAACAAGACCGGCAGCTACTCCTTCGCGGGACCCCTGCGGGCCGGCGGCGCCCTGGCCGGTGCCGGCCCGCAGGCCTCGGCCGAGCTCGAACAGGTCGGCATCGCCCTGGGCATGCTCTACCAGGTGCGCGACGACATGCTCGGCGTGTTCGGCGACCCGCACCGCACCGGCAAGAGCACCACCGGCGACCTGCGCGAGGGCAAGCGCACCCTGCTGGTCGCCTGCGCCGAGGGGCACCCGGAGTGGATGGCGGTGCGGCACCTGTGGGGCCGTCCCGAGCTGGACGACGCCGACGCCGACCTGCTGCGCGCCGCCCTGGTCGCCAGCGGCGCCCGCGCGGCGGTGGCGGATCTCATCGACGCCAAGCGGCGGGCCGCCGTCGCGATGGTCGAGCGGTCGGGGCTGCCCACCGTGCTCAAGCGGGAGCTGACCGGGCTCGCGCTGCGGCTCGCGGAGCGTGAGTCGTGATCCCGTCGTCCTCGCTGGCCCTGTACTCGCACACCGCCCACGCGGCCGCCGCCCAGGTGATCGGCGCCTACTCGACGTCGTTCAGCCTGGCCACGCGCCTGCTTCCGCCCGCGACGCGCGGCATGATCGAGGACATCTACGCGCTGGTGCGTGTGGCCGACGAGATCGTCGACGGTCCGGCGCAGGAGGCCGGGCTGGCGCACGCCGAGCGGCGCGCGGCCCTGGACGCGCTGGAGGAGGAGACGTACCTGACGCTGCGCCGCGGGTTCAGCACCAACATGGTGGTGCACGCCTTCGGCACCACGGCGCGCGCCGTCGGCATCGACGAGACGCTGGTGCGCCCGTTCTTCGCGTCCATGCGCCGCGACCTCGACCCCGTCGTCGCCCTCGGCGACGACGAGTACCGCTCCTACGTGCACGGCTCCGCCGAGGTGGTGGGCCTGATGTGCCTGCGCGCGTTCCTGGACGGCCACCCCGTACCGCCCGGCGTCCGCGGCCGGCTGGAGGAGGGCGCCCGCCGGCTCGGCGCGGCGTTCCAGAAGATCAACTTCCTGCGCGACCTCGGCGACGACCAGGAGCGGCTGGGCCGCACCTACTTCCCGGGCGCCGGTCCCGAGGTGCTCGACGAGGACCGCAAGGCCGCCGTCGTGGCCGACATCGACGCCGACCTGGCCGCCGCGCGCGCCGTGCTCCCGCTGCTGCCGGTCGGGCCGCGGCGCGCGACGGCGCTGGCGGCGGGCCTGTTCTCCGAGCTCAACGACCGGCTGCGCACCATGCCCGCGGCGCAGCTGCACGTCCGTCGGGTCTCGGTGCCGACCGGCGTCAAGATGCGCATCGTCGTGGCCACGCTCGCGGGCACCCGGACGGGCAGGCGATGGGCGGCATGAACGACGGACAGCCCGGACGGCGCGTGGTCGTGATCGGCGGCGGCATCTCGGGTCTGGCGACCGCTGCCCTGCTGGCCCGCGAGGGCGCGTCGGTCACCCTGCTCGAGGCCCGGTACGAGCTCGGCGGACGCGCGGGGCGCTGGCACCGCGACGGGTTCGTGTTCGACACCGGCCCGTCCTGGTACCTCATGCCCGAGGTCTTCGAGCACTTCTTCCGCCTCCTGGGCACGAGCGCCGCCGACGAGCTGGACCTGATCCACCTCGACCCGTCCTACCGGGTGTTCTTCGAGGACGACTCCGAGCCCTTCGACCTGCCCGCCGACGGCGCGCGCGAGGCCCTGCTCGCGCTCGACCCGGCGTCGGCCCCGCAGCTGGACGCGTACCTGGACTCGGCCGCCGAGACGTACCGGATCGCCACCGAGCGGTTCCTGTACGCCACGTTCGCCTCCCCCAAGCCCCTGCTCGCGCCGGACGTCGTGCGGCGCGCCCCGCGGCTGCTGCGCCTGCTGGGCGAGTCCCTGGACCACTTCATCTCCCGGCACACCACGGACGAGCGGGTGCGGCGGATCCTCGGCTACCCTGCGGTCTTCCTCGGCACGTCGCCGAGCGCCGCGCCGAGCATGTACCACCTGATGAGCCACCTCGACGTGACCCAGGGCGTGCTGTACCCGCGCGGCGGGTTCGGCGCGGTGATCAACGCGGTCGCCCGCCTCGCCGAGCGCCAGGGCGCCCGGCTCCTGACCGGCCAGCGGGTGCGGCGCATCACGGTGTCCGACGGCGTCGCGACCGGCGTCGACGTCACCGGCCCGGACGGCCGCACCCGCCACCTGGACGCCGACGTCGTGGTCTCGACCGCGGACCTGCGCGTCACCGAGCACGAGCTGCTCGGGCCGCGACACCGCAGCAAGAACGACCGCTGGTGGAAGCGCCGCGACCCCGGGCCGGGTGCCGTGCTGGCGCTGCTGGGCGTGCGCGGCGAGCTCCCCAGGCTGGCCCACCACTCGCTGCTGTTCGCCCGCGACTGGCAGGAGGGGTTCGACGCCATCTACGGCGCCAACCCGTCCGTGCGGACGCCGACGTCGCTGTACGTCTGCAAGCCCAGCGCCACGGACGCCGTGGCGCCGCCCGGGCACGAGAACCTGTTCGTGCTCGTCCCCGTGCCGGCCGACACCTCGATCGGCGCGGGCGGGATCGACGGCGCCGGGGCCTTCGGCGTCGAACAGGTCGTGGACGACGCGATCGCGCAGATCGCCAAGTGGACCGACACCCCCGACCTCGCCGAGCGCGTCGTCGTGCGGCGCACGATCGGGCCCGCGGACTTCGAGCGCGACCTCGGCGCCTGGCGCGGCGGCGCGCTCGGCCCGGGCCACACCCTGCGGCAGAGCGCGATGTTCCGCGGGTCCAACGCGTCATCGCGTGTCTCGGGCCTGCTGTACGCGGGGGCGACGACGATCCCCGGGATCGGCCTGCCCATGTGCCTCATCAGCGCGGAGCTGGTGGTCAAGCGGCTCCGGGGCGACACCAGCGCCGGGCCGCTGCGGGAGGAGTCATGAGCTTCGTCTACCTCGCCGTGCTGCTGTTCTCGGCCGCCGGCGTCCTGCTCCTCGACCGGCGGTTCCGGCTCTTCCTCTGGGACTCCCCCGTCCGGGCCGCCGCCGTGCTCGTCACCGGTACCGCGTTCTTCCTCGTGTGGGACCTGGCGGGCATCGGGCTCGGCATCTTCCTGCACGGCGCCGGCCCGTACATGACCGGGCTCATGCTCGCCCCCGAGCTGCCGATGGAGGAGATCGTGTTCCTGGCGTTCCTCTGCGAGCTCACGATGGTGCTCGTCCTCGGTGCCCAGCGGGTGCTGCGCCGGGCCCGAGTCCGGGCCCGCATCCGGGCCCGCGACCGGGCTCGTCTCCGGGAGGACGTGCTGCGATGACCTACCTGATCCTCGCGCGCGCCTTCCTCGCGGTGGCCGTGGCGGTCGCGGTCATCGCCGCCCTGCGCGCACGCCTGGCCGGGACGCGCCCCATCGGCTGGCGCCCGATCGTCCTGGCCGCCGTCGCCCTGCTGGTGCTCACCGCCGTCTTCGACAACGTGATGATCGCGACCGGCCTGTTCACGTACGCCGACGCGCACATCTCCGGGGTCCGGATCGGGCTCGCGCCGATCGAGGACTTCGCCTACCCGCTGGCGGGTGTCATCCTGCTGCCCGCCCTCTGGACCCTGTTCGGGAGTCGACGTGCTCGCTGACCTGGTGCGCGCGTCGCGCCCCCTGAGCTGGATCAACACGGCCTACCCGTTCGCCGCCGCGTACCTGCTGACCACGGGCACGGTCGATGTCGCACTGGTCGTGGGCACCCTGTTCTTCCTGGTGCCCTACAACCTGGCGCTGTACGGGATCAACGACGTGTTCGACTACGCGTCCGACCTGACCAACCCCCGCAAGGGCGGCGTCGAGGGCGCGCTGCTGGCACCCCGGCGGCACCGGCCGATCCTCGTCGCCTCCCTGGCGACCTGCGTGCCGTTCGTCGCCGTGCTCGTGGTGCTCGGCCCGCCGGCGTCGTGGGCGGTGCTCGCGGTCAGCCTGTTCGCGCTGGTCGCCTACTCCGCGCCGCCGTTCCGGTTCAAGGAGGTGCCGGTGCTGGACTCCCTGACGTCCAGCGTGCACTTCGTGAGCCCGGCGGTCTACGGGCTGGCGCTGGCCCAGGCCGACCCGACGCCGCAGACGTTCGCGGTGCTCGGCGCGTTCCTGCTGTGGGGCATGGCCAGCCACGCCTTCGGCGCGGTGCAGGACGTCGTCCCCGACCGCGAGGGCCGCATCTCCTCGATCGCGACGGCGTTCGGCGCGGCCACCACCGTGCGGCTCGCGCTGGGCGCGTGGGTCGTCGCGGGCCTGCTGATGCTCACGACCGGGTGGCCCACCGCGCTCCTGGGCCTGCTCGCCGTCCCCTACCTCGTGCTCGCGGCGCCGTACGCGGGCGTGAGCGACGCGGACTCCGCGCGGGCGAACGGCGGCTGGCGGCACTTCCTGTGGGTCAACTACGCCGCGGGCGCCGCGGTGACGATCCTCCTCATCGCGACCGCGGCCGGCTACCTGTAGGGGGAACCATGGGTCTGACGTACTCGAGCGTCGTGGGGCACCCGCGCCCCGAGGTGTTCGCCTGGCACGAGCGACCCGGCGCGATCATGCGGCTCACCCCGCCGTGGTCGCCCCTGCACGTGGTCCGCGAGGCGTCCACGCTCGCGGGCGGGGCGGCCGTGCTGCGGCTGCCGGTGGGCCTGCGGTGGGTGGCCCGGCACAGCGGCTACGAGCCGCCGGAGCGGTTCGTGGACGAGCTGGTCTCCGCGCCGCTGCGCTGGGTGGTGCCGTGGCGGCACACCCACGAGTTCCACGACGAGGGCGGCGGCACCCGGGTCACCGACACGGTCGAGACCCGAGTGCCCGAGGCGGTGCTGCGGCCGATGTTCGCCTACCGGCACCGCCAGCTCGGCCTGGACCTCGCGGCCCAGGCGTCCGCCCGCAACGCCGGCGACTGGCCCAAGGTCGTCGCGGTCAGCGGCAGCCGCGGGCTGGTCGGCAGCGCCCTGGTGCCCTTCCTGACCACGGCGGGTCACCGCGTGATCCGGCTCGTGCGCGGCGCGCCGCACGGCCCCGACGAGCGGCGCTGGGACCCGCAGGCGCCCGCCGACGACCTACTGCGGGGCGTCGACGCCGTCATCCACCTCGCCGGGGCATCCATCGCGGGCCGGTTCACCGACGCGCACCGCGCGGCGGTCCGCGGCTCCCGCATCGAGCCGACGACGGCGCTCGCCGCGCTCGCCGGCCGCACCGCCGACGGGCCGCGGGTCTTCGTCAGCGCGTCGGCGATCGGGTTCTACGGCCCGGACCGGGGCGACGAGGTGCTCACCGAGACGAGCGAGCGCGGCGACGGGTTCCTCGCCGACGTCGTCGACGACTGGGAGCAGGCGACCTCGGCCGCGGACGGCCTGCGGGTGGTGAACGTGCGCACCGGCCTGGTGCAGTCACCACGCGGCGGCACGCTGCGCCTGTTCTACCCCCTGTTCGCCGCGGGCCTGGGCGGCCGGCTGGGCGACGGGCAGATGTGGCAGTCCTGGATCGGCATCGACGACCTGGTGGACGTCTACCACCGCGCGCTGTACGACGAGCGCCTGTCCGGGCCGGTCAACGCCGTCGCGCCCACCCCAGTGCGCAACGCCGCCTACACCGCCACACTGGCTGGCGTCCTGCGCCGTCCCGCCGTCCTTCCGGTGCCCGACCTGGGGCCCCGGCTGCTCCTGGGCCAGGAGGGCGCGGACGAGCTGGCGCAGGCGAGCCAGCGCGTCTCGCCCGAGGTGCTGCTCGCGCTGGGCCACCGGTTCCGGCACCCCACGCTGGAGCCGGCGCTGCGTCACCTGCTCGGCCGGGACCCCCGCGCCCGCGGCTGACCCTCGGGCGCGAGGGACCGCGCGTCGACCAGGAGGTACGGGGCCGCCTTCCCGGAGAGCCCGCGCCGCCCCCGCGTGAACAGGGTGGACAGCACCAGCACGGTCGCCACCGTGGCCGCCAGGCCCTGGGCAGGCGCGAGCGCGCCGACGTCGAACATGGTCGCCGCGTCACCCAGCGCCTGGAGCAGGCCCCACAGCGCTCCCCCGGCCAGCCCGCGTCGCAGGCGGGCCCACGGCGCGAGGCGCGCCCCGCCGTCGGGCGGCACGACGGCGAGCCACACCGTGCGCTGCCCCAGCGACTCCCCCGCGCCCGTGACCAGGGGCAGCACGAACACGACGACCCACGCCAGGACGCTGGTGCCCAGCCAGACCGCCAGGGAGTCCGCCGGGGCGCGACCCGTCACGAGGTAGTACCCCAGCCCCAGGGTCAGGGCGAGCACGCCGCCCAGGGCGGTATAGGCAAGGTAGTCCACGGCCATGCCGAACCAGCGCCGCCACAGGGTCACCGGCCGCGGCGTCCCCCGGCCCGCCGCCAAGGTCCGGGCGCCGGGCATCCAGCGCAGCACCCACGGCGCGACCAGCGCGCCGAGCACCCCGCCGAACGTGTTGGTGAGCAGGTCGTCGACGTCGGCCAGCCGGTACGAGCACGGGATCAGCCCGAAGATGCCGGTCAGCTGCGTGACCTCGATCAGCAGCGACGCCCCGAGCGCCGACGCCGCGGACGCGAGCAGCCCCCAGCCCAGGTACCGGCGCACCAGCACGCCCCACGGCACGAACAGCACCACGTTGAACACGCCCTGGAGCACGGAGATGTCCCGCACCGCGGCGCCCAGGGACAGGCCGGCGGTGCGCTCGCGGATGTCGGCGACGATCTGCAGCGGCTTGAGCTGCGCGCCGTCGTACCCGTACTGGGCGCACCAGGCGGCGAGGTCGCCCGACGGCAGCGGGAGCAGGGTGTACGCCACCAGCGCGGTGCCGTAGACCGCGAGCGCCGCCGCGCCGAGCAGCCGGGCGGGGCTGATGACGCCGTACCGGCGCACCTGGATCACGAGGATCGGGATCAGGAGGGCCACGAAGAGGGCAGTCCCGATGAGCACGCCGATCCGGGCCGGCCACGTCCACACGTCGGTCACCCGGAAACGCTAAGCGCCGGGTGAATCCTGCGCGCGCGGGGGCCTGTGTGCAGGGGACTTGCCCGCCGCCCGTCCCGTCCCGTACTTTGTCCGTACTTTCTTGTCCTGACAATTGCGACCATCGCCGGTCGCGCACAACGAGAGGTTCCGCCATGGATGCCGGACTGACACCGAGGTCGACCGTGCCCCTCTACGACTGGATGAACAAGATCCCGGGCGGGCTCATGCTCGTGCCGCTGGTCCTCGGCTCGGTGGTCGGGACGTTCTTCCCCGGCTTCCTGGAGCTGGGCTCGTTCACCACCGCCCTGTTCAAGGACTCGGCGCTGCCGCTCATCGCCGTGCTCATCTTCGCGACCGGCATGCAGATCACGGCGCGGACGTCGGGGCCGGTGCTCGCCGCCACCGGGACGCTGCTGCTGACGAAGTCCCTGATCCCCGCCGGGCTGGTCGCGCTGGCGGGCAGCATCTTCGGGATCGAGGGGTTCCTGGGGGTCTCGATCCTGGCCCTCATGGCCACCATCGACAACAGCAACGGCGGCCTCTGGCTCGCCTTCACCGGCAAGTACGGTGACGAGCGCGACCGCGGCGCATACATGGCCTCGGCCCTGAACGACGGCCCGTTCATCTCGATGCTGTTCCTCGGCGCCTCGGGCCTGGCCGACATCCCGCTGACGGCATTCCTCGCGGCGGTGATCCCGCTGGTGCTGGGCTTCGTGGTGGGCAACCTCGACCCGCGCTGGACGGAGATCATGCGGCCTGTGCCGAACATCGTCATCCCGTTCTTCGCGTTCGCGCTCGGCACGGGGATCAACCTGCGCGACGTCGTGACCGGCGGCGCGAGCGGCCTCCTCGTCGGCGTCTTCGCCGTCCTGCTGACCGCCGCCCTGACCTACTCGGGCTACCGCTTCATCCTGCGACGCGGCATGAAGTCGGGCATCGCGATCGCCGCCGCGACCACGGCGGGCAACGCCGTCGCCACGCCTGCGATCATCGGCGGGGTGGACCCCACGTTCGAGCCGTACGTCGCGGTCGCCACCGCGCAGGTCGCCTCGGCGGTGCTGGTCAGCGCCGTCCTGGCGCCGCTCCTGGCCACGATCGTCCTGAAGCGCCAGGGCGGCCTCGCGCCCGCCGCGGAGGACGACGGCGCCGGGTCCGCCGCCGAGGCACCGGCCGTCGAGGGGCGCGGCACCGCATGAGCGAGCACACCGTCGGGGTCGTCGCGGACGACCTGACCGGGGCCGGGGACTGCGTGGTGCAGTTCGCCCGTGCCGGCTGGACCAGCCACCTGGCCCTCGGCCGGGACCTGCCCTCCGGCGAGCGGGCGGCGGTCGCCGTCGTCACCGACGCGCGGGCCCAGGACGACGCCCCCGCGGCGGCCGCCACCGCGGCCGCCGTGCGGGCCCTGTCCGGCGCCGGGCGGCTCTACGTCAAGATCGACTCGACGATGCGCGGCAGCGTCGCGGCCCAGGTCACCGGGGCCCTGACCGCCTGGCGCGAGCGGGTCCCCGGCGCGTTCGCCGTGGTCTGCCCGAGCTACCCCGCGCTGGGGCGGACGGTCGGCGAGGGCGTGCTCCTGGTCGGCGGCGTGCCGGTCGCGGCGACGGCCGCCGGGCACGACCCCGTCACCCCGGTCCGCACGAGCGACCTGACCGCGCTGCTGCCGGGCGCCGTCCGGGTGCCCGCCGACGGCGACGCCGCGGCCCTCGCGGACCGCCTCGCCGAGGCGGGCGCGGCCGCGGACGTCATCGTGGTCGACGCCCTGGACGACGCCGGGCTGGAGCGCCTCGCCGACGCCGTCGTGCTGCTCGGTGCCCGCGCCGTCCCGGTCGGCTCCGCCGGGCTCGCGGCGGCGCTGGCCCCGCGCTGGGGCGGCGACCGCGCCGCGCCGGACCAGCCCCGGCTCGCCGTCGGGCGCACGCTCGTGGTGCTGAGCTCGCTGAACGCGGTCTCCCGCGGGCAGGCCGAGGAGCTCCTGCGCGCCGAGCCCGGGACGCTGCTGGTCACCCCGGAGGCCGGGGCCGGACCGGACGAGACGGCCGCGCGGGCGCTGGGCGCGGACGTGCCCGCGACCGTGCTCGTCCGCACCCCCGAGCCCACGGGGCCAGCCGGCACCGGGCGGGAGCGGGCCGCCCGCGCGGCGGCCGAGCTGGCCGACCTGGTCGCCGCCGTCACGGAGCGGACCCGCCCCCACGCCGTCGTCCTCGTCGGGGGCGACGGCGCCCGCGCCGTGCTCGCCCGGCTCGGGGCCCGCAGCGTGCGGGTGTCCGGCGCCGTGGCCGAGGGCGTGCCGCTCGGCCGGCTGGAGGGCGGGCCGGCGCACGGCACCGTCGTCGTCACCAAGGCGGGCGGGTTCGGCACCCGCCGGACCGTCGTCGACGTGCTCGAAAGCCTGAGATCGTACTCTTCGCACCAGGAGGTAAACCCTTGAGCATCCCCACCCTCGCCGTCACGCTCGGCGACGTCGCAGGCATCGGCCCGGAGATCACGGCCAAGGCCCTGCTCGGCCACGACGACCTGCGCGCCCTGTGCGTGCCCGTGGTCGTGGGCGACGCCGGCGCGCTGCGCCGCGCCGTCTCCGCCGTCGGCGGCGACCCGGAGCGGGTCCGCGTGATCGCGACCCCGGCCGAGGCCACCAACACCCCGGGCACGATCGAGCTGCTCCAGACCGGCCCGTCGCTGGCGGACGTGCCGATCGGCGAGATCAGCGCGGCGGCCGGCGACGGCGCCTACCGGTTCGTGGTCGAGGCCTGCCGGCTGGCCCGGGAGGGGCTGGTGGACGGCATCGTCACGCCCCCGCTGAACAAGGCCGCGATGCACGCGGGCGGGCACCGGTGGCCCGGGCACACGGAGCTGCTGGCCCACGAGTTCGGGGTCAAGAACTTCAGCCTCGTGCTGTCGGCGGGCGACCTGTACTTCTTCCACCTGACCACGCACGTCTCGCTGCGCCAGGCCATCGAGGACATCACGCCGGAGCGCACCCGCGACGTGCTCGACCTGGCCGGCGCGTTCACGGCGGCGCTGGGCCGCCCGGACGAGGCCATCGGGCTCGCGGGCCTGAACCCGCACGCCGGCGAGAACCGCCTGTTCGGCGACGAGGACGCCGACATCCTGGCCCCCGCGGTCGAGGCGGCACGCGCCCGCGGCCTCAACGCCCACGGCCCGCTGCCTGCCGACGCCCTCATCCCGGCCGCGGTCAAGGGGAGGTGGAACATGGTCGTGGCCTGCTACCACGACCAGGGCCACGCCCCGTTCAAGGCCGTGTACGGCGACGACGGCGTGAACATCACCGTGGGGCTGCCCGTGGTGCGCGTCTCGGTGGACCACGGCACCGCGTTCGACATCGCCGGCCAGGGCATCGCCCGGGAGGCCAGCCTCGTGCTCGCGATCGAGCGGGCGGCCGGCCTCGCGCCCGGCTGGGACCACGTCTGGCGGACGGCGCAGCAGGGCGCCCCGAGCGCGGCGAGCTGACCGTGGCCCGCCCCGCACCCGACGGCCAGCCGCTCCACCGGCGCATCGGCAGCGAGCTGCGCGCACAGATCCTGGGGCGCACGCTCGCGCCCGGCGCGCAGGTGCCCACCGAGGCCGAGCTGCAGGAACGCTACGGCGTCTCCCGCTCCGTGGTCCGCCAGGCCCTGGCGGCGCTGGAGCAGGAGGGGCTCGTGGAGCGCCGGCGGGGCCGGGGCACGACCGTCCGGGAGCGCGGCGAGCTGCACCGCCTGGTGCAGCGCGTGCCGGGCCTGTCGACCCAGGTCGAGGGCGAGGGCGTGCACGTCACCACGCGCATCCTGGAGCTCGGGCTGGAGCCGGTCTCTGAGGCGACCGGGGCCCTCGCCTCCGACCGGGTGCTGCGCCTGCGGCGCCTGCGCAGCGCCGGGGGCGAGCCGCTCGCCCTCATCGAGACCTGGCTGCCCGAGGAGCTCGGCGACCTGACCGCCGAGGAGCTGACCGACACGTCGCTGCACGCCACGATCCAGCGCCGGTTCGGCACGCACGTCGTCGCGGGCAAGCGGCAGGTGCGGGCCGTGAGCGCCGACGGCGAGACGGCGGAGCTGCTCCAGGTCCCCGCCGGGGCGCCCGTGCTGCTGCTCGAGGGCACCAGCACCGACGAGGCCGCCCGGCCCGTCGAGGTGTTCCGCACCTGGCACCGCGCGGACCGGGTCGTCTTCGACATCAACGTGATCCGCGAGCCCGACGCCGCTGGGCTGGCCGGGACCGGCGCCCCCGCCCCCGCCGCGCCGGTCGGCACCACGAGCCTCCGCGAGCGGCTGGACGCCCTCGGCCGCGAGATGCTCGACCTGGCCCGGGAGCTGGAGCGCGCCGAGGGCCGCTGAGCCGCGCTGCTACCCGGCCGCGGGCACCCAGTCGTCGTCGTCCAGCACCCACGCCCTGCCCGCCGGCTCCGGCCGGACCGTGTCGACGAGCCAGCAGGCCTCGTCGGGGTTCCACCCGGCGATGACGCTCGCCGTGTCGTCGCCGACGGGGATCACGGTGCCCGCCGCCGCGAGGTAGGCGGCGGCGGTGAGGTGCACGGCGTCGTGGTCGGCGGCGACCGCCGCCCAGTCGGGCTGCACCCAGGACCCGTCCCGGCCGGTGGTGCGGTACCAGTCGTGCCGCTTCTGCGCCGTCACCTCCAGCGGGTACGCGCGGCACAGCGCGGCCCAGGCCTCGGCGCCGTCCACCTCGTACACCCGCGCGCCGGCGGGGACGTCGACCCGGTGGGTCACGCCCTGCTCCCACCCCATGTCGTCCTCCACCAGCCAGAGCCCCGCCGGGCCGTGGCCGTCGAGGCTGCGCAGGGTGCGCGTCAGCTGCCACGGCGGGGCGGACCACCACGTGCCGCTCCAGGACGCCGTGGGGTCGGCGGGCCGCTGCCTCCGGGCGTCCCGCTCCTCCTTGAGGGCGTCGGTGCGCCACCGGTCGAGCCGCTCGGCCGCCGTGCCGGCAGGGGGCGTCCGGTCCGCGTCCCAGGTCACCGCGTGCTGGTCCGTGCGGTCGACCGGGGTGCTCCACCAGCCGACGGCGTCCGCGGAGCCCGCGACGTGCGCCGCGACGCGCTCCAGGGCGGCGCGCACCACCGGCAGGGCAGCGAGCACGTCCTCGCCGTCGGGCTCCTGCCAGTAGCGGGCGACCGTCACCGCGTGCGCAAGCGTGCGTAGCGCCGTCTCCTGGTCGACCGCGGCCAGGGCGACGCCGTCGAGCAGGGTCGCCACGGACGCGGGTGTGGCCTCCACCGGCTCGGCGGCACAGCTTCCGGTTCCGACGCTGACCAGCACGACCGAGCTGCCCCGGCCCGGGTCGAGCTCGTAGCCGGCCAGCATCGCGGCCGACGAGAACGGCGCCTCCGGCTGGTCAGGGTCGGTCGCGAGCTCCTCGGAGCGGCGCGCGTACTCGAGCAGGAACCGGCGCCCGCGCCAGCCGCTCAGCAGCTCGTCCGGTGTGATCGTCATGCCCGTCTCCCCCTGGTCGGCGCCCTCGCACGGTATCCCGGGCCGCTCCGGGCGGCCGAGGCAATTGCGCCCTGAGCGCACAGCCCGCCCTCCGACGTCGGGCAGGCGCTACGTTCCGGGAGTGAGCGACGACCTGACCGCCTGGCTGGGCGCGAACGCGCGCCGGCTGGCCACCCTGGACCCGGACGCCGACGACGACGCCGACCTGCTGCCGCTGCTGGAGATCGTCGGCGACGCGCGGGTGGTGGCGATCGGCGAGTCGATGCACCGGATCCACGAGATGTACCTGGTGCGGCACCGGATCCTGCGGTTCCTGGCGCGGCACGGGTTCACCGCGTACGTGATGGAGTCCGGCTTCCCCGAGGCCCGGCTCGTGGACGACTGGGTCTCCGGCCGCAGCACGCGACCGGTCCGCGAGGTCCTGGAGCGCGGCGTCACCTACAGCATGGGCCGGTGCCAGGAGATGCTCGACCTGCTGGCCTGGCTGCGCACGGACGGCGGCGTGCGGTTCTACGGGGCGGACGTGCCGGACTCGGCGGCCAGCGCCCGGCCGGCGGTCGAGGCGGTGGAGGCCTTCCTGGCCGACGTCGACCCGGGGTATGCGGCGCACGTGCTCGCGGACCTGCTGCCGCTGTTCGACTACCTCCCGGCCGACCGGTCGGGGATCGCCCAGGCGGCGCCCGCGCTGCACGCGTACATCGCGCTGCCGGCCGCCGAGCGGGCGGCTCTGACGGCGCTCGTCGGAGAGCTGGCCGAGCGGGTCCGGGCCTGCCGGATCGACTACCTGGAGGCCGGGGCCGACCCGCGGGCGGTGGCGTTCGCGGAGCACGCCGCGCGGGTCGCCCGGCAGACGGACGCGTTCCTCGCCGCGATGCCCGCGGGCGCGACGCGCGCCTACCCGCCGGGCAACGTCCGGGACGTGACCATGGCGGACACGGTGGAGTGGGTGCTGGAGCGCGAGCCCCGCGTGGTGGTCGCGGCCGCGAACGGCCACGTGCAGCGCACGCCGTTCCACGCGCCGCCGTTCGTGCCGCAGCCGATGACGACGATGGGCCGCGAGCTCGCCGACCGGCTCGGGGACGACCTGGTGGTGCTGGGCACCACGTTCGGCGGCGGCACGGCATGGCTGCACCGCCCGGGGCCGGACGACGCCCCGGGGCACTCGACGCCGTTCACCCAGGACCTCGGCGCGCCGGACCCGACGAGCCTGGACGCGGCGCTCGCCGCGCCCGGGCTCGGCTCGTACTACGTGGACCTGCGACCCGCCGACGGCGCGGCCGCCGCGGCCCTGGACGCGACGCGCGGCACGCACAACGGCACGGAGCTGCAGCTCGTGGACGCCCGCCGGGCGTTCGACGCCGTCGTGCACGTGGACCGGGTCACCCCCTGGCACACGTGGATCCCGATGCCGGAGCGGCGCTAGACCGGGCCGGGTCAGGCCGGCACGAGCCCCCGGACCTGCCGCGCCAGCGTGGGCCAGACGACGGGCGGCAGGTCGTGCCCGACGTCGTCGAGCACCATGAGCCGGGCGCCTGGGATCGCGCGAGCCGTGACGCGGGCCGCCGTCGTCCGCACCAGGGGGTCGGCCGCGCCGTGCACGACGAGCGTCGGCGTGCGCACCTCGCGCAGCCGGGGCCCGTGCCACACCGCACGGAGCTGGCGGCCCATGGCCCGCATGTCGCGCGGGCCGCAGTCGAGACCGCGCTCGATCCGAGCGCGGGCCGCTACCTCGTCGACGGGGTACGCGGGCGACGCCATGGCGCGGGCGACGGCGAGCGCGGACGCGACGTCGCCCTCCCGGGTCCGCGGGTGCCGGGCCGTGGACTGCCGTGCGATCAGCCCGTACCGCAGGTGCCGCAGCGCCGTGAGCCCGGCGGCGTCGCTCGGCGGCGCGTCGCACGAGACGAGCCCGAGCGTCCGCTCCGGGTACCGCAGGGCGAACCGCTGCGCCACGACGCCGCCCTGGGAGTGCCCCAGCGCCACCGCGCGGTCCCACCCGACGGCGTCGAGCACGGCGGCGGCGTCGTCCACGACGTCCTCGGCCGTATAGGGCACCGAACCGCCGCCGAACAGCGACGCCCACGAGACGCGCCGCTCGCTCGCGCCGAACCGGGTGGACTCCCCGGTGTCGCGCTGGTCGAACCGGACCACGTCGAAACCCTCGTCGGCCAGCGCGCGGCACAGGCCGTCGGGCCACCAGAACCGCGACATGGCCAGCCCCATCAGCAGGAGCAGGGGTGTGCCGTGGCCGGTGCCGAACCGGTCGTAGGCGAGGGTGACGTCGCCGTTGCGCGCGAAGCGGGTCGGCGACCAGGTGTCATGGCCGATCACCTGAACGATTGTCACTCAGTGCCCCCGACACCGCCTGGCGTCGCCTCGTGGCACCATCGATCTCGTGGAGATTCACCCAGACGACAACCCGCGTGACCACCACGTCGAGCCCGCCGCCAGGCGAGAGTCCGAGGCGAACCAGCACATGTCGTTGAAGGCATTCCGCGCCGACCAGGACGCGGTTCTCGACGGCGAGGTCGCGGACCCCTTCGAGCGCTGACGCTCAGCGCTCTCGCAGCGCTGCCGCCAGCTCGCGCCGCGAACCGATCCCGAGCTTGCCGAACACCTTGCGCAGGTGCCACTCCACGGTGCGCGGGCTGAGGAACAGCTCCGCGCCGATCTCCGGGTTGGTCCGGCCCGCCACCGCGAGGCGCGCGATCTGCGCCTCCTGCGCCGTCAGCCCGTCCGCCGGCCCGGCGCTGCGCCTGCGGACCGTCTCCCCCGTGGCCGCCAGCTCCCGGCTCGCCCGTCCCGCGAAACCCTCCGCGCCCGCCGCGGCGAACACCTCGTGCGCGGCGCGCAGGTGCTCCCGGGCCGCGGCCCGCCGGTTCTCCCGGCGCAACCACTCGCCGTACAGCAGGCGGGCCCGGGCCGTCAGAACCGTCAGCCGCGTGCCGCCCAGCAGGTCGACCGCCTCGCGGTACCGGTCCTCCGCGGCGGGCGGCGGACCCGCCAGCGCGTCCGCGAGCGCCTGCGCGCCCAGCGCCCACGGCGTCCCGGCGGCGGCGGTGCGCTCCCCCAGTCGCTCGCAGGCCTCGGCGGCCACGTCGGCCTCCCCGGCGCGCGCCGCGGCCTCGACGAGCTCGCCGAGGCTCCAGCCGGTCAGGGCGAGGTCGTCGTACGCGACGGCGCGGCGCGCGGCGTCCAGGGCGGCCGGGTAGCGGCCGAGCCCGTTGTGCAGCACGGCCTCGGCGTAGCCCGCCAGGCCGAGCCAGCGGCCCTCGCCGCGCGCCTCGGCCTCGCGGACAGTCGCGTCGACCAGCCGCATCGCGGGCTCCTCGGCGCCCCGGTGCGCGGCGAGCGTGAGCGCCGCGGACGGGTGCGGGGGCAGGTTCGCGAACGACTCGGCCTCGCGCAGCAGGTCGGACGCCTCGGCGAACCGGGCCTCCGCCACCAGCGCGCCGGCGCGGAAGGTCAGGGCCGTGGGCAGCACCGTGCGGGCGCCGGTCGAGCGGGCGGCGGCGAGGGCCTGCTCGGTGAGGCGGAACCAGGCGGCGTCGTCCCACAGCTCGTGCGCCACCGGGGCCGACAGCCACAGGAGCGCCGCGGCGTCGTCGGTCGGCGCGGCGAGCGCGGCGCGCAGGTGGGGCACGGCCGGGCCGTACCCGTCGGTGTACCGCACGGCGAGCCCGGTGAGGAAGAGGCCGGTCGCGTCGGACCCGGCCGGCACGGCGCGCGCGGCCTCGGCCGCGCGCCGCAGGCTGCCGCCGTCGTCGCCGCCGTCGCCGTCGCCGAGCCGGCCCGCGTGCACGGCGGCGCCGAGCGCCCAGAGGTGCGCCTCGCGGGCCGCCGCCGGGTCGAGCTGGTCCAGCCGGCGCGCGGCCTCCAGCAGGGGTCCGACGGCGCCCCGTCCGCGGTCGAGCGCGAACGCGACCTGGGCCCGCAGCCGCTCGGCCCCGGCGCGCTGCAGCGGGTCGAGCGGTCCCAGCTCCGCGGCCGACAGCAGGCCGGGCACCCCGTCGAGGGCGCCGGAGGCGAACCGGGCGCGTGCGGCGGCCAGGACGCGCCCGGCCCGGAGCTTCGGGTCCTGGGTCAGCTCCGCGGCACGCTCCAGGAACGCCGCCGCGGCGGACCGTCCGCCGCGCGCGAGCGCCCGGTCGGCGGTGCGCTCCAGCTCGCCGGCCACCTCGTCGTCCGGCCCGAGCGCGGCGTGCGCCCGGTGCCAGGCGCGGCGGTCGGGGTCCTGGCCCGGGTCGGTCACGTCGGCGAGCGCGCGGTGCGCCGCCCGCAGCTCGGCCGGCGTGGCCGAGCGCCAGCAGGCGGAGCGCACCAGCGGGTGGTGGAACCGCACGCGGGCGCCGATCCGGACGAGCCCCGCGGTCTCGGCCGCCACGGCGGCGTCCGGCGCGATGCCCAACCGGTCCAGGGCGCGCCACAGCAGCGGCACGTCGCCCACGGGTTCGACGGCGGCGGTGAGCAGGAGCGTCCGGGTGTCCGCCGGGAGCTCCGCGACGCGCCGCTGGAACCCGTCCTCGACCTGGTCCGCGACGGGCGTCGGGCTCGGGGCGCCGAACCCGAACGCGAGCTCCGCCGGCGTCAGGTCGCGGGGCAGCTCCAGGAGCGCGAGCGGGTTGCCGCGCGTCTCGGCGAGGATCCGCGCCCGGACGTGGTCGTCGACCGGCCCCGGCAGCGCGGTGTCGAGCAGCGCCCGGGCGTCGGCGTCCGGGAGCCCGCCGACCCGCAGCTCGGGCAGACCAGGAAGCACCTGCTCGTCGCCGGGGCTGCGCAGGGCGAGGACCAGGGCGACCGACTCGGCTTGGAGGCGGCGGGCCACGAAGGTCAGGATCACCTCCGACATGCGGTCGACCCACTGCACGTCGTCCACCACGCAGACCAGCGGCCGGTCGGCCGCGGCCTCGGCGAACAGCCCGAGCACCGCGAGGCCGACCAGCAGCGCCTCGGGCGGACTGCCCGGGCTCAGGCCGAAGGCCGTGGCGAGGGTGTCCCGCTGGGGTTCGGGCAGCGCGTCGAGGTGGCCCAGGAGCGGCGCGCAGAGCTGCTGCAGCGCCGAGTAGGCGATCTCCGACTCCGGCTCGACGCCGACCGTCCGGACCACCCGGGCGCTTCCCGCCCGCGCCGACAGGTGGTCCAGCAACGCCGTCTTGCCGATCCCCGCCTCGCCCCGCAGCACCAGCACCCGGCTGTGCCCGGCCCGGACCTCTCGCAGCAGCTCGTCGAGCGCGTCCGTCTCACGCCGCCGGCCGCGCAGCACCGTCTCGCTCCGCACACGCACCTCCCTGCGGAGGTTACACCGGGCGGGGGCGCTCCCTCCCCCGAGGGGGTCAGAGCCTGTCGGCGTCGACCACGGCGCGGGCGAACTCGGCCGGCGCTTCCTGGGGCACGTCGTGGCCGACACCGCGGAACGTCCGGTGGTCGTACGGTCCCACGAACTTGTCGCGGTATGCCGTCCCGTTGCCGGGCGCGGTGAAGGGGTCGAGCTCGGCGTCGATCGTCACGGTGGGCACGCCGATGCTCGGCCCCGCCGCCAGCCGGGCCTCGACGTCGTCGAACCGGGGGTCGCCCTCGGCCAGGCCGAGGCGCCAGCGGTAGTTGTGCAGCACGATCGCGGCGTAGTCCGGGTTGGTGAACGCGGCGGCGGTCCGGTCGAAGGTGGCGTCGTCGAAAGCCCAGGTGGGCGAGCTGGACTTCCACACCACGCGGGCCAGCTCCTTGCGGTAGTGCTCGTCCTCCAGCCCCAGCCGTCCCCGCTCGGTGGCGAAGTAGTACTGGTACCACCACGCCCACTCCCGCGCGGGCTCGATGGGCGTCTGGTTCGCCGCGCGGTTGGTGATCAGGTAGCCCGACACCGACACGAGCGCCCGGACCCGCTCAGGCCACAGGGCCGCGACGATGTCCGCGGTGCGGGAGCCCCAGTCGAAGCCGGCCAGCAGCGCGCGCTTGATGTGCAGGGCGTCCAGCAGCGCGACGACGTCGCGCGCCACCACCACCTGCTGGGCGTTGCGGAACGTGTCCGGGGACAGGAACGTGGTGCTGCCGTGGCCCCGCAGGTACGGCACGATCACGCGGTAGCCGCGGGCCGCGAGCAGGGGTGCCACCTCGGCGTAGGCGTGGATGTCGTACGGCCAGCCGTGCAGCAGGACGACCGGCCGGCCACGGGCCGGCCCGAGCTCCGCGTACCCGACGTCGAGCTCGCCGGCCCGGACCTGCTTGATCACGGGGAACGACGGCGCGGGCCGGGCGGGGGCGGTGGCGGCCGCGGCCGCCGCCTCGGGCAGGGCGGCCCCGCCCACGGCGGCGGAGGTGGCGAGCAGGCCGGCGGTCCGTACGAATGTTCTTCTGTCCATGGCCCTACCCTCGCGCCGCGGCCCCGGGGGCGCACCAGGGTGTCTCCCTGGGGCGGCCCCGGGTGCCGCCGGGCCAGGCTGTGCACCATGAACAAGCTAGTCATGCTGGTCACGGCGGCGCTGTCCGTGTCGGCGGCGGGGCTCCTCCCGCTCGCGGCACCGGCGAGCAGCCCTGCCGAGGACGCCCACCCCGCGTCGTCGTGCGCCCCCGTAACCGTCTCCGCGCCGCCCGGCGCCCGGGTCGAGTCCGTGACCGCCCAGGCCTTCCCTGCCGGGACCGTCACCTTCCCCGAGGCGACGCCGCCGCTCCAGACGCCCGCCCCGATCCCCGACGTGCCCGCCCGGTGCGACATCACGGTGACCCTCACGCACGGCCGCGCGGGCGACCACGAGACAGTCAAGGTCTCGCTGCCGCAGGACCGCGCCGACTGGTCGGGCCGCTTCCAGGCCACCGGTGGGAGCGCCTACCTGGCCGGCGACCTCGGCGCCACCCTGGTGGCGGCCGTGAAGAACGGATACGCCGCGGCGGCCACCGACGCGGGTATCGGCGAGTCCCCGGCCGACGTCAGCGGCTGGGCGCTGACGTCGGACGGGCGGGTGAACACGCCCCTCCTGGAGAACTTCGCGTCCCGGTCGGTCCACGACCTCGCGGTGGTCGGCAAGTCCGTGACCAAGCAGTACTACGGCACCAAGGCCACCTACTCGTACTGGAACGGCTGCTCCACGGGCGGCCGCCAGGGGTACGTGGCGGCGCAGGAGTACCCGACGGACTTCCAGGGCATCCTGGCCGGCGCGCCCGCGGTGAGCTGGGACCGGTTCGCCGTGGCCACGCTGTGGCCGCAGGTCGTGTTCAACGAGGAGGACGTCGCCCCCGCACCGTGCGAGATCGAGGCGTTCAACACCGCCGCGGTCGACGCGTGCGACACGATCGACGGCGTGCGGGACGGCATCATCGACGACCCGCAGGACTGCGCGTGGGACCCGCGTGAGCTGGTCGGCACCCAGGTGGACTGCGACGGCGCGACCTACACGATCAGCTCGGACCTCGCGGACGCCGTCCGCAAGATCTGGCAGGGTCCGGTCAGCCGGTCCGGCCACCCGCTGTGGTACGGCCCGAACAAGGGCGCCGCGTTCAACTGGCTCGCCACGCCCGGCCAGCCGTTCGTGGTGGCCGACCAGTGGGTCAAGTACTTCGTCGCGAAGGACCCGCAGCTCGACACCGCCCACCTGACCTACCGGCAGTTCGAGCAGCTCTTCGCGAAGTCGCAGCGCGACTTCCACTCCGTCATCGGCAGCGACGACCCGGACCTGTCCGCGTTCGCCCGCTCCGGCGGCAAGCTGCTGAGCTGGCACGGTCAGGCCGACCAGCTCGTGCCCACCCAGGGCACGGTCGACTACCGCGAGCACGTCAACCGGGTCATGGGCGGCAACGCCCGGGTCGACAGCTTCTACCGGCTGTTCCTGCCCCCGGGCGTGAACCACTGCGGCATCGGCACGGACCCGCTGGTGACCCTGGTGGACTGGGTCGAGAAGGGGAAGGCCCCCGCGACGCTGCCCGCCGTCGTCACCGAGCGTGACGGCCGGACCGTGACCCGTGAGGTCTGCCGCTACCCGCTGGTGACCCGCTACGAGGGCGACCCGGCCGACGGCGCCGACTACCGCTGCGTCGCGGCGTCCTGACCCGAACGATCTGAACGACCCGAGCGACGAGGGGGGGGACCCGAAAGGGAAGCCTCCCCTCTTCTTCCTTGGTTCGTGTGTTCGCCTTGCGCCTACCCCCCCCCCCCCCCCACCCCCCCCCCCCCACACACACACCACAAAAAAAAGCCCGTC